>JBEKVS010000178.1:0-11753 GCA_049513795.1 Occallatibacter sp. | reverse complement strand
CTCATGGATGAAGTGACGCAGCCGCCGTCGTTTGACTCGACCAATGACACCGGTGAGCCGCTGGCCCGAGAGGCCTAAATCCTCGCTGCGGCAAGAAAGATCACGCTCTTCTCGGCAGGAGTAGCCAGCCAGCGTTTCATGGCCGAACTTCAGGATCAGCAGGAAGTCATGGCCGATCTCGCCGACATGATCGCGCAGGTCTACGCCTTGGAATCGGCCCTGCTGCGGGCGCGCAAGCTTGCTGAGGCACGCAAATCATCAGCCGAAGTGGCCGCATCCATGACCGCCTTGCTGGCCGAAGAAACCATGGCGTTGGCCGAGCAGGCATCGCGGCGCGTGCTGGCGGCCTGTGCAGAGGGCGATCTGCTGCGCACGCAGTTGGCTATTCTGCGCCGGCTGGTCCGCTATACGCCGGCCGACACTGTCGCTCTCAGCAGAGCCGTCGCCCGGCAGTGCATTCAACTGGAGCGCTACCCGCTCTAGGAAACTGTCCGGAAGTTCAAGGGGGCCGTTCGGCACTGGTAGGTCAGGGCTTTCAGCCCTGACACTTGGCGGCCAAATATCGACTCCATGCATGACAAACCCTGCCCTCGCGAAGCCGGGTCTGAAGCCCCGGCCTACCCTCCAGAGCGAGTTCTTCGGCAGCCTCTAAGAAAGCGGGACGACGGCAGTCCCTCATTCACGCCATCTTTCCACAACCGAGATTGATGCACTTGGTCCTGGTGCAACTCACTCTTCGCGCAGTGCGGTCATGGGCTCAATAGCCATGGCGCGCCGGGCTGGGAAAAAGGTTGAGCCCAATGCCGCTGCCGCCAACACCAAAGCCACCACCACGTATGTCCAGGGGTCCCATACGCTCACCATCACAAAGCTGCCCACGGTGCGCGCGATCGCAAGCGCCAGCGCAAGTCCAATCCCCAATCCGGCGGCGACCATCCCAACAGACTGGCGATAAATCATGCGGAACACGATTCCGCGGCTGGCTCCCAGAGCCATGCGCAGTCCGATCTCATGCACCCGCCGGCTCACCGCATAGGAGACAACGCCGTAAAGGCCAATCACCGCCAGCGTCAATCCCAAGCCGCCCATCAGGGCGGCAAGCGACGCGCCGATCTGGAACAACAACAGGCCATTCAGCGTGTACATGGCCTGCCGCATGGTCTGAACTTGAAATATCGGAAGCCCCGACGAAATGTCGTGAATGGTCTTCTGCACGGTCGGCGCCAGGGCCAGCGGATCGCGCTCGGTTCTGATCTGAATCGCCATCAACGTGTTTCCGGCCAGGTGCTGGTCATGGGGAAGGTATAGGAATGGCTGCTTCTTGCCGCCCCCGAAGTACTGAAACATGGCGTCGCGCGCTATTCCAACCACTTCCAGCTTGCGGTTCTTCTCCGCGGCCATGCGGAAGGTATGTCCAATGGGGTCCTGATTGGGCCAGAATTTGCTCGCCATGCTTTCGCTGATGATGGCCACGTCTCGGCTATGCTCGTCGTCGGCTTCGGTGAAGCCGCGCCCCCGCACCATGCCGATGCCCATCACGTTGAAGTACTCGGGCGAAATCACGGTGTAGCCCACACCAAACGCGCCGGGGTTGGACGGCGGCGGCGCTCCGTCGATGGTCACCGTGTCGCCGCCATTGCCTAGGTAGCCAAGCGGAATCGTAGACGCATGGCTCACCGCCTCCACGCCCGCCAACTGATGAAGCCGGGCCAGGATGGTCCTGCCCAGATCCCGCGACTGCTCGGGGCTCATCCCAATCTCGCCCGGGTCGACAATCAGGTTGAGAACCTGATCCGGCTTGAAACCGAAGTCCATGGATTGCATCGCCGTCAGGCTTCTCACAAACAGGCTGGCAACCACCAGCAGCACCAGCGAGCCCGCGATCTGCATGGCCACCAACGCGTCGCGGAACCAATGGCGGCCGGTGGCCACTGCGCGCCCTCCTTCACGCAGCACTCCATTCACATTGGCCTTGGCAACGCGCACGGCGGGCACAATTCCAACCACTAGCCCAGCCAGCAAGGCCACGGCAAAGGAGTAGAAGAAGATGCGCCAGTCGAATCCGAAAGAGAGGTTTACGGGCAGATCGGCATGCACATCGAGATGACCGAGCGCGCTGCTTGCCCAGGCGCCGAGGAGCACGCCGGCGACTCCGCCGATCAGCGCCAGGGTTACGCTCTCGGTGATCATCTGCCGCAGCAGCCGCGAGCGCTTGGCGCCCATTGCGGAGCGAATGGCCATTTCACGCTCTCGGCTCGTGGCGCGCACCAGAACCAGGTTGGCCACGTTGACGCATGCCAGCATCAGCACCATCACGGCCAGCGACAGAAAGAGCCCGGCCACCACGTAGATCGTGCTTCCGTCGCCGGTTTGAACGCGCATGACCGGCTCTGGAAACGCGACCATCCTAATCTTCTTTTCCGCCTCCGGCTGCAGCCGCGTCAGGGTCTGGGCACTCACGCCCATATCCGAACTGGCCTGCTTGAAGCTCACGCCCGGCTGCAGCCTGGCGAACAAGCTCAACGGGCGGTTCTGCCAGTTCGTCCACACGTCAGTGGTCCCGGCTTGGTTGGCGATCTGTGAAATGGGGATAAAGCCCGCCACTTTAACAAACGACTGAACTCCGGAAAAGCCATTGGGAGCTACTCCCACGATGGTGTACGGATGCCCGTCCACCGTGACCGGCCGGCCCACGATGCTTGGATCGAGGTTGAATTTCTCCTTCCAATAGTCGTAGCCCAGCACAATCACCGGGTCTTTTCCCAGCACCTCGCCTTCGCTGTCGAGCAGCAGGCGACCTGCAGCGGGCTTGAGTCCGAGCATCGAAAAGAAGTTCCCGGTCACATACGCCGTCAGGATGCGTTGCGGCTGCTGACCCTGCATGGCGATACCATCCAGGCCCAGCGCATGGGCTGCGACCGCGCTGAACGAGTGGCCGACCTGAGCGCGAATTTGCTGAAACTCCGGGTAAGAGAAGCCCTGCCCCACCGGGCCGCTGCCCTGGCCCGCTGCCAGCGCTGCAATCTCACCCGGGTTCGCAACCGGAAGCGGCTTGAGCAGGAGCGCATTCACCAGGCTGAAGATGGCCGTATTCGCGCCAATGCCGAGAGCCAGTGTAATCACGGCTGTGAAGGTGAAGCTGGGCGCCCGGCCCAGTTGACGAAGCGCGAAGCGAAGATCCTGAATCAGCGTCCCCATGCAAGCCTCCATGCCAGTTGAATGGAATGTTGCTTGGTAGGTGCACGCTATCTGCCAAACCGCTCCGGGCGCAAGTGATTCATTTCGCGCGTTCAATAGCCCGCGAAGATATGGATGAAAACGGCCTCGCTTGTGCGGATTCGCGAATCGATGTCCGAATCTGAACACAGGGAGCGTCGCGCAAACAAAAGCCTCCATCCCGGCGGCGAGATTATCGCCAGGATGGAGGGCTGACCGCGAGGAGTCGGTGGGTGCGGTCGATCGCTGTGGGCGTCCCGAGGACCCGAGCCGGAGTTAGCGCTGGACGAAGACGTTGAGGGTCATGTCCGCAGCGACGGGCTGGCCGTCGAGCGTGGCGGGCTGAAAGCGGAACTGACGAACCGCGGCTGCCACTGTCTCGTCAAGGCCGATTCCGGATGACCTGACCACCTGCACGTCCTTGGCTGTGCCATCCTGGTTGACGTTTAGGTGAACAATAAACTCAGCGTTGTCGGGAACGATGGCCGAAGCCGGAACAGTGATGCTGGTTGAAGAAATTACGTGTGCGGGCTTGACACCGGTGCTCAGCGGACGAGCCGAGTTAGCCGTTGTCGGATTGGTTACGGGTGGGGCTGCATTTGCCGCTGCGGAGAGGAATAACGGCGAGAGAAGAGCACTTGCAATGAGAATACGACGCATGTATTACCTCCTTGGCGCTAGTAGTACCCGTCACAATTATTATCCCAGCCAGATACGATTGTCAATCTATTATTTTCGCACTATTATTTGCAATGACTTGATAGTCTCAGAATGAGAAATCTGAGAGGATTATTAATTGAGAGTGAAAATCAAGCGGAAAATCCGATGAATCCGAGACCAGTAGCAGACTTGTAACGTCGCCGATCGGCTTTGCACCTCAACCGCTGGACAAAGGCTCTCCGCCGCGCCACGCCGGACGCGCGGATTTCCTGGCTTCGACAGCCCTGGTTAGAGCGTCTGCCGGGTGCCTGCAAGGAGTCCGATCTGTGAGTTGCTGACAATGCGCAAACCGCGCGTCGTGGTCCCGGTCTAGAACTTGGTGCCGTTGCTGAAGTCCTTGGTGATGGCCGTGTAGACCCCGGTCATGCAGCCAGGATCATTGAATAGGAGGCCGAGTTCGCGATTATCGTTGAGCGAATCGGTGGAGAAGTTTTCGCTGCCCACAAACAAACTGGCACTCGCGGTGCCATAATCCGCAAGAACCGTCTTGGCGTGAATGTAGTATCCGGTCTTGGAACTGAAAGTGGCGATGACTGCACCGGCGGCTTTCAGGCTGTTCAGCACCTTGGAGTAAGTGCCGCCCAGATTCTCCTGCACCAGTGTCACGGCCACGCCGCGCCTCAGTGCTGCTTCCACCAGTGTTTGAATTCCTGCGTCGTCAAATTCCTCTTGCGAGATGAGAAGAGATTTTTTCGCGCCTTCGATCAGAGTCGTCAGAGCCGAGCGTGAGTTCGTCGGACTCCAGACCAGGTTGTCGCCAGTCGGCGGAGTGATGGAGGCATTCGTAAAGTCCGCATTGAATGTAGTCTCGATTGCAGCCACGTCCGCGGCGTCATTGGTGATCACGGCGAAGTCGCGCGTCGTGGCATAGTCCTCTGGCGTCAGGTTAAGAGTCATGATCGCGGACGTGGTGGAGTCGATGGTGATGGTCTTCTGGTGTGTGCACGCATAAATCGGGTTGGCCCAGTGCACGGAGACTTTGCCGGCCGTTAGAGAATTGTAGGCCGCTAGGTTATTCGCCTTCTCATTGTTCTGATCGAGGATGACGCGCACAGCCAGCCCATTGCCTGCGGCGGTGGTGAGCAAACTCGTCACTTGTGTATCGGAGAGTTCGTACATCGTCATGTCGATCGACTTTTTCGCCGATGAGAGCAGGCTGTAGATAGGCTGAAGGCCCTGATCGGGTTCCGTCAGCAGCGTGTAAGTGGTTGCCCCGGAAGAATGAGTGGGCGGAGGCGGGACCGGAGCCGGCTTCGGGCTCTGCTTCTTGTGTTTGCTGGGCGCGGTGACAGGTGTGGTCTCGGGGGACATGGCCTTCTCCTTTGCAGAGATTGCAGCGCGCGTAGACTCTTCGAGCGCGGGGCTTCGGGGCATTGACCTCATGAAACGGCGCGCGTCTCCGAGGCCTGGAGAGCGCCTGTGCGCTAACTCGCGCAGTGGTGAAGATTGTAGCTGGATAGCGGTAGGAGCCGGAGGGAGAGTTTATTGATTCTTCGCGAAGTTTGATTGCGCTCTCTGTGATCGACCGCAATCACGTCGAAGAAGTGCGGGAGTGCGAAGCGCCTTGCGCATACACTCCCTCGCATTGCGGGTACTCGACACACCAAACCCTCAAGCCGCACCTGCTCGAATACCCAGGCTCGCGTCCGGAGAAATCTAAGCAGGCTCTGATGGAAAATCGAGTCTTCCGTCGACTTCTTTATCCCTGGGAATCCGTTTTCTCTTCTTCCTTCTTGTCGATGAAGTTAGTGATGGCTTCGGTGCCCTCAAACCCGGCGACGGCCGCGATGCCCTCGGTAAGAATGCCGGCGTTGGGGTCAAGCTTCTTCGCGGCCTCAACTGCGGCGAATGCGCCTGCTGCTTCTTCAAGTAAACCCATGATGTTCTCCTTTTTCGATTTTTTTAGCGGATTGATTCGAGCCCCTTGGGGGAGGTGCGATTCAGCATAGCATGGCTACCGGGAACGCGGGAAGAAGTGCATCACGTGGCTAGTGTGCCGCGCTGTCCACCGAACCTGAGGCCGAATGCGCGGCTCGGAAGATTCAACTCATCGACAACGCAACCAATCGCGCCAGGCAACCGAGCCGTTTCAAATCGAATCTTGAAAACGGCAGCGCAGGTTACAATTCCAGAAAATCAAGTACAGGAAATCAGGTCCAGCAAATTAAGGCTGATCGAGGAGGCTCCCATTCAAAATCCCAGCCTGCAGAATGCTAGCCCGAACCCGCGGCGCGTCGCCTCCATCGACATGGTGCGCGGCTTGGTCATGGTGCTGATGGCTCTCGATCACACCCGCGACTTCATCTCGAACATTCCCTTCGAACCGGAGAATATTGATCAGACCTGGGGATTTTATTTCCTTGTCCGCTGGGTAACTCATCTGTGCGCGCCCGCATTTTTCCTGCTCGCCGGAGTCGGCGCATACCTTTATGGAAAGCGCCATTCGCCGCGCGATCTGCAAAGGTTTCTTGTTTCGCGCGGCATCTGGCTTGCCTTGTTGGAATTCACCATCATTGGTTTTGCCTGGACGTTCCACCCCGGCTGGGGCATGTTCGGCGTGATCTGCTGCCTGGGAATTTCGATGATCCTGCTGGCTGCATTCGTGCGCTTGCCGCGTGTGGTTGTGATGGCTGTGGCGTTGATTGTGATTGCAACGCATGACCTGTTTGATGGCCTCAAGCCAGCCGCATTCCATGCCGGCCAGTGGCTGCTCTTCGTTCTGCATCGCTCGGGCCGTGCGCATGTCGGCGACATTTCTGTGTTCGTTCTGTTCCCCTTGATTCCGTGGTGTGCGGTCACGCTGCTTGGCTTCAGCATGGGTGCCCTCTTTGAAAGCAATTCAGCTTCGTCTCGTCGGACACTTCTGTGGGCAGGCGCTGGGTCGCTCGCGCTTTTCACCATTCTCCGTTTCACGAATATCTATGGCAATCCAGGCGCAGCTATCGCCCACTCCACGCCTGGCGATTGGCATCCCATGCCCACCTGGTCCAAGACCGTTATTTTGTTCTTCGACGTCGAAAAATATCCGCCATCGCTCGAATTCCTCCTCATGACACTCGGAGTTATCTTCGTTTTGCTGGCCATGGGCGGGTTAGGAGCCTGGGGCTGGTTCGGCCGTGTGTTAGAGACTTATGGGCGAGTCCCGCTCTTCTATTACATTTTGCATTTGTATGTTATTCACCTCGCCGCCATTCTTCTTGGATTTCTAACTCATCAGCCCGTGCGATGGCTCTTCCACGGCGGATTCTTTCTTAACTACCCTCCCGATGGCGCCCCGCCCTATGGACATGGGCTCGCCGTGGTCTGCGCCATGTGGATTTGCGTGGTCGCGCTGCTTTACTTTCCCTGCAAATGGTTTGCGCGTGTCAAGAGAGATCACCCGGATACGTTGCTGCGTTTTTTTTGATGGCCTGCCATCGGTTCTGGGAGAGCGGGCACGGGCTCAAAAGTCGGGCAACCAACCTTCCGCTATTGGGCTGCGGAAGGTTGGGTCACCACGGCAATCATGATTTGATTTTCCGTATCAAATGAAAACTGGCTATACTATTGTCAGGTGTCGGTATGACGAATATCCAGCTAGCCTTCAGCATCGCGATCCCGTCCATTTTGGTTTTGGTCGGAATCTTGTTGAATAATGCTCGGTTCAATAGCATCGAAACGAGGCTGACGACGATGGAAGGCGACCTGCGGCACTTCTATCGAGATTTGGGCAGGCACGAAGCCGACCTTGTCACTCTCAAAGAGCAGCGCCGAGCCTAGCCGACCTTCCACGGTTTGTGATTTCAGGCTTCCCACCTGTTAGCGATTAGCCTGCGGAAGGACGGGGCACCCAGCTATGGCACTTCATTGCGGGGGTCCAAATGCTTCAAGCACCATCATGGGAGATCAAGGACACAGTTACGGCCACCCCGTCGGCGACAGCTTTGGTCGTTTCTGCACTTGCGTTCGTTCTGAATTATCTTCATACGCGCCGCGCGGCTATCTTAGCTAGGAAGCCAATCTTGGTTTTCGAGTACGACGGCAACATCGGATGGACCATCAGCACGTTGGTATGGGCCCAGCACTCAATGTCGTTGTTGCCGAAGTGAAGACGGACAACGATTGGTCGCACCCCGTGAGGATTCCGCCGTTGCAGAAAGACGGCCAGATGGTTTTGAAGTGGGTGTTTCACGTCAATAGCACAGGCTTTGGCGCAACTTACACCGACTTCGAAAACTTGCCCTACTCCTCGACCTGCAGGGCCGACCTAAGTAAAGTTTTTAAGGGCCTGCGATTCGGTCCGTTTCCAGAGAGCCAAATTCGCCGACACTGGGATGATCCCCCTTACTTTGAGTAACTGAGACGGATACGGTTTCCTAGCAAAACTGCCCGCTTCTCTCAATGAGAAGCGGGCAGTTTTGCGTGCGAAGTTGAATTATGCCTTGGCTGTGGTCAGCGCGCCAAGGTCGGCGGCTAACTTCTCCGTCGAGAAGGCCTCGATTACATCGCCTTCCTTGATGTCGTTGAAGTTACCCAGGCCGATGCCGCACTCCATGCCATTGGTAACTTCGCGAACGTCGTCTTTGATGCGCTTGAGGGAGCCGATCTTGCCCTTGAAGACCTGCACGCCGTCGCGCATGAGTTTGACTTCGGCATCGCGTCGGATGACGCCGTCTTGCACGCGACAGCCGGCGATGGTGCCGACCTTGGGAATGCGGAAGACCTGAATGACTTCCGCGCGGCCCACGTAATTCTCCTTGAAGGTCGGATCGAGCAGCCCCAGCATGGCCAGTCGCATCTCGTCCTGCAGTTCGTAGATGATGGAGTGGAGGCGAATCTCCACGTCTTCCTGTTGCGCCAGCTCGGCGGCCTTGCGCTCCGGGCGCACATTGAAGCCGATGATGATGGCGTTCGAAGCGGTGGCCAACAGGACATCGCTTTCAGTGATGGATCCGACGCCGGAATGGATGACCTTGACGCGCACCTTCTCCGTGGACATGCGGACCAGCGAGTCGGCCAGCACCTCGACAGATCCCGTCACGTCGCCCTTGATAATGAGCGGCAGATCCTTTACGCCTGCCAGGCGAATCTGCTCCGCCAGGCCTTCGAGAGACACACGCGAACTCTTGGCCAGCTGCGCATCGCGCTCCTTCATCTTGCGATACTGCGCAATGCCCTTGGCCTTGTCGCGATCGGCGACGACGAGGAAGGTATCGCCGGAGTCAGGCATGGCTTCGAGGCCCAGCACTTCAACCGGAGTCGATGGCCCGGCTTCTTCGAGCGCGCGTCCGCGATCGTCGAACATCGCGCGGACTTTGCCGAAGGTATTTCCGACGATGTAGCTGTCATTTAGACGTAAAGTACCGTCTTGGACAAGGACCGTCGCCACTGCGCCGCGTCCGCGATCAAGCTTGGCTTCGATGACCGAGCCGACGGCTTTCCGTCCGGGCGTGGCTTTGGGAGCACGAATATCGGACACCAGGCAGATCATTTCGAGAAGCAGGTCAAGATTTTTGCGCTTCTTGGCCGAAACTTCGACGAATACGGTGCCTTGATCGCCTGAGCCGGCCCACTCTTCCGGGATGAGGCCGCGATCGGCAAGCTGTTTCTTCACTCGATCCGGATTTGCTTCCGGCTTGTCGATCTTGTTGACGGCGACAATGATCGGTACGTTGGCCGCCTTAGCGTGATCGATAGCTTCAAGCGTCTGCGGCATGACGCCATCATCGGCAGCGACGACAATGACGACGATGTCGGTGACCTTGGCGCCGCGAGCGCGCATGCGCGTGAATGCCTCATGACCCGGCGTATCGAGGAAGACGATCTCGCGTCCCGATGCAGGCGAACCTTCCTTGGCGAAGCGCACCTTGTAGGCGCCGATATGCTGCGTGATTCCGCCTGCTTCGCCGGCCGCAACGTCGGTCTCGCGGATGGCATCGAGCAGCGAAGTCTTGCCGTGGTCGACGTGACCCATGACCGTAACAACGGGAGAGCGCGGAACTTCAAGCTCGCCCGTGTTCTCTGCTTCGAGGACTTCCTCGATGGCCTGGTTGGCGATCTCTTCTTCGTAGCTGATCACGGTTGCCGCAGCGCCGAATTTAGCTGCCACGTCCTTGACCATCTCAGCGTCGAGCGACTGGTTGACGGTCACAAACACGCCCGTCATGAGCAGCGTCGCGATCAGGTCCTTAGCGCGGACTTCAAGCTTTTCGGCCAGATCCTTGACGCTGATGCCCTCGGTGACGGTGATCTCGCGTGTGATGGGCAGCGGCTCTCCGCCATATTGCACCCCGCCATAACGCGGCGGCGGCACAAAGCCCTTCATTGGACCTTCTTTGGTCTTGGGGTACTGCTGCTGACGGCCGCCGGGGCGCTTGGCAGGCGCACGCTGAGGACGTGGAGCTTCACCCGTGGGCGGCGCGCCACCCGCGCCAGGACGAGCGCCGAATCCAGGCCTCGCACCCGGTGCGCCACCAAATCCAGGGCGCGCGCCAAAGCCTGGCCTTGCGCCAGGTGCTCCCGTACCACCCGCACCGGCATAGCCGCCCGGCGTGGTGCGCGTGGGATGCTTGGGACGAGGGCCGCCGCCGGGGAATTGACCTGGCGCCCCCGGAGGTCCGCCAGGGGTCCTCTGTGGATAGGTGCTCGGACCGCCGCTTGGGCGGTTGCGGTCAAAGATGGGCTTGCCGCGCTGGATTCCCGCGCCGGCCGCCTGGTTTCCGGTACCGGGCACAAAGGCGGCCGGGGCCACAATGGGCGCCTTGTAGACCGGGCGAGGTCCAGTCTGAGGCATCACCATGCGGCGAACCGGTGGTACGCTCGCCGGCGCGGCAGCTTGGGTTTGGCTCTGCGCACTCTGCGCGTAATCCGAGGTGGACGGTGCTTCCAGCGTGTCGGTGGGGGCTGAGACTTGAGCTTCCTTTACTGCCTCGCGTGGCTCTGAGACGGAGGAGGGCGCAGCAGCCATCTGCGTCGGTGCAACCACTGAGACCGCGGGCGCACCCTGGGCCGTTGCGGCAACGACTTCAGCAACTGCGGCTGTTGCGTGACTTGACTGGGCTGCGGCCGGCGGAACTGCCACAGGCTTCGATGTGGTTTGCTTCTCCGGTGCGCGAGCGGGTTCCTCGCGCTGCGCCGCTGGAGGAACCACAGCGGGAGGTTTGACCACCACAGTAGCCGGCGGCGCCGCAACTACGACCGTGGGTCGTGCCGGCGTGGCTGCACCGGCAGGCGGTTTGGCGATCACTGTGCCTGTCGGCGGGCGCGATGCAATAGCGGGGTGCGCCGGGGCTGCTACCACGATGGGTGGCGCAGAGCGCGGCTGCGGAACAATCCGGCGGGGTTCCGGCCGGGCCGGTGCTGCCGCAGGTGGGGTAGCCACCACGGCAACCTTCGCCGGCACGGTTGCCGTGGGCTGAGCAGGCGCAGTCGCGGGAGGCTGAGTGCGTATCGGAGCACGGCTTTGCCGCGCTTCTTGCTCTTCCTTCTGCTTGTTTGCCAGGATGGCCTTGAGCACATCGCCGGGCTTGGAAACATGGGACAAGTCGATCTTGGGCTGGATACCTTGCGGGGAGCGCGAGGATCCGGAGCTTCCCTGGCTGGCTCCGCCTGCTTTGCGCTCAAACTGCGCGCGCACCTTATCCGCTTCGTAGTCCTCGAGCGAACTGGAGTGGGTCTTGCCGGCCGACAGGCCGAGCTCCTCCAATACGTCAAGAATCTGACGGCTCTTGACTTCCAACTCGCGTGCGAGATCGTTGATTCGAACCTTACTCATCCGCCTCTTTTCAGATTGTGTTGCCTAAAGCCCTTTAGTCAACACAATCTGAAAAGAGGCGGAT
>JBEKVS010000177.1:0-11762 GCA_049513795.1 Occallatibacter sp. | reverse complement strand
GAATCGATTTTGCGCCCGACGCGTTTGGCATCGCCGGCACGCTGGGAAACGAGTACAGTTCGGTCAGCGATGGAAACACTGGCGGCGTGGCCAGCGGCGCTTCTGGATACGCCGCATTTCCTGCATCGACAATATATGGTGAAGAACCGAGTGCCGCTGGCGCGCCAGCCTGCTCAGCCGGTATCGCCCCATGGACTCCTCCACCCAACGGGTCTGCGGCCGCCGACGACGGCAGGGAAGGAACAGCCGGGAACGAAAACATCGCCGTGGCCGGAAGTGTGGCTGAAGCAGTTGGCAGACCGGGCGCGTGCGCGCCATCCATTGAGTCGACGGATTGTACGGTGGGCTTTAAATTCATGCCGGGCAGGTTCGACCCAAGCACCAACGCTGCCGTCAACGAGTTGGGAATCGCACGCAGATCGGATTCCGTTAACTGGCCACTCGGCGGCGAGGAGGGATGCGCGGAGGTTGGAATCGGAGTGGCTGGCCGCATCGCTCCGGCAGCCAGACTGGCCGGGAAGGAAAGCATATCCTTCATCGGGTCAATCGATGTTGGAGCAGTTGGCGCAGTCGGCGCGGTTAGGGGCGAAGCTCTCTCCGTCTCGGCGAAGTTGCCCAGCTGCCAGGGAGCGATGGGCGATTGCGCGCCGGCAGGGACCGCAGCCGCATTCATCTCCGTCGCAGGCACCGCTTCGGTCCCGCCGCCCGCGGGCACAGCCATTCGCGGCATGGCCGCAAAGAACTCGTTTGCCAGTTTTGCAATCACCGCCGGATCAGGCAACGATCCCATACTTGCGAATGGGTACGCGTAGTCCACCGCTCCGCCATCCAAGGAGTCTCCTTGAGGATTGCCCGCCGCAGGGTCACTTGGCGTAGTCATAATATTGATCGACATCGACGTTCTCCAGCACTCCGATCGCGTCCTCTGTGAGAACTGCGATCGAGCAATAGAGCGAGATCAGGTACGACGCGATCGCCTTATGGTTAATGCCCATGAAGCGGACCGACAGGCTGGGCGTGACTTCCCCGGGAAGGCCAGGCTGGAAGAGCCCGACCACGCCCTGTTTCTGCTCACCGGTGCGGAGGAGCAGGAAGCTGGTTTTCCCATCCTTGATAGCGATCTTGTCGCAGGGAACGATCGGAATGCCGCGCCACGTCAAAAATGCCGAACCGAACATGGTGGCCGTGGGTGGAGGCACACCGCGACGCGTGCACTCGCGGCCGAATGCGGCAATCGCTCGCGGATGCGCAAGGAAGAAACCAGGCTCCTTCCAGACCTTCGAGATCAATTCATCGAGGTCGTCGGGAGTGGGTGCGCCGAGCCTTGTTTGCACGCGCATGTCCGGCGCAACGTTGTTGAGCAAGCCGTATTCCGCGTTGTTAACCAGCTCATTCTCCTGGCGCTCCTTGACCTTCTCGATCATCAGACGCAATTGCTCGCGGATCTGGTCGTGCGGGCTGCGATAAAGATCGGAGATGCGGGTCTGCACGTCCAGCACTGTGGTGACCGCGTTGAGCGTGTACTCTCTGGGATGCTCCTCATAATCGACGTAAATCTCCGGCAGATCAACCTCATCGTCGGGGCTGCACTCGATGGTGCGCGTGCCGGGACGGGTCGGGGCGACCTTGTTCACGCGAAACGTGCCGGCTTCGATCGGAATCCATGACAGGAAAGTGACCAGCCAGCGCGGCGTGATCATCTCCATCATCGGAACCGTTTTGGTTACGGTGGCTAGCTGGCGCGCTTGCAGCTCGCTCAAAGTGTGGCGGACTTCAGCATTGTCAGGCATGCAACTGAATCCTTACTGCTCGAACGAAGAGTGCTGCATTGCGCCGAGCGGTTGAACTGCGTTGGGAGGGATCGGACCTCGACGATGCGGCTCGCGGGTCCGGCATCTCCCGAGATCAGTCTGGTCCGATGAGTCGCATTGTGCGAGCCATCATCGATGATGGATTAAATCTACAACGCCGCTTGCTTGTTGTCAGTTGTGGAAATCAGGCTGCGGTTGAAAGCAACCCAAGCCGCGATTGCGGGAATTCTACACCTTGATTTCACTTGAATGGATGAATTGATTGGTACGGAGATGAATCAGGGAACAATGGATGATTATCACCTGGCGGCGTCAGTGTCAACAATTCCTATTAAAATTATAGACATTGTTGCAGAAGACGCGAATGCACCCGAATTCCTACCCGGCTGACGGCGCAGCCCGAAAAGGCTTCGGGCTTGGTCTCGAACTCGGGCTCGCCGCAGCCCCGGCCTCGTTCGCGCTCTAAGCCGTGATCAGCGACTCGGTCACAATGGGCAGCCGGGCCTTCGCCCAGGCGTCGAATCCGCCAATCACATTCGTGACATTCTCGAATCCCTCTCGCCGCAGCAGGCTGCTGGCGATCATGCTGCGGTAGCCGCCCTTGCAGTGAATGGCGATGGGGATGCTGCGATCCAGGTTGGGAAGCGAATCCTTGAAATCTTCCAGCGGGCACCATGCCGCTGCCGAGATGTGTCCAGCTTGCCATTCTGGCTCGCGGCGCACATCAAGAACTTGCACCTGATATGCCTGCATGCGCTTATGCAGGCTCTCCGCCGAAATCTGGGGCAAAGTGACCAACGGCCGTCCCGCCTTGGTCCAGCCTTCCGTCCCGTTCTGCAGGTATCCTTGCGCGTCGTCAATGCCGACTCTGGACAAGCGAAGGCGCGCTTCGGCCAATTGCTCGGTTGACTCTGCAATCAGCACCGGCCGGGAAGATAACCCGAGCACGATCCCCGCCCATGAGGCAAACTGGCCGGAGAGTGGAATGTTGATCGAGCCGGGCACGTGGCCAGCGGCAAACTGATCGCCTGAGCGAACATCGAGCACCATCGCGCGCTCATCAAGCAGCGACTGCAGTTCAGCTGCCGAAAGCGGCGTAAGGCCGGGCAGATCGGACAACGCAGGCGCGCCTGCCCGGTTGATCTGGGCATCTTGTGGAAAGTAGGCGGGACGCGGGGGTAGGTTGGTGGTCAATTCTCGCACGAATTCCTCCTTATTTTTTATCTGTAGGGCATAGTTAGTCATTCGTTCCGTACCGATTGTAGAGAATCGCTCGTTGCGCATGTTGCGCCCGCAAAGCGATCCGGCGCCGTGCGCGGGATAGACAAGGACATCGTTGGGGAGTTTGAGCAATTTGTCGTGCAGACTGTCGTAGAGCTTCCCCGCCAACTCTCGGGCGCCGTGCGTGGTCGACAGGTCAGGCCGCCCCACGTCGCCAATAAACAAAGTGTCGCCGGTCAGTACTGCCCATGGATGTGTAGATTGTTTTTCGTCCGTGACCACCAGGCAAATGCTGTCCGGCGAGTGACCAGGCGTTTCCAGCACTTTGAAGCCCATGCTTCCCACGCGCAACTCGAACCCATCGTGCACCTCGGCATGAGGAATGGTGGCTCGCCCATGCGGCCCAATATAAATCCTGGCTCCGGTGCGGGCGGCGAGTTCCTTGTGTCCGGAGACAAAGTCGGCGTGCAGGTGAGTCTCGAAGATGTGGCGGATCGTTACCCCGTGCTGCTGGGCGGCCTTGAGATAAATCTCCACATCCCGCTGCGGATCGACCACCACCGCCTCGCCGTCTGACGCCAGCATGTAGGAGGCATGAGCCAGGCAGCCGAGGTAGAACTGTTCGAAGTACCTGCCCGCCCCTTGCCGCTGGCCCGCATGCGCCGGCCGAGGAGACGCCGCGCGAGAAACCCCGGCCTGCGAAACAGTTGCCAAAGCTTCCTGCCAATTGCGTCGCGCGTTCACTTCTTCGCAGGCCGTCAGCAGCGTCTTCGATAGATCCCGCACCTGGACGCGAATGTCAGGAACGGCCGTCGTCTCCCACAAGTTCCCTTTGCGAAGCGGACCGATGGCGTAGATCATGTTCGATGCCACGCCGTGCGCATCTATCAAGCCTCCCTCAGGAGAAACATCCAGACCAAGAGAAAGTGCGTCGGGACGAGCCAGCCTTTGTGCGATGAGACTCTTGAGCAGCGGGCTGTCGACCTTGCGGCAATCGGACTCAGGACCGGTGCAATTGATCACGCAGTCCACGCGCAGTTGTTTTCGTTCTCTGGTCTTCCGATCGCAGTAGGCGATAGCGACGCCGTTTGCATCTTCGGCGTATTCCGCAATCCGTCCGGCGTGCGTCTCAATCTGACCGTGTTGCCCTTCGAGGGTAAGCCGCGAGCCGATGGCCGGCGCCACGCGGTGACGGTGCACATCCCAATAGGGCCGCGCGTGGCGAAGAAACCGCCGCTGTTCCGCGAGCGAAAGCGAACGCCAGATATCCTGTGTCACCGGGCGGATCGCGTCCATCACCGCGCGCCAACCGCTCCCTGTCTGTTCCGCCGTTTCTGCTTGCGTACGAATCAAGCGCATCAGCCCGCGAACGGTTCGAGGAGATTGCTGGTCCCAAAATGCTGGCCAGGGAGCAGTCGCCTTGTGTGTCTGCGGCAGCAATCCCCGCCGCGAAAGAATGTGAATGGTCCCACGGAAACCGCGCGCCTGCAGGGAAATTGCGACGTCCACGCTGGTCAGGCCAGACCCGACCAGCAGCACACTCTTGGCCTGGCCTGCCTCGCCAAGCGCGCCTTCCAGCGCATCCGCCGTCCATGGATTGGAGACATAGCGCTGGCTGTTCGTGGTCTTTCCAGGGAGTCGCGGGTCGCCGGGAGGGAAGTTGCCCAGCGCGAGAACAACTTTATCGCAGAAAAGAATCTTGCCGCTGCTAAGGTGGATTTCCGCCATGTCGCCGAACTGTCCGAGAGAGACGGCCTCTTCTTGAACATGCTCGAACTGCCCGGGATGGCGTTGGGTTTCTTGCTCTAAAAGGGAGTTGATATAGCGGCCGTAAACGGCGCGGGGAATATAATCGTCAGGATTTACAGAATTTTCATAATTTAGTTTTGCCCACTCTAAGAAGTGCTCCGAGTCATCCGGACAAGCGCTCATGTTCCGTACTCGGACATTCAGCAGGTGTTCGTTACATCGGGTTGCATAGGCCACACCGTGCCCCACCCGCGTACATCGCTCAATCAGAACCACTGACATGCCGCCATCTGAATGGCGCAGCAACTGGGCTGCAAGCGTAGCTCCCGTAAATCCACCGCCGATAATTGCCACTCTCGACCGATGATTCATTCTCCCCCCGCTGGTTTGATTCATGGCCATTTCCTCGCGTATAATCTATACTAATTCGATAGACTTAATGCTACTATGAAGACGGGAATAAGTAAAGGGGACTTTGGTAATAGGAGCTCAGATCGGTCTGGACCGCGTTTCAAGCGGACTACCACAGGAGGAAACAGTGATTATCTACACGTTCATTGCTAAGACCTGGTTGATGTGCCGGATGCTTGCCATTGTTCTTGCCGTTCAGTGGCTAAATGGATTCACCGCTGGTTCCAAAACGGGTTCCACAATGGGCGACGGGACCGTCGGTTCACTCCCCTCTCGGTTTAGACTTGCCCCGTTAACCGGTGCACGCATCCCGCAAACCTGCCTGAACATCGTGCGAATCTCCGACTTCCCCACGAGTGCCAGGATCCGGCTTCGGCTGAACCGGGTTTCACGGCGCAGTTCTCGTCCTGCGGTTGTCAATTTTGCCGACGCCAGGCGATTCCTGCATGACTCTCAGACTTGAGACAGGCTCGCGGCAGATCGCCGCACCTGATCCGATTCAGAGCTTGAGGTAATGATCCGCGCCATAGACAAGACCCAAAGTCAGCAGCGCGATGAAAACTTCGCCAATCGCTCCCACCGCGAATGGGCGCCAGCCCTGCTTTCCAAGCTCTCGAAGATTGGTGCGTAGCCCCACCCCGGCAAACGTGAGCAGAAAGGCCCAGCGCGAGAGATTGGCCAGACTGGCAAGTTGCGGCTTGGCAAAAAAGCCCAGAGTGGCCAACATTGAAATCAGCAGAAAACCCAGAACGAATTTTGGGAACTTGCGCCACAGAAAGGCACCCTTGTTGGTGACCGCCTCCGCCTGGCCGCGCGACGACCAGTAGAGAGCATAGCCAAGCACGATGAATCCGATCAGGGCGTTGCGCGTAGCTTTTGCCAGCACCGCCACCTTCCCCGCCGCATCCGAGTAAAGCGCGCCGGCGGCCGTTGCCTCTGCAGTGTTATCCACGGCCAGCCCGGCCCACAGGCCGTAAGCCTTATCGCTCAGGTGCAGCGAGTGGCCGATCAGCGGAAATGTGAACAGGGAGATCGCGCCGAGGGCAAGAATCGCCGCAATGGCGTACGAGGCATCTTCATCATCCGCGTCGATGGCTGCTTTGGCAGCAATAATCGCCGAAACGCCGCAGATCGACGACCCGATCGCCAGCAGCGACGCAATCTTGGGGTTGAGCTTGAATGCGCGGCCCAGCAGGTGCATGAACGTGAGGGAGAGAGTAACCGCGATAGCCACCAGCAAGAGCGAGATGCCGCCCAGGTGACCTACATCGCCCAGCAAAAAACGAGAACCGAGCAAGACAATTCCCGCTTTGAGCCAGAACTCATAGGTCGCTACACCGGGCTGAAACACGCGCGGAATCCCGGCTGTATTCGCGATAATCAGCCCGATGACGATGGCCCAAAGCACATATTCAATGTTCGGGAAAGTCACATGGTGCGATTTGGTATATGCGGCAATGGATTGTTCAATGAACTTTCCCGCATAGCCGACTGCAACTAACAGAAGCAGCCCAGGGATAAGTGAGGCGATGCGACGGCCTAGCCCAATCGAACTCTCCGCGATGAGCGCCTGCGCCGCGGTGTTGGAAGTAGCCATTTCATTCTCCTTGCACGATGAATCCACTTGGTGAGATAACTCTGCCAGCTGAATGAATCGATCGTGGCTCCGATTGTCACGTCCGATCTTCGCAATTCACCACTTGACAGGCGGAATCAGGTTGAAGCGGACCAGCAGCGCCAAGACAAGGGCAAGTGCGCACGCGTAGATGTCAAGCGATATCCCGCGACGTCGATCGGTTACTTGAAGCATAGCTATTCTCCGAAAAAGGCCGATTTGTGTTTCACCCTGAGAAGCGTTGATAACTCCCTAACATCGCTTTCATGACAAAACACAATGTTTCTCTGGATATTTGGAGCGCCGGGCGGGAATTGAACCCGCGAATACAGGTTTTGCAGACCTGCGCGTTTGCCACTTCGCCACCGGCGCATTTCATGTCATGAAAATCTGCGCATCCCCCGTGGCCGCTCAGGCGGTGGCCGACGCGGTGGAGAAAACGCGCGAATGTGTACGTAATGACAGGCATCCCGAACTCAATGAATTAATAAGTGAGTTTTAAAATGAAAAACAAAATCGCGAAAAGCCAGCGGGAGCTAGCGAGGACAACAACAACACGCGATTTGTGTGAAAAGGTTCTTCATCGGGAGCGACCTTGTCTTCTTAAGCTAGCGAGGAATCGAATTCTTGTCAACAATCTTCGCTCCATGCAATCGGGCAAAAGGGAGAGAGCAAACCGGCCCACGGCGGTATAGTCAGCAAGCAGCGCCCCAGTCGAATTACCGGCCTGACGCCACGCTGGAGTTTAGCCTGCCAGGAACACTTTCGGGCTGCTGGTTAAGCATTAGTTAACAAGCCAATTCAAGCCGCAGAGCCTCTTACACCCGAGCGTTTCAAAGGACCAATCCGTCCGCTCAGTTAGCCCAAATGTGCTACAGCCAAGGTAACTAAAGTTGGTTATCTTAGTGGCTAGCGGACTTCTCCGGAGGGTCCCATTGACCGGCCACGCCACCCTCACCGTTGGCTTCTACAGCTATCGTCTCGATGCGGTATCTGTTGAAATTGCTGTCTTTGCGGCCCATGCGGCGCTTGATCTCGCCGGTCGTGTAACTGCAGCCCGGGAGCTGCGAGGCTCGCCTGGCTCACTGGCGCATTGGCAATGAGAGGCGGCCGTGAGTTGTGTGTGGAGGCCGGGGTGGATGGATATTTGTCGAAGCCGACGCCGGAACTAGGTGACGTCCTGGAAGTGTGCGGCTCGTCCAGCCCTGCCGTTGCTATGGATGCGGAGCGAAGCGCCGCGCAGAACGACGCAATCTGTGTCGATGATCTCTTAAGCTGCATCGACGGGGATCGCGTGTTTCTCGCCGATCTTGTTGAACTCTTGCGCGGGAGTTCAACCGAACAAATAGAGACAGCGCGCACCGCGATTGCAACGGGAGACGCCGCAGCATTGCAATCGGTTGGCCACGCGATGCGAGGCGCGCTGGCTAATCTTGCCGCACCACGGGCCGCAGGCATCGCCGGCGAGCTTGAAGCGATGGGAAAAGCCGGTGAAATATCCTCAGCGGGTGCAGCACTGTCGCGCTTCGAAAGCGAACTGGTGCGCGTTTTCACCGCCTTGGACGGGCTGTGTACGGAGGCCGTCCAATGAGGATCCTCATAGCGGACGACGACCCGGTCTCGCTTCGCATGATGCAGCGAACGCTTGAAAAGAGCGGTTATCAGGTGATCACAGTTGAAAACGGACGCCGCGCGGCGTCCGAATTGGCCAAGCCGGATGCGCCGCGACTCGCCTTGATCGATTGGATGATGCCCGAACTGGATGGGCCTGGAGTTTGCCGCGAAGTACGGAACAAGCCGCGGAATTCCTATGTCTACATCATGCTGCTCACTTCCCGTCAATCCATCGAAGATGTGGTCAACGGCCTCGAAGCCGGAGCCGACGATTACCTCACCAAGCCGTGTCACCCTGCCGAGCTGAAAGCCCGGCTGCATACTGGTCAGCGCATTCTCGAACTGGAAGACAAGTTGGTCATTGCCCGCGAAGAGATGCGTTTTAAGGCAACACACGATTCGTTGACCTCCCTCTGGGATCGAGGCAGCATCTTTGCCTTGTTGAAGAATGAGCTGGGCAGGTCGATACGGGAAAAAAGCCCAGTATCTGTGATGATCTGCGACATCGACCATTTCAAGCAGGTCAACGATGTCTATGGCCATCTAGTTGGCGACGAGATTTTGCAGGAATTATCCAATCGGCTGCAGGAACTGGTCCGGCCTTACGATAGCGTAGGCCGCTATGGCGGGGAGGAGTTCCTGATTGTCCTCGGGGGTTGCGGCGTCGACGCTCTCAAGAAGCGTGCCGAACACGTGCGCGAGGGAATCGGCAACATCCCCTTCCTGACCAAGAGCGGGCCCATTCGCGTCACCGCGAGCATCGGGGCCATCACCATTGAGGGCTGGCGCCGATCGGTCCCCGTTGAGCCATTTCTAAAGGAGGCCGATGCCGCGCTCTACCGCGCAAAGGCCGATGGCCGCAACCGGGTTGCGTACGCTGAACAGATGGTAGCGTCGTAGAACCTATCACCTGAAGGCACATCTACTCGCGCGATTCACGGCCGCCAAAGTGCCGCGCCAACAACTCGTCCGAGCCCGGATTCCTGGGCGAAAACAACGACTCGCAAATTTCCGGTGTCGCTCGCGTTCTTCAAATCGAGTGCAATGTTCTGGTTGAATGGCCGGTTCTTCTCAAGCTTGCCCACCTTGACCATAGCGATCACGACGGCGGTATGAGTCAGCTTCCTTCCGCCATTTTCACCGTGCAGAACCTGTGACTCCGCATGATCCAAGGCCAGCGCCGCGAAGACGTCCGCGGCGTGACGGACAGAGGTTCCATCGATCTCGACATGGCCACGAATCTTTCCCGGCGCCCCAGGCTCGATCGTGAAGCCGCTGAGATTAACCGGAGCTTTCTCGACAGCAGCTTCCGATTGAAGAAGGCTGCCTAACTTCGTTGGAGGGCTTGACAGCGCATCTCCATCGACAACAAACTCCGGAGTAAATGCCGTTCCGATTCCCGCATCCCGAACGTAGCTGGCCTGGCGCTCGGTGAGCTGCGCTGAAGACCAGGGATCTTTCCAGCCATCGTGGTCCCAGTAATCTACATGCTCGCTAAGTACGATGATCTGCGCGCCATGAAGTGGCTGGGTCGAGTCCAGCTTTCGCAAATACTCATCCGCGGGCGGACAGGAAGAGCAACCCTCCGACGTAAATAACTCCACAAGAATGGGCGTACGCGCGCTTTTCTCCATATCGCCCGTGCCGCTGATTGAAGAGGCGCCTGCCGCTGCAAGGCAGCCAACTAGAGTCAAAGCTGCAGCGGCCGATAGCAGTACTTGAAAAAGCCATTCTCGATCGTGGTCCAATCAGGAGCGCTCCTTGCACTGGCCTCAATAGAATACCGCCCGCGGCGTCCATTCAACTCAAAACGTAATCTTCCCGCTGAGTTGGATGTTGCGATTTCCCAGTCCCTGCTGGTATGCGCCGCCTGCTGCAGAGCTCTCCGGGCTTGTGCCGAAGGCGTAAAAGCTGCTGAGGAAACCACCAAACGCGCTATCCTCAATATTGGGATCCGGAGTGCCGTAGTAGGCGCGGTTCAACACGTTGAAAGCGCTTGCCTGCAGAACGATGTTAATCCTTTCGGTGATCTTGAGAGTCTTGCCAATCGTCAGGTCGACGTTGTTGAAGCTGTCGCCGCGCAAAATGTTGCGGCCGGCGCCTGGAAACGGATTATTGCGCGCAATGGCTTCGTATTGATTGTTCCACAGCCAATGCTCCGACGACGGAGAAGTCGGATTACCGGTCACGTAGTCGATATAGCCGCCCGGCCCGGTATTGATGCCGATAGAAGATTTTGGAGCCGACGGATTCGATAGGATCGGCCGGCAGGAATTCCCGAAGAATGCGGCAAAGTTCGCGTCGCAGAAACTCGTCTCGGCTTCAGCAGCATTGATGTTCGGGTTAGCCGCGATATAGCCAAGCACAGGAGTCGATTGCGCCGAATAAGCGTTCTGTATGGGATTGAAGGGCTGGCCGCCGTTGTATTGGTAAAACGCGTTGAAGAAATAGCCCCCTAGCATCCGACTTAGAATTCCCGATTGCCTGCTGAACCATGGCTCGTTGTACGCCATTTGAATTCCCCATACGCTTGGATACGAATTTCCGCTGACGCCACGCTCGCCCGCGTCGGAGTTCAGCGGGTCCTGAGCGAGAGCGCTTGTCGTGCCGCCGGAGCCAGTGCTGAATATCTCGCTCGCATTGTCGAGCGTGCGGCTATAGGTGTATGAGGCTGTTCCGGTCCAGTGATGAAAATCGCGAACGGTGAGCGAAGACTGCAATCCGTTGTAAATCGAGAACGCCGTATTCCCGGTCGTCTCGACAATCGAGTTATTGCAATTCAGGCGGGTGTAACCGGGCGCGGTTGAATCGGTGCAGGGCGCGGTGCCCGTGCCATAACTCGGAAACACGCTTTGCACGTCGAGAATATCGGGATTCGAATTCAACGCCTGGAACTGGTCGAACGTGTGGTTGCCGACGTATCGGATTTCCATGACAGCAGCCGGAAATACCTGGTATTGAACACCCAGCGAATAAGTCTCCGCCATCGGGTTACGGAAGTTGGTGGGCACATTGAATTCGAGGCCGGCGCGCGGGTCACCACCCGTGGGAAGGAACTGATCGTCGGCCTTCACGGTGCTGAAGTTCAATCCGCCGTTCGGCACGCAACTGATGGTGATACCGTCGCACGCAAAATATCCCGAGTTGAGCAGCGGCGCATTGGTGGCCAGGTTAAGAAAGATGTTGTAAAACTCGGGATCGACATTGATAGCGAAACCGGCATGCACCACCATCTTGCGCATGAAGTCGGGTGTGTAGGCCAACCCTATGCGTGGTTCAATGTTCTTCAGGAATGAATTGATCTTGGGAAAAGTTGTCGCAGAAAGCGGCAGGCTCGTGTT
>JBEKVS010000176.1:0-11810 GCA_049513795.1 Occallatibacter sp. | reverse complement strand
CGCACGCGCTCAAGGCGCCGGTCCTCCAGCAGCATATCTGTCCCGGATCCAAACCCTGCCGTACAGCCCTGCATTTCGTCGATTAAGCGGAGCTTGGCAGCCAGTGTCTGCGGTTCAAGAATCAGACGTGACCCTTCCTGTCGGATTGCGACACGGGTTCCCGGCTCAATTCCTAAGGCTTCGCGAATCGCAGCTGGAATAACCAACTGCCCTTTGCTGCTCACGGTTGCAAGGGTTTGCTCCATGGCTTACATCCTATCATAAGTAAGACGTGCCCGCATAAGTAAGACGAGCTTTGGATGTCTTACCAGCGGTGACTCACTGCACTGTCCCCGCCGGCCTCAGCTTGCGCAAGTCAAGTGCGCACTCGACGGCATTCTGGGCGTGGAGGCGCAAATTGTCCGAGGCGGCCCAAAGCCAAATGCGCGAAGCCTGATTGGGATTGCGCCCGTCCCTCTCCGGCCGCAGCCGGACAAGTATGTCGTTTTGGCCAGTGGCCGCCAGGTTCGAGGGCGAGTCCGTATCCTCCATCACCAGATCGACGTGATCGCCGCCCAGTGACTCCTCCAGTGCGGTAATATCCACCGCCCGCTCCAGCTCCATGGCCACTGAGAATGCATGCCCGTGAAACACCGGCGCCTGAATCACCTGCAGCGCCAGCGCCGGCCAGCGCCCGTCGCCCAGCGCCTCGTAGTGGCGGCGAATCCGGGCTTCCTCGGCAGCCAGATTGATGGTGGCGCTCTCGCCCAAACCGCTCAGCAGGTTGTAAGCCGCCTGCGCGTCAAACACAGCCCGCGGCAGGCTCTGGAAGCTGAGCAGGCTGACGGTCTGTTGATGCAGCTCGTCCATGGCCGCGCGGCCGAACGCGCTGGCCGGCTCAAGCACGGTGGCGGCCACAAATCGCAGCGGCGCAGCTTGCTGCAGCCGCTCCACCAGCAGAGCCAAAGCCAGGGCTGCGGGATGCGCCGGGACCACGGCCGGGGTAAAGAGGTCGGCTGTTGCAGCCTGCGATCCGAACCCAGCCAATCCCAGCCAGGGCGCGCGCACCAGCACGCCTGGCTCACGGTCCAGGGCGCCGCTCAAATCGAGCACAGTCGAACCGGCGCGAAGCGCCTCGCGCCAGTGCCTGCGCGTCAGCGCTTCTGATCCGGCGAAGAAGGTAAAGTCCGCGCGCTCGAAGGCATCGGCGCCAATTGCCTGGACAATCGTCACCTCGTCCCCCACCTGGTCCAATTGGCCTTGCGCGTCTTCGTCGTCAAGCAGCACAAAGTCCGCTGCGGCCAGCGGCGACTCCGACAGGCCTTCTTTTAATTCCCGCCCCAGCAGCGTTGCAGCTCCAGCAATTGCAATCTTGTACACACTCATCCTTTAACGTCTTGATTAGCTTTTTCATCTCGCGGTGAGAGCCATGGCAGTTTCGGAATTACTGTAGATCCAAAGCACACTCAAGTGGTTTTTTCCTCAACTAAAAGCCACCATGCACGGCCCCCATCAAGACCACACAAATTCCGGAACTGCTCTAAAACGGCCGCAACGAGTCCGGCTCGGCGGAGCGCGGGTCGGGTGCGGGATGATCGAGCGGCCTTCGCCGCCGTCGCCGCGACCATCCGTATGCCGCGCGCGCCCAGATCCCCGAAAACATGTACGTAAATCCAATGGCAAAAAACACAAAATTGGAGTAGCGAATCATGACGTAGAAGACGATCGCCAGCACGAAAAGCAGTTGAAATGGATGGCTGCGCGAAAAGTTGATCTCTTTGCCCGACCAGAAGCGCCACGTACTCACCATCAGGAATCCGCTCAATCCCACCAGCACCAGCCAGGGCAGAGCGATCCACCAGGCCAGGATGGGGTACCCATAGCATAGATGCACAGTGGAAGCGAGAAAGCCTGCCGCCGCCGGGATGGGCATACCGACAAAATATTTGCGGCCCGGCCTGCCCGGGTTGCGCGGCTGCGCGTCGTGAGAGATATTGAAGCGGGCCAGCCGCGATACGCCGCCGATGAGGAACAGGAAGCAGATGAAGGCGCCCGCCTGGTGCAGGTGCAACAGAAGCTGCGGGTTGATGGAGTCGGGCAGGAAGTGAAATCCCCACACCAGCGCCAGCAGCGCGGGCGCCACACCGAATGTGATGGCGTCGGCCAGCGAATCAAGTTCCTTGCCGAACTCGCTGGTGGTGTTGGTCATGCGCGCTATGCGCCCGTCCAGCGTATCGAAGGGGATGGCGAAAAGAATCGCCATGGCTGCCCAGTCGAGGTGCGTGTGGGCGTCGCCCGGACCGCTGATGGCCTTGATGGTCTCGGTAATCGAAAAAAAGCCGGCCGCAATGTTGCCGCAGGTAAAGAGCGATGGAAGCAAGTACATGCCGCGCTGCAACCGCGCCTTGGCGTTTGCCTTGACCGCTGCCGGCTGCTTACCGTTCACAGATGCTCCTCAAGTGACGCTGACGCGACTCGAGCCGACGCGCTCGGCATGGCCGCCAGCACGCTCGAACCACCCTTCACCTTTTGTCCGACCTCAACTCGAATGATCGCCTCGGCGGGGACAATGACATCCACCCGGGAGCCGAACTTGATCAACCCCACACGCTGCCCGCGTTCCACCCGGTCTCCCTCGCTGAAGTTGAAAACGATGCGCCGGGCAATCAGGCCGGCAATCTGCTTGAACGTCACCTCGAAGCCATCACCCCGCACGGTAACCGCATTTTGCTCATTGCGGTCTGCGGAAGCCGGATTCATGGCATTCAGATATTCGCCCTTCTGATACTGAACGCGGCTCAAGACGCCGGCGATCGGCGAACGATTCACATGCACATTGAAGACATTGAGGAAGACGCTGATGCGCTGCCGCAGTCCATCCGGCGTGGAAATGATGACCGTCTCCGTCACCAGGCCGTCGCCCGGCGACACGATCAGTCCCGGAGCCCGAGGAATCTCACGCCGAGGATCGCGAAAGAACCAGAGGAAAAAAGCCGCCAGAACCACGGGCACAATAGCCCATGCCCAATTGCCGGTAGCCCAGGTCAGAAGCCCCGCCACTGCCAGCAGACTGAAACCGTAAATATAACCGTCACGAACCATTGTCCCTAACGATTATACGGGCTTTTCAATCGTCTGCCGACACTCCGACCGCAGGCCCCTGACGCACAACTCCATCGGGATGGGCCGCACGCCGAATCTGCGCAGCCGTCTCGATTGTCAACCTTGAAACAAGAGCCTGATTCGCTTCGTGCTAGGCAATCGCCGGTGAGCGGCGCTCCAGCGCGAAGATCAGGTCCTTGGCGTGCAGCTTCAGTTTCTTGAGCCGCACCTCTTCCAGCTGCTCATCCGAAGAGAGGTAGGGCTTCCCAAGCAGTTCTTCCAGCCGTTGAGCGTAGCGATGATGTTCGGCATGCAGACGTTCGATCTCTTCGCTCAACGTGGGATCCTGTACTTCGTCCATCAAGCACCTCCGGTGTTTAACTGAACATTTACATATATCGCCGTCTCAGTACAATCGGCAAGAGAGAAAATCGGCGAAAGTAACCACGGCCTGTGGATTTCGAGTCCGATGAGGTTCAATTGTGACACTGGTCACGCGCGCAGCATGCCACTGCACTCTCCTTGCGGTTCGATGCCCTTCAATCTAATCCAATTCTCATCAGGATCGCATCCTCTTCCGGATCAGCATAGTAGCACGGCCGGCGTCCAACTTCCGCAAATCCTTGCGCGGCATAGAAGCCGATCGCCGCCCGGTTCGATGCTCGCACTTCCAAGACCAGCTGTTCCGCCTGAGCCTTTCGTAACTCACGACCCAAAGCCCGCAAGAGGTTTGTGCCAATGCCCTGCCGCTGCGTCTCTGCGGCCACGGCGATTGTCTCCAGCTCGCCGTCGGGCGATACGAGGCTGGCAATCGCAAACCCCTTGAGCGCGCCTGTCTGGGCCTCGAACGCCGTCAATGCAATCCGGCGCGGCGAATGATCCGGGTCGACCGCGGCCAGATACGACGATGCCGGCCACTGCGGCGCTTGCTTGGAACCCGCCGCAATCTCCATGACGCGCCCGAGGTCAGCGGCGCTCATGCGCCGGATGCCGACGTCCGATGAGTGCTCACTCATGGTCTCGAGGCCTCGGACGCCTGAGCAAGAGACGTCTCGCCGAATATCTCGGCGTCCGAGCGGCGCAGGTAATTCCCATCGAAGAGAGCAAGGTCGACAAAGTAGCCAGCTGCGACTCTGGGTGCGCAAAGACCCAGCGCATCCGCGGCCGTCGGGGCATCAACGCGGACCAGCTGCACGGACGGCCACGCAGAGCCGAGCAGCGACGTTGCTGCTTCATCGCAAATGGCGACCTTCCCAGCCACCAATGCCCCACCACCCGGCTCGCCGACCGGACAGATTCCAGCCAGTTCAGCGGCACCGGCCAACAATTCTCTGGCTGCCCGTGAAGGCTCGCCGAGGCGCAGAAATACCTCCTGCCGATGCGCATCCAGCGCCGACGACGCAAGGCCAGCCTTCCACGCCAGCACCTCCAGTCGCGAAACAGCGACTACTGGAGTTCGATTAACCTCTGCCAAACCTTTGACCGCGCTCAATCCCACGCGGACGCCGGTAAAGCTCCCCGGCCCGTTCACCGCGACAATCGCCCCAACATCCGCTACTCGGGCGCCCGCGCGCGCCAGCAAATCTCCCACGGCAGCGACCAGTGTGGCGGAGTAGCTTCGCCCCTCCAGCCCGATCTGCTCCAGAATCTGAGCCGACTCACCGTCCAGCCGCGCCGATGCCACGGAACCCGTTGGGCCGCACGTGTCGATGCCCAAGAGAAGCCTGCCGGGTCCCAAAAGAAGCCCGGTGGGTCCCAAGGGAAGCCGAGCCGGTCCCAAGAGAGGCCGGCCTTGCTCTTCGTCGAAACCATCCGCCCCTTGGCCGGAATCTCGATCCATTTGCATAACCCCTCAGCATGACACAGCCCAACTGCCCCATCCAGTCCATGCGGCTTCCACACTGGCCCCCGATCCTTTACTCTGGGGTAGCGACATCCGCATAAACCGCCGTCGATTCGCCGGCGCTGGCTGGCTCCGCGAACCGTGCCGGCGCTCCGAAAATCGGCGCCGCCAACTTCAGCAGCTCAAGAAAGGGACTCGCACTGGCATCCGCCGCCACACCCTCCTTCCACGAGACATGGCGTCCGCGCGCCAATCCCTGGGTCATTGCTATCACCGTTACGCTGGCCACCTTCATGGAGGCGCTCGACACCTCCATCGCCAACGTGGCCATGCCGCACATCGGTGGATCGCTCTCCGCGAGCCGCGATGAGGCCACCTGGGTGCTGACCAGCTACCTCGTCGCGAATGCCGTGGTCCTGCCCATCAGCGGATGGATCGCCAACCGCATCGGCCGCAAACGCTTCTACATGACGTGCGTGCTGCTGTTTACAACCGCTTCCCTGCTCTGCGGCCTCGCACCCACTTTGGGAATCCTCGTTCTTTTCCGAGTCTTGCAGGGCGCTGCCGGAGGCGGTCTGCAGCCCAGCGAGCAGTCCATCCTGGCCGACACTTTTTCGCCCGCCAAACGAAGCATGGCCTTCGCCGTTTACGGCATGGCCGTGGTGCTGGCGCCTGTGCTCGGCCCCACCGTCGGCGGTTGGATCGTCGACAACTACAGCTGGCGCTGGATCTTCTTCATCAACATTCCGGTCGGCATTCTCTCGCTTTACCTGACTAACCGCGTGGTCGAAGACCCGCCTTACCTGGCCGCTATCCGCAAGCGGAAGGAAGGTGTCGACTATTGGGGGCTGGGTCTGCTCGTGGTCACCATTGCCGCGCTGCAAACCTTGCTCGACAAAGGACAGGAAGACGATTGGTTCAGCTCGCGCTTCATCGTCACCTGCACCGTTATCGCCGCCATCGGCCTGGCCGTGTTCATCTACCGCCAACTGCGCGTCGTGCTCCCCATTCTCGACCTGCGCCTGTTTGCGCAGCGCAATGTGGGCACCACCATGTTCGTCCTCTTCATGGTGGGCGTTTCGCTCTACTCCTCGACTGTGCTCATCCCGCAGTTCCTTCAGGAGATCATGGGCTACTCAGCCGAGCAGGCCGGCATGGCCGTCTCTTCCGGAGGCATTGCGCTGATGTTTCTCTTTCCAGTGGCAGGGTTCCTCGCGCCTAAGTTCGATCCTCGCTGGCTGGTGGCTATGGGATTCTCGATGACCACCTTCGGCCTCTACCGCATGACAGGCCTGTCGCTCAACGTCCCATTCAGCATGGCCGTCAGTTGGCGCGTGGTCATCGCGCTTGGGCTGCCCTTTCTCTTCATCCCCATCAACACGCTTTGCTATGCCGGCATTCCACAGGAAAAGTACAACGAGGTCAGCGGCATGTCAGCCCTGATGCGCAATCTGGGTGGCTCGGTCGGAATCAGCGTGGTCACCACGCTGCTGGCGCGTCTGACGCAGAAACACCTGGCCATGCTGAACGCCCACACCGTCGCCGGAAACAGTCCCTTTGAAGGGCTGCGCAAAGGACTGGCCGCTGTCGTGCTGGGCCAAGGCGGGGGCGGGCCTCCCGATGCCATGCAGCGCGCCGGCGCGCAAATCTACGGCATGGCCCAGATCCAGGCCCGCTTACTTTCCTATGTCGACGTTACCTGGATCATGGTCGCCTCCACCGCGATCCTCATCCCGCTGCCCTTCCTGATGCGCCGGCCAAAGAGGCTGGGGCCGGCCCCGGCTGCGCACTGAGGTTACGAAAGGAAGAGTGATTGTTGAGATTCCGGTCCCCACTTCGATAGCAGTCTCCGGGTCCTTGGTGGTAACGTCACTGAAGAGGATTTTGACCCCATGACCGACGCTCTTCAACAACTCATCGAAGCGGCACGCCATTCGCCTTTTCGCGAGAGCGAGCGCGAGGCTCAACGCCGCAGCTTCGCCTACGGGAATACCCATATCGAGAATGAGCGCATTACGCGAGAAATGGTCGACGAACAAGCTGAAGTGTTGAGATCCGGTTCCGTCTCGCGATAATGCTGGATACGTCCCGGCATAGCCGTGCCTTCGAGGCCGAGATCATCACTGATCCAGATGCGCTCGCGCGGCAAGAGGCGCTGAACGGCCTCAGGCAATTCGATGCGGTTATTAAGATGGTTGAGACATTCATCGACCCTCAGCGCCAACCCTTCAAATTTCGCCCCTCCCATCTGCTCCACCTTCACCGAGAAGCATTGTCCGGCATCTCCACTTACGCGGGGAATTGGCGCCCCGCGCATATTGAGATTCAAGGCAGTCAACACAGCCCTCCTGGCGCATTCGAGGTTCCCGAGCGGGTCGAAGAACTCTGCGATTACATCAATGGAAATTGGCAAGAAAAGAGCCCGATTCATTTGGCTTCCTATGTTATGTGGAGATTAAATTGGATTCATCCATTTACGGATGGCAACGGGAGAACATCGCGGGCCGCCGCCTACATGATCCTGTGCATCCGAATGGGTTATGTGCTCCCCGGCAGAAGGACTATCCCCGATCAAATCGCCGAGGATAAAACTCCGTACTACAAGGCCCTTGAGGCCGCTGACGAGGCATGGCTGACGGGAAAAATCGATTTGACCGAGATGAAGGACCTTTTGAGCTCTATGCTGGCGAAACAACTGGTCGCCGTTATGGGAGATTCGAAGTCGGGCGGAGAGTAGCATCACGCTTAACGGCCAACCTCCGTGCGCGACGACATTGAGCCGCGACTTCTCGTCTTATGCCGCAGCCAGCGCCTGCTCCAGATCCGCGATCAAATCTTCCTTGTCCTCAATGCCAATCGACAATCGAACCAACCCCTCGGTTATCCCCAGGCGCTGACGATCGTCTTCGCTCAGGGCCGCATGCGTTGTCGTCGCTGAGTGGGAAGCCAGCGACTCAACTCCGCCCAGCGACTCGGCATTCAGAATCAGTTTCAATGCGCCGAGGAAGCGCCCCGCAGCCGCGCTGGTGCCAAGGTCGAAGCTCATCATCGAACCGAATCCCTTTTGCTGCCGGGCCGCGAGTTCGTGCTGCGCGTGGCTCTTCAGCCCCGGATAAGCCAGCCGCGTCAGCTTTTTCCGTGTCGACAAAAACTCTGCAACTGCTCGGCCATTTTCTTCATGCGCCTTCATGCGCAATGGCAGCGTCTTGATGCCGCGCAAAACGAGAAAACATTCGAACGGCGAAAGAATGCCGCCGGCAGCCTTCTGCACCAGCGAGAAGCGCTCCTTGTGCTCCGGCTTGGAACCGATCAGCGCCCCGCCCAGCCCATCCGAGTGGCCGTTGAGAAACTTCGTCGTCGAATGCATTACGATGTCCGCGCCCAGCGCCAGCGGGCTTTGCAGCACCGGCGACATGAACGTGTTGTCGACGCTGACTTCAACGCCATGTGCGTGCGCGATCTTGCTCACCGCCGCAATGTCCGTCAGCGACATAATGGGATTGGTCGGCGTCTCCACATGAATCAGCCTGGTCGACGGCTTGATGGCCGCTTGCACAGCCTTCACATCGCCCGTATCCACATACTCGATCTCGATCCCGTAATGGCATACCACCTGATTGAACAGCCGCTGTGTGCCGCCATAGACATTGTGGGAACAGATCACGTGATCGCCCGCGTGCAGCGTAGCTACCAGCGCATAAATGGCCGCCATGCCGCTGGCAAATGCGTGACCCGATGTCCCGCCTTCGAGCTTGGCCAGGGCCTCTTCGAGGCGGTCGCGGGTCGGGTTGCCGGCACGCGAGTAGTCCCAGCCCTTATCGGTGCCGATGCCGGTGAGCTCGAATGTGGATGAAAGGTAGACCGGCACATTGACCGCGCCCGTCAAGGGATCTGGATGCTGGCCGGCGTGTACGGCGAGGGTCGAGTATTTGTAGTCGGGCATGATTGGCTTCTGGCTTTAACTCCTGGCTTCTAGCTTATCGTGCCGAGGCATGAGCACTTAAGTTCCTGGTCTCAGGACCGGGGCCGGCGTACAATGAAGTGGCCATGATGAGCAATATCCAGTTCTATTTCGCGATCGGCCTGCCGGTTTTCTCTATCCTGCTCGTTTGGTTGGGATCGACCGTTGCAAACAGTCGCGCTATAGGCGCTCTCGGTCAGCGCATCGATGACCTTCGCTCAGAAATGAAAGCTGAGATTAAGGCCGGATTCGAAGGTGTCAACAACCGCCTGGACCGTCTGGAGACCCGCTTCGATCGCGTCGAGGACGAAGTCCGCAAAGATCACGAAAGCCGGCTCTCCAGGCTCGGAGCCCGTGTCTTCACACGCGCCTGATCACGGGCGCTCCCATCCTTTAGACCCCGCCCTCGAAGATCTTCTTCGACAAATACCGCTCCGCTGAATCGGGAACAATCACGGCAATCCTCTTCCCCGCGCCCAGTTCCTTCGCCAGCTCCACAGCCGCGAAAACTGCCGCACCGGAGCTCGACCCGCCCACCAACCCCTCTTCGGCGGCCAACCGCTTCACCATCGCGAACGCGTCGTCATCGCTCACAGCCATGATCCGGTCGCACACATCGCGGTGAAACGTCTCCGGCACAAAGTGCACGCCGATTCCTTCCACCCGGTGCTTGCCCGGCGCGCCGCCCTGAAGAATCGAGCCTTCTGTCTCGACAGCCACATTCACCACCGCCGGGTTCTTTTCCTTCAAAAACAGCGCCACGCCGGAGAACGTTCCGCCCGTGCCCACGCCGGCAACAAACCCATCGACGCGGCCTTCCATCTGTTCCCAGATCTCGACGGCCGTCGTATCGTGATGGAACTGCGGATTGGCCTGGTTCTGAAACTGCAGCGCGGTGAACGAACCGGGAATCTCCGCTCCCGCCGCGCGCGCCCGCTTGATGGCCCCGGCCATGCCTTCGCCCTCGGGCGTGCGAATCACCTCGGCGCCAAAGCCGCGCATCAGGATGCACTTCTCCTCGGCGAATCCCTCCGGCACAAACAGCTTCACGGTGTAGCCGCGATTCACGCCGATCAGCGCCAGGCCCACACCTGTGTTGCCTGCGGTAGCCTCGATGATGGTTGATCCCGGGCTGTCTTTGGTTCCACGCCGCAGCAGCCCGCGCGCCTCCGCATCCAGAATCATGCCCAGTGCCGCGCGGTCCTTGATGCTCCCGCCGGGGTTGAGAAACTCGAGCTTGGCAAACACCGCCGCCGCCGGCTCGGGCGCAAGCCGCGCCAGTTGCAGCATGGGAGTGTGGCCAACCAGCTTGGTAATGTCGGATGCGACGCGAAGTGCGGGATGGATTGCGGTCTCAACGGCCATGGCAGGTTCAGTCTATCGTGTTGCATGGTCAGGCGAATTTCCTGACTGTGCAAACCTCGTCAGCTTCATGAAGATAGCCGGGCAGGACTTCCGCACCCGCGCCAGCTCAGGCAAAATGGGGAAGGCGCTGATGTTGCCTTGTCTTAGGCGCGGATGTTGCCCTTCCCCTGCGACTGCTGTTGCTTTCCCTTGCCTTCTCTTGGATATGATCGAAAACGGTAGGGAGATCGACCTTCCTTGAATCCTCTTCCGGGACCTATGAAGCGGCATGTGCTCATCTGCGGGTTGGTCGGCGGCGTCCTGATCACCGTCTTGAAGTGGTCCGAGTACCGCTTTCTGGTTGTCGAGCACTCGGTCGAGATCTATGCGGCCCTGATCGCCGGCATCTTTGCCGCGCTCGGCATCTGGCTGGGCCTGAAGCTGACCGGCGCTCGGCACAAAGTGGACGTGAAGGAAGTTTTTATACCAGCCCCGGGCCCTTTCGTCCCTGACGACCCCTTCGTCCCCGACGAAAAGAAGCGCGACGATCTTGGCATCACCCGCCGCGAGCTTGAGATTCTCGGACTGGTGGCCCAGGGCATGAGCAATCGCGAGATCGCGGGCAAGCTCTTCGTCAGCGAGAACACGGTGAAGACGCATTGCAGCCGGGCATTCGACAAACTGGGCGCCAAGCGGCGCACACAGGCCGTGCAGTTCGGCAAGGAAATGGGATTGATCCCGTAAATCCCTCACGCGAAAGCATGATTTTCGTTGTCATCCGGCAAAATCACTCGAAAGAATGACGACAGCAGCCACGGCAAGCGCGGTATGGTGAGTCTGCATTCACCCTTTCCGATTCAGGAGACGACATGAAAAAGACCATACTGACCTTTGGGCTCATCTCCGGCGCCTTCACCTCCATCATGATGGCGGTTACCGTGCCCTTCGAAGATAAGATCGGCTACAACCACAGCCTCTATCTCGGCTACACGCTCATTGTTCTTTCGTTTCTGCTGGTGTTCTTCGGCATCCGCTCCTATCGCGAGAACAACGGCAACGGCCAAATCACATTTGCCAAGGGGTTTGCCATTGGCATTTCCATTACGCTCATCATGTGCTTCTTCTACGTGCTGACCTGGGAGATTATCTACTTCAACTTCATGCACGATTTCATGGACAATTACGCCGCCCATATGATCGCGAAAGCCAAAGCTGCCGGCGCCACAGCAGCGGCCATTCAGGCGCAAATCGAGCAGATGAAGAAGATGAAACAGATGTACGAAAACCCGCTGTACAACGCCGCGCTTACCTTCATCGAGCCCTTCCCCGTCGGGCTGGTCATCACGCTGCTCTCGGCTGCGGTGCTGCGAAAAAGGGCGCAGCCGCAGGCGACAGCATCGGCGTTGCCTGCGTCCTCATAAAGGTGTCGAATGGGAGTGTGTGAGGGGCGCGCGGCCGGCTTACTTCTTGTCGGTGCTCTTCTTCGCTGTTTGCACCACGGGGAAATACCCGGTACGGGCGCGGACGGTGAGCTTGTTCATGCCTTTGGCATCGGCATTCACCTGTATGCGCCGGAAGCCT
>JBEKVS010000175.1:0-11883 GCA_049513795.1 Occallatibacter sp. | reverse complement strand
ACCGTGACTCATGTGCAGATCTACGAGTGGATGCAGTTCCGCGTGACGCTGCCGCTGGCCAAAGACGCCAGGACCTTCGCCATGCCCGCCTCCGCATCCTTCTCCAAACTCGATCCGGCAGCCAGCGTCGCCACCAGGGACTTCATCCTGTCGGAAAAAATGGACGACAAGGGCAATTCGCTGGGCGTGCGTATCAACGAGAAGGGATACGACGATCCGGTCACGGAGATTGTGAAGCTCAACTCCACCGAGAAGTGGCGCTTCATCAACACCACCGAAGACTCGCACCCCATGCACCTTCACCTGGTGCAGTTTCAGGTTCTCGAGCGGCAGGGATACGACGTAGCTGCCATGATGCTGAAGGGAACCGTGCAGCTCACTGGCACTCCGCGGCGGCCTGAGCCCAACGAGGCCGGATGGAAAGACACGGCGGTCGTCAACCCGCGCGACGTGCTGACCCTCCTCGTCCGCTTCGAGGGCTACACCGGCCGCTACGTCTTTCACTGCCACATGCTGGAGCATGAAGACAACGACATGATGCGACCCTACGAGGTCATCGCCTAAAGCCCGCCTGGATCATCCTGCGAGGCTACGTCTAAAAGGCTTGCGAGGCGCCTTTCTCTATTAAGTCACCTTACCTGCGAGCAAACCCACTCTGTTAGGGGGCCACTCCGTTCATGGGTGCCATGGCCGGCGTGCACAAGGACTTCGACGGATTCGTGAACGCAAGCGGCGGTGTTGGCGGCGTGGCCCATGGAATGTTGGTGAAGTCGAAGAAATCCAGCAGGTCGGGTTGCGCCGCATCGCGGTTCGTCAAGTGGGCGTTGGGGCCGATGAACCGGTTCTCAACGAACTTGAGGATTGCCGTGTGGTCCATCGGTGTGTGCGAGACGTAGTGTCTCCGCACGAACGGCGAAATAACCATGTTCGGGACGCGGAAGCCGATCTGGGCGGCGAAACCCTGCTCGCTGACTACGTCGCCGGCCACCGAGCCTGCCCAGCCCTCTTGCAGGTCGCAATGCGTGGTCGCGGTCCATGGCGAGGTCGTCGGCGGCAGGCAGGGAAAATACATCGTCGGGTATTTGGAAGAAGTATCCGGATTCACTGCAATACTCCCGATATCCGGGATGGTGCCGCTGGGACCCAGATACCCCATGTTTGAGATATTCGTAAAGTCGTTCGAGTGCCCCGGCACCGGCGGCACGTGGTCGTACGGGCCGCCGCCTTCGTCGAAGGCCAGGAAGAAGACCGAATCCGCATATGAAGGGCTGGTCATGAAGGCATTGAAGAGGCTCTGGACTTGGTTTTCGCCCTGCGTGATCGGCTGGCCCGACCCCGGATGTTCATCGTCCAGACCATACCCCGGCTCAATCCAGGCGAAGCTGGGAAGTGTGTTGTTGGTGAGATCGGTGTAGAACTGGCTGATCGGCGCGATGTGCGTAGGATTGATGCAGAACGAGTTGCTCGTATCGCCTACCACGCTCGACGGCTGTAGGGTTCCCACAGGAGGAAGGGTGGCGCAATACGTAAGGCTTTCAGTCGGATTCTCGCGCAGATAATTATAGGAATCCTCGAAGCTTTCGAAAACCGCATCGGGATATTGCAGGGCCGGCCCGCTCTTGCCGTTTACGACGCACTCGTCATCGAGGGCCTTGCAGTCGCCATCGGTCACCGAGTAGTAGATCTTCCACGATACGTTTGCATTCTCCAGCTCGCGGAAGATGGTCTCAATATTGAGCTGAGTATCCAGGTGGTCGTCAAGGGTGGGATCCTGCACCAGGCCCTGCGTCGTGCCTCCGGACATGGTAGCGATGCGGTTGTCGATGGTCTTGCTGGCAACCGGCGAGAACCAACGGTCGGATAGCGCGAACTGCGATGCCATGTAGTAGTAGTAGTTGAGATACGTCTGGTCGTAGTAGCCCATGGCGCGCGCGCCGAGCGTGTCGGTGAAGACGTCACCGACGTCGCCGACGCAATTGCCGCTCGCGTTGCAGCTATTCGCGTACCCCTGTGCGGTGTGGACAAAGCCGTTCATTTGGATCGGCCGGTTCACATCGTTGTCGTACCGGTTCACATCGCCAAAGCTTGACAGCCATGCCGAGCTGTCATCGTCGATGCAGGTGCTCGTTAACTTGAAGAGGTTGAACGTGACGCTCGCAGGTTCACTGTTCGGGGGGTTGGCGTCGGAGGTGTCAGAGATAGTAGTCAGCTTGTCGTCGATGCCGTCCACGTTATAGGTGTTGCCGTCATCGCCGACGTTATAGCACTGTGGAACCCCTTGCGCATTGTTGGGGCAAGTCCCGGTTCCCGACGGGTTCTTCCGGTACGGATTGAGCATGCCGAGGTAGTTGTCGAAGGAATGATTCTCCTGCATCAGGAAGATCACGTGGTTGATGCTTTGCAGACTTCCGGCTGGCGTGACGGTCAGGGTAGTAGCGGCGGTCGCAGGAGTCGTTCCTGGCTCGCCGGTTGCGGTCACGGTATAAGTCACGGTGACAGGAGTGGTGGTCACAGTCACGGTCGGCGTTACGGTCTGCGTTTGCGGAGTGCTCACAGCCGCCAGCGGGTAGGAACTGCCATCGCTTCCGGCAATCGACACCGCCGTGGCGTAACTCGCCGTCACTGTCAACGTGGATGAATTCCCCGTGACAATGCTTGTCGGGCTCGCGGAGATGGTCACTTCCGGCGCCGGATTCGCGGTCACGGTCACCGTCGCCTTAGCGGTTGCGGTGCCTCCCGCGCCCATTGCGGTAGCCGTGTAGGTCGTGGTCGTGCCCGGCGTCACGGCTTGCGAACCACCGGCTGCGGGCAACGCGTACGACGAGCCATCGGTCCCGGTGATGATGACGGATGCGGCGTTGGCCGCGGTCACGGCCAGATTGGAGGTCCCCCCATCTGCAATCGAAGATGGACTCGCCGTAATGGTCACGGACGGCGCCGGGTTCGCGCTTACCGTGACCGTCGCGGTAGCTGTGACCATCACGCTGCCTGCGCCGACTGCCGTTGCCGTGTAGATCGTGGTGGCTGTCGGGCTCACTGCCTGGATGCCGCCGGTGACGGTCAGCGTATAGCTGCTGCCGTCGCTGCCGGTAACGGTCACCGGCGATGTGGCGTTTGTGGCTACCACAGTCAGGATGGAAGACTGAGCAGGCGTGATCGATGATGGATTCGCGCTGATGGTCACGTTGGGCGCGCCTGACGCGACAGTGACTGTCGCGAACGCCGTGACCGTTCCGCCCGTTCCGGTTGCGGTCGCCATGTAGACGGTGGTCGCGGACGGGGTCACCGACTGCGTGCCGCCGGTGGCTGCCAGAGTGTAAGAGCTGCCGTCGCTTCCGGTGATCGTAACCGTCGTTGCGTTCGTGGCAGCTACCGTGAGGGTGGATGGGGTTCCCGGGGAGACACCCGCCGGACTGGCGGAGAGGGTAACGGTGGGCGCGGCGGGATTGGGAGTCACAGTCACCGCAGCTGTCGCAGTGATATTTCCGCCGCCACCAACCGCCGTGGCCGTGTAAGTCGTCGTTGCGGACGGATTGACCGCCTGCGTTCCTCCGGCCGCGGCCAGGCTGTACAAGCTGCCGTCTGTGCCGCTGATGGTCACCGTGGTGGAATTGGTCGCGACTACGGTCAAGGTGGACGCGCTTCCCGCGGCAATCGTGGCTGGGCTGGCCGCGATCGTTACCGTCGGAGCCGGCTTTCCAGTCACTGTCACCACAGCCATCGCAGTCACAGAACCGCCTGTTCCCGTCGCGGTCGCCGTGTAGGTTGTGGTTGTGCCGGGTGTTACATTCTGAGTTCCGCCGGTCGCCGTCAAGGTGTAACTGGTGCCGTCCGATCCGCTGATCGTCACCGATGAGGCATTTGCCGCCGTCACGGTTAAGGTCGACGTCGCCCCTGCGGTAATCGATGCGGGACTAGCCGAAATCGTAACCGTTGGCGGGGTTGTCTTCACCCCCCCAACAACGCTGCCGCCGCAACCCGACAGGAGCAAAGGCGCTAATAAACTTGGAGTTAAGAAAGCAAGAAATCTACGCAGAGAAGGGCGAACGCGCGCCTGTTTCAAGGTACTCTCCTTCTTACACCCCGTTTTGGGGCACGCTGGTTCGAAATGCGTCGCAGACATAGACGTAACCTTCGAACAATTACGGTGTATTGGGCCTGAGCGACGAAGTCATCATTTAGTCTAGTCGACCGCCGCACTGCGATGAGTCAGATCTCTATGAAACGCGGCCCCAGGAATCCCTGAGGACAGTTGATGAATTAGATGCCTTTTGCCCTTGAACGGATGTCCGGCGCGGCTCCGCGGGAGCGGATCAAACCGTCCAAACGGCACAAAAAGCTTGGCTTACATCAGATCCCCGGCATGGTCTCCGGCCGATTCGATGCATCCGGGCTTTAGGTGCTCAGAGTTGTAACCCGCATTTCACCGGGAAGTTTCGGTGGCAGAATTCCCATCGCTTACCGGATGATCGAGAGAGACGCCGGACCGGGCCCACGCGGAGGAATCAGCCAGGTGGTCGATGTGCGTAAAACTGGCCGCCGGCGCGATGCCATGGCGTTCATCCAGTTCGCCTCGCTGGCTCAGCAACGCTGCTTCCAGATTCCAGTCGGGCGCGGCCTCGTCGCTGCGCAGGGCTCGATTCCATAGGCGGCGCGCGCCGGCCGATGCTCCCGCGTGGCGTATCGCCCGCTTGCATTTATGAAGCTCAAACCAGCGTAGATAGTTCTTGACCACGCTGGTCATGGTCATTTCAACGCCGGCCGTGAAGTTGTGCTCCGCCATCTGGTGCTGCAATTCGGACGACTCGAGAATGGTGATGATCTGATCGGCCAGATCCTGCGCATCGCCGCGCCTGTGAAAGCGAACGGCCATCCCTTCTCCAGCCGCCATGCCGCGCAAATCCTCAATGTCCGCGCACACAATCGGGATGCCAAACTCACACGCCTGGTGGGCCGGCCCGCTTGATCCCGTTGCCGAGTCGTACGGCATGACCACGATGGAAGTCGTCTGGTAAAGCTCGGGAATATCATCCTCCGCAACATAGCCGCGAAACTCGATCGGCAGCTCCGGCGGCTGAGCGTCGCGAATCGACTCCCAATAGCCGGCCTTGGTGTGATGATTGGCGCCGGCCACGATCAGCCTGGCGTTGGGCACCCGCTTCAAGACCAGCGGGAAAGCCTCCATCAGCGTCTCGAGCCGCTTGTAGGTTCCCCAATGGCCAATGGCCAGAAGCCGGTGGTCGGGGTTGCCGCGCTTGCTGAAGTCCGGCGGGCTGGGGATGGAGGCGAATGTCCCGTGCGTCCCCAGCAGCACGTTCTTGGCCGAGTATTTTGTTACCAGGGTATGCCTGTAGCCGGGCAGCAGGACGGAAACAGAATGGGCTCGCAGCAAAGCCTTGGTGGCCAGGTTGGTGCCCACGCGGAACAGCCTCTCGCGTTTGACTCCAGCTGCTGCAAAGTCGACGTGCTCGATGATGTGGTGCAGGGTAATGTGCGTGAAGAACCCGGCTGCGCGGGTGAGAGCCGGTGCGGAAAGGCCGGCAAACGCCGCCACCGGGTTCTCCGGCGTGGCGAAACTCGAGAACACGAGATTGAACCACACCACGTCGGGCTTCAATTGCCGAATGGTCTTCAGCAAGCGGACCGGTGTCGCCACGCTTCCGAACTTCCAGCAGCGAATCACGTTGAATCCCGGCAGCTCCTTCAGTTCGTCCGCCTTCAGCGAGTTGCCGTGCTCGTCGGTTGAGAACTCGTAGTCATCCAACTCGTCGGCAAGGATGATCACTTCAACGTGCGAGTGGCGCTGCAGCTCACGCGCGATATGAAATGAGTACTCGTTTAGCTGGCGTCCGCTGGGAGGAAACGTGGCTACTAGACATATTCTCATCGAATTCCGCCTTCAAAATAGAGTTATGCGCACATAGGGCCTGAATTGCTCGCTCTTGGGGCCCGGGAAGTTAAAGAAGGTCTCCTGCTGTATGCCTCCGGCAAATCGAATCGGATACTGCAGGACAAGATCTCCGGATTGGTCGTTGAACTTGCGATGGAATGGCCGCGCATAGCTGACAGAAAATCCATTCTGTACCTGGTCGTACACGTGGAAGCTTCGGGTGCTTGAGTAAGCACTGGTAAGCTGGAAATCCCAACGATGGTTAGGCGTAAAATCGAAGGTCCCCGCTGGACGCAGGTTCTGCGCAATCCCCGCGTTCCCGTTCACGATACGCCACGATCGCAGGTCCTCGATCACCGCCTTCACATTCGCCTTCTCGCCGAAGTGGCGATCGAACCCGGCGTAGGAGGATGTGAGGTAATTCTCATAGGAGACCGGCGAGAATTTCTGATCGTTCGATCCCCAGCCCGTTAAGAATGCGGTATTGCCCCAGGGAGCTCCGACACGAAAGTCGACCGCGCCAATCAGCGCCGATGAGCTGTTCTTGCTTTCCGTAAACGGACCCGCCTCGTGAATGACATACCCGCTTACCGAAATCAAATTGAAGAACGAAGTCGTTGACAGGTACGCAAACTGGCGGAACAGATTTTGATTCAACGCAACGGGAAGATTTGCGTCGTGGCGAATGGTCTCCTGGATGCCGGCATTGATCTGCAGCACATTGCGCCCTAGTTTCACGGTTGGATTGATCCCGACATTGAACGTAAAATCCGTCGTATCGCGATTCTGGACCGCGTTCAAAGCAGGAACTGTGATCTCACCGCGCGCGTTGCGCACCTGGAAGAACCCGGCGATCGTGGGCAGATCGCCCAGGTGCAGATGGTACGCGTCGGTGTTCTGCGTTTGAATGGACGAACGCGGCGGCGGCAGACAAGCTATGTCGGAGGCCGACACCGGACTCGGACAAGAAGCGTTCAGCGACCCGGAGGAGGCGTCCAGCTTGGCGTCGAGCACGTAGACCGTGGAGTCTTCGAAGATCGGTTCAATCGAAGAATCCGAGAGCACGCTCACAATAGGCGTGATCCTCAGACCTTCGTCGGCGCCGGCCTGCAGCAGGCTCTGTTCGGCGCTCTGATCTTCGCCCTCCGCGTTGGTTGCCTGGGCAAACGAAGTCAGCGCCAGGGCGCCGCGATGCTCCTGCCGATAGACGTTGGCCTTGGCCAGCAGAAACTGGTAGTCAGGAGCCTCATCGGCTTCGGCGGTAACTGCCGCCAGCTGGGCTTCGGCCTGCGCCGTATCCCCCACCGCGAGGTAGTTGTTGGCCAGCCCTATACGCACCTGGGCATCCGGCGCGCCGGCGGCCCGGGCACGGTTCAGATAATCCTCTGAAAACTTGAACTCGTGCATGGAGCGAAACACATCGGCTGCAGCGATGTACTGGTTGCTTGTAGGCGGCTCTGTTTCTCCCGCCGCGCCCTCCATCTGGGCCAGGGCAATCTGCCGCTCCGCATCTTCTGTGTGGCCCTGCTGCGCCATCAACTGCGCAATCGCCAGGCGCACGCCAACACGGTCGCTGTTGGGCGCCGAAAGCGCTTTGGCGAAGCGTTCCATGGCCGCCTGGTGATCTCCAAGAGTGGTGAGCGCCTCGCCGGTGGAGACGTAAATCTGGCTGAGATCGACCTTGATTGGCTTGGCGGGAGGCGGAGGAGGCGGCGCTGGATGCTCGGCATGATCCTCGGCCAACTGCACATTGTGCATCGTCTGGTCGCGATCTTCGAGGTCGGCATAGGAGCGCGCCAGCAGGGCATACACTTCCGGATTATCGGGCGAGTCTTTCGCCGCAATCTGCAGCTCGTCGATCGCCGGATGATAACGCCGCTCGGCGAAGATCACATTGCCCAGGCCGAGGTGAATGTCGCCGTCGTCCGGATCGAACTTGAGCGCGGCACGATATTCATCCTCCGCTTTCAGCAGCATCGACTCCTGCCCATAGGCCGTGGCGCGAATCAAATGAATATCCTTCATATTGAAGTTCTTCGATTCGCTGAGAGCCTTCTCGGCCAGTTCCGACTGCTTGATAGCCTCCCGCGACTTGTGCATTTCCAAATCGGCGTAGGCCAGTCCCAGGTTGGCTTCGCCGTTGCTCGGATCTCGCTTGATGGCGGCGTCAAAATCCGCCGCGGCGGCCTTCGATTTATGCAGATCGTTCAACACGTAGCCGCGGTTCACGTAAGCTGTCACCACCTCGGGGTCGCGCTTCAGCGCCTCGGTGAAGTCCGCCACCGCTTCCTCGTTCTGTTCCCGATGTCTGTGCACGTACCCTTGCAACAGTGGAATGTCCGGCTCCTTGGGGAAGACATCGAGATACTGCGCGGTCAAGGCCAGAAGCTCGTCCCAATTTTCAAGGTGCAACAGATCGTAGCCCAGGTAGACGGCTACGTCTCTGTCCTTGGGAAGCACTTTGATGGCCAGACGGCCCTGCTCGGCGGACGCCTGATAATCGCCCTTGAAGCTCAGGTACCGCTCCGACTCGCGAAGAATCTGCGGGTCCAGTTTCATCTCCGGCGTAACCCGGCTCTCCCACGTTGCGGCCGTGGCCAGGTCATGCGCTTCAACTGCCGCGTTGAGCCCGCCGGCCTGAATCATGGCTCGGCGCTTGGTAATTGCATAAGCCTTGCCATAGTTGACCTGCGCTTTGGGAAAATCGCGCCGCGCCGTGTATAGATCGCCCAGCGCCAGGTACGGCACATAGTACGAAGGATCGACTTCGGCCAGGCGCAGGAAATAATTCTCCGCATCCTGGTCGCGCCCCACCACCCGCGACGCGTAGCCGAGGGAGGTGAGGGCCGAGCGGTTGTTCCCGTCCGCGGAAAGAATCTTCTTGTAAACCACAATCGCTTCCTCGGAGCGTCCCAGCTTCATCAGGATGTCGCCGTCGAGCTGCAGGCTGTCGCGATCGCCGGGACTGATGGTCAGCGCTTCCTTCATATCGGCAAGCGCGCCGTCAGCATCACCGGCACTCAACTTGATCACCGCGCGCAGACGCAGGAATCCGGTCCTTCCGACCATCGGATTGCCCACCGCATTGATCGCCGCTTGCGCCGTTTCAAGCTCGTGCTTGGCGCCGTTCTCGTCCCCCATGTCCTTATAAAGGTCCATCAGGTTCACGTGCAGCTGGATGGCGTAGAGCGGACCCTCGGTCGGATCCTTGGGCATGTTCGCCAGGGCGGCAAGATACTCCTTGACCGCATCCGCGTCGCGCTCCTGCAACTTCGCAATCTCACCCAGAATGGCGTGCAGCCGGTAATGATTCGCATCGATCTGCGCTGCCCGCTTGAGGAACTCGTCCGCCTTTTCAATGGTCCCGGCCGCAACCTGAGCCTGCGCGGCAGAAAGTTGCAGCGGCAGATCCTTGGGCATAGCATTGGCCGCCTGCGCGTAGACCTTGGCCGATTCAGCCAGGTTGCCGTCGAGTTGATATGTGTAAGCCAGTTCCGCCATCACGTCCGGCTTGGGATTCTTGATCCCCTTCAATTGCGCAATGGCTTTGGCAAAATCCCCAACTTCGCGGAAGTACCCGGCCATCGAACGCTGCACTTCCGGATTGTCGGGCGCGCGGTGTTCGGCCATCTCCAGGTAGTGGTTGGCCTGGTCCATCAGTTTCAACCGCTGATATGAAATGGCGAGAAGCAGTTCAGAGCGAACGTCGGGCCGCAAGCGCTCGGCCCGCAACAGCCAGTCGGTCGCGCCTTCGTAGTCTCCCAGCTTCATGGAAAGCTCGCCCAGCATCTGAATATCGCTTCTGCGGCTGGGATCGGATTCCACCACCTGTTTGAGGATCTTTTGCGCTTCCGCATTTTGTCCCATGGTGCTGAACGTCTGCGCCAGGCCCGACCGTCCTTCGAGCGATGAAGGATTGATCTTCAGGCCGCGATTGTAGGCTTGCTCCGATTCTCCCGGCCTGCCGTTCAGACGTGCCGCATAGCCCACCAGAAACCAAAGTTGCGGATTGCCCGGAGCCGCCTCAGCGGCGCGGCGCGCATACTCAAGCGCATGGGCGTGGTCGCCCTGCTGCAAAGCCAACTCCGCCGCGCGCGCCAGCCGCGCATTTTCGATATTCGACCCGAAGCCCATCGACTGGTCGGAACCCGTCTTCGGCGCGGGTTTCGATTGCGGAGCCTTGGCGGCGCCGCTATCAACGCCATACACCTGCGCGCCTGCGCAACATGCCCAGGCGGCGACCACCACGACCAATGCAGTCCGGACCAATGCAGTCTTCGCGCATCCATGCCTAAGAGTCAAGGGCGCCACCGGAGACTTTTCACGATAGATATTTGATTCGATGATGGGGTTTCACGTTTGCTGCAGCGCACGTTTCGCTCTCCCAAGGAATACAGTTGGTCAACAGACACAGATACACACAACGCTCCGGCGAAGTTGCGGTACGAACAAGAGGTGCGCGATGAGCCGAAGGAGCCTATTACCCGATCATACAATCTAGTAACCTTTTCTTGACGGTGACCTCTGCAATCTTTTCGGTAAGAGGCGCAATCTTAGGTACCGGTTTTCAGTCACCAAAAAGTGGGAATCGTTGTATGCTTACGATAGAAAGTTTTTGATTCCAAAATGGCGCGCACAGTTGGCCGCGGGAGTTTTTTAAAGTTCTTCTAAATTTTCAGTGCATTGAAATGCCCCGAGGACCCATAATGAAGCAACCATAACGGCTGATTTCAGAATCGAAACATATAGGGCAAGTGGCGGATCTCTGGCGATTCTCTAGGTCGCTCCTTTTTGCTGTGGCGGCGTTTGCGGTTACATGCATTATGGCAACATCTTTGCAGTCTTGAGTTCACTGATTTTTTTGAGAGGCAATTGTGCAAAAGGAACTATCCATCCCCCTGTCGGCCAGGCCCATTCCCATGCGTCTGCTCCTGATGGTGGCCGTCGCCGTCCACCTGCCGCTTTTGCTCATCATGCTCCCCCTGAAGTCTTACGATACAAATTTCCATATTTTCTTCGCATCGCACTACGTGCACCATTGGTTCGATCCCTGGAATCCTAAATGGTATGCGGGATTCTCTCAGGCCACTTATCCGCCGCTGCCGCAACAGTGGGTGGCGCTGGTGTCCCACATCTTCGGCCTCGACGAGGGGTACATGGTGGTCCAGTTTGCGGCCCTGCTGCTCCTGGTCGTCGGCGTGTACCGGTTCTCGCTGCTGTGGGTCAATGCGCGGGCCGCGTCTTTCGCCGCGCTAGCCGTTGTTTTTGTGGGCTCGGAGAGCTTCCTGATCTACTCCGCCGGCCAGTTGGGCACCACCTCTGCAGCCCCTATCTATTTGAATGCATTGCCTTTCCTCTATCAGTACCTCCGCTTCGGTAGAGGCCGTGACTTCCTCAAGGCTTCGGTGCTCTTCACCGCCGCCGCCGCTGCCCACCATGCAACGCTCTTGTTTGGTTCATTCTTCCTCGCCCTGCCGGTCGTGGCGCTGGCGCTGCTTGACAAAGAGAACGGCGAACGGGTGAAGACGAGAGACTTTCTAGTCCGGACGGGCGTAATTATGGTCGTCGTGGGCGCCGCCGTGGCCGTCGTGCTGCTTCCCTTCTGGATCGCGCTCATCAGATATCCCGTTACGCAGGTGCCGATTCCCCACCCCAGCCGCGCCAATTACATTCTGAATCCGCTCTACGGCATGAACTACTTCATCATTCCCTACGGAGCCATGATTCTTGCCCTTCCCTATATCTTCTTCCGCGGAGCCCGCGAGGTTCGCCTTCGTCCCCTTCTGTTCGGTTTCTGGCTGGCCTTTCTGATCGGATTGGGCGGCACCACGCCAGTGGGCAGTATCGTACTCCGCCGGGCCTACGAAGTGCTTACCATGGAACGCTTTACCTATTGGGCGACATTGCTTGCCCTGCCCTTCATCGGGCTCCTGGTAGCGTCCCTTATCGATCGCTACCGAGCTGCGGCAGCCATCCCCTTGACCATCGCCGCC
>JBEKVS010000174.1:0-11957 GCA_049513795.1 Occallatibacter sp. | reverse complement strand
CAAATCTGGGGTCGCGCGGCATTCGACTGCGCTGGTCTTCGTTGCGATGAGCTTGATAGGCTCCGGTCTGCTGCGGGCGGGCGCTCAGCAGTCGGGCACGCAGAGCACGGAACAGGCGGACAAGTACACCTGGCTCGAAGACATTCACGGCGAGAAGCAGATGGACTGGGTGAAGGCTGAGAATGAGCGCTCGGCCGCGGTGCTCGAAAAGGACCCTCACTTTGCGCCGCTCGAGGCGGAAGCGCTGAAGGTGCTCGAGTCTCCGGAGCGGTTGCCCGAGCCGACGTTTCACGCGGGTTTGGTGTATAACACCTGGCGCGATGCGGAGCATGTGCGGGGCATCTTAAGACGCACAACACTTGCGGACTATTTAACGCCGGAGCCGAAATGGGAGACGGTGCTGGATTACGATGCTCTGGGAAAAGAGGACAAGCAGAGCTGGGTGGGGCATGGAATGTCGTGCCTTGAACCCGAAGACCAGTTGTGCATGGTCGCGCTATCGGCCGGGGGCGAGGATGCCAGCACGATGCGCGAGTTCAACCTGAAGACGGGCAAGTTCGTGGAGGGAGGATTTCAACTCTCGCACGGTAAGCAGAACGTGGCCTGGGAGGATAAAGACACGATGCTGATTGGGCGCGATTGGGGTCCGGGCACGATGAGCGAGTCGGGATATCCGATCACGGTGCGGGAATGGAAGCGCGGCGAGCCCTTAGAAGACGCCAAAGAAGTGTTCCGGGGCGATGTGAAGGACACCGGCGTGGGTCCGATCGTTTTGCGCGATGCACTGGGTCACGAGGCCTCGCTCGTGCTGCGCAATGTCACAATCTTTGAGAGCGAGTGCTACCTCCTGCTGCAGGGCAAGCCGAGAAAGCTGGGATTGCCGCGCAAAGCTGAGATCGAAGCGTTCATGGATGGAAAGCTGATCGTAACGCTGAATGAGGATTGGACCCCTGAAGGACGGACGAACAAGATCGCGCAAGGCTCGGTCGTAGCTCTGGATATGGAGGCCGCGGCAAAAGATCCTGTCGACCTGAATCCGACGGTGGTGTTTGCGCCGACTGCGCAGGAGTTCGAGCAGGATGTGTCGAGCACCAAAAATCATTTGATTTTGACGACGCTTGAGCATGTACAAGGGCGGGCCTATGTCCTTACACAGGGCAACGATGGCGCCTGGACACGGAAGGCCCTGCCGGTGCCGGATAATCAGTCGGTCGATATCGCGGCGACGAGCCGCACGGACGACCACTTCTTTGTGCGGATCACCGGTTTCCTGACGCCGCCTTCGCTTTGGTTGGGCGATGCGCAGGATGGGTCGTTTGCGATGGGAAAGACGCAAAAGGCGCTGTTCGACGCCAGCAAGGATCAGGTCGACCAGTTGGAGGCGACATCGAAGGACGGGACCAAGATTCCGTACTTTGTGGTGCATCGCAAAGATATGCCGTATGACGGCTCGAATCCGACGCTGATGACGGCTTATGGAGGGTTTCAGATTCCGATAACGCCGTATTACTCGGCGGTGGACGGCAAGCTTTGGTTGGAGCACGGCGGAGTGTTTGTGCTGGCCAATATTCGCGGCGGCGGCGAGTTTGGTCCGGCATGGCACGAAGCGGGATTGAAGACCCATCGCCAGCGCATCTATGACGACTTCTACGCGGTTGCCGAGGATTTGGTGACGCGCAAGATCACATCGTCGAAGAAACTGGGAATCATGGGCGGGTCGAATGGCGGTCTGCTGATGGGGGTTGAGTTCACGCAGCATCCGGAGATGTGGAAGGCGGTCATCATTCAAATTCCGCTGCTGGATATGCTGGCCTACGAGCATCTGTCGGCCGGCGCTTCGTGGGTGGGCGAGTATGGTTCAACTTCGGTGCCCGAGGAGCGGGCGTTTCTGGCGTCCATATCGCCATACAACCAGTTGAAGCCGGGCGTGCATTATCCCGTGCCGCTGATTTTTACCACCACCAAGGACGATCGCGTGGGGCCGGTGCACGCGCGCAAGTTTGCCGCGCGCATGGAGGAGTTTCACGAGCCGTTCTTCTATGACGAGATCACGGAAGGCGGACACGGGGCCGGCGCGGACAACAAACAAGCGGCGCGGACACAGGCGGAGTGGTACACCTACTTGATGAAAGAGCTGATGGATTGAGGGTGGCTATTTTGCTCTGGGATGGGTGCGGTCGTAGACCTGCGTCAACTGGGCGGTGGTGAGCTGGGTGTAGCGCTGGGTGGTGGAGAGGCGCTCGTGGCCTAGTAACTCCTGGATGGCGCGGAGGTCGGCGCCTTCTTCCAATAGATGTGTGCCGAAGGCGTGGCGCAGGGTGTGCGGGTGCACGTCGGCGGAGAGGCCGCGCTGGATGGCGATGCGCTTGACGATGCGGCCTATGCTGCGGGTGGTGAGACGGGCTTGGTTTGAGGGTCTGAAAGTTTGTTTGAGTCGGGACGAGTTGGAGGTTGTGCTTCCCCACCCTTCCCGGATGGAACCCGGGGAGGATGGGGCACCCGGCTTGTCTATCGTGGGATTTGAGACCGAGGTTTCCCAGGTCTCAGATGCGAGACCTGGGGCACCCGAGTTGTTTGCTTGATAGAGTGGGACGCCCGGCTCATTCGCTGGGCCAGATGGTTTATTCTCCTTTATTTTCTTGTCGGCCGATTCCCTGCCGAGGCCGCGGAGCTGGAGATTGATGAAGAGGGCTGGGGTGGTGACCTTTTGCTTGCCGGCGGCGGCAAGGCGGGCGGCGCGCTCGGCTAGATAGGCGCGGAGAGCTTGCGCGGCTGCGTCTCCCAGAGGAACAAGGCGCTGCTTCTGGCCCTTGCCGCGGACGAGGATGGCTTCGTTGGCCCAATGGATGTCGTCGATGTTGAGGCCGGTGAGTTCGGCGTTGCGGATGCCGCAGCCGTAGAGGACTTCGAGGATGGCCTTGTCGCGGGCGGGCCAGCTGGCTGCGTCCTCGGTGACGGAGTCGACGGTGCGGTTCATCTGCTCGATGGAGGGGACGCGGGGCAGATGCTTGGGCAGGCGTGGGGTGGCGACGAGCGAGGCGGCGTTTTGCTCGACATACCCGGCGCGAGCCAGCCATTTGAACCAGCTGCGGACGGCGGCCAGGGCGCGCGCGGCGGAGGCCTTGGACAGGCCGCGGTCGTAGAGCGATGCGAGCCAGGCGCGGATGTGGGTGTGCTCGATTAGGGTCGCCTGTTGAGACTGACCGTGATGCTCGCCGATGAACGACGCGAAGGCTTGAAGCTCGCGGCGGTAGGCGCGCAGCGTGTGAGCCGAAGAGCCGCGCTCGTTGGTCAGCACGCGAAGATAGTCTTCGACCAGGGTCTGCAACGTAGAAGGTGCGTCGGCCGCGGTCATTTCGTGCCTTTTTGCGAACCAGGCTTCAGGCTTGAGAGGTTCCGCGCCTTTTCTCCGGGAGCAGAATGAACGGATGGAGGGCGGCGCGAAGAGATTGCCTCAGGGGCTAAAGCCCCATCTGGATTTGTCCGCAATGTGCCGGGGTTAAAACCCCGGCCTACCTGGGGATTTGATCCCCGGCCCATCTCCGAGCCAAAACTACGGGCAGCCTCGGTCTTGGAGCCCTGAGCCAACTCTGAGCTACCCCGGCCTACCATGGATTCGAGTTCTTCCCCAGGTTGAGCAGCCTGCCGCGCGGCGCGGGGGTGGTGGGTGCGATGGACTTCTTTGAGACGGCCGAGAGCAAGATGAGTGTAGACCTGGGTGGTGGAAATGTCGGCGTGGCCAAGGATGAGCTGGACGCTGCGCAGGTCGGCGCCATGCTCAACCATGTGGGTGGCGCAACTGTGACGCAAACGGTGCGGGCTGGCGCCGGAGTCGGCCATCTTGACCAGGTGCCAGACCCATTGGCGGGTGAGCGGCATGCCGCGCAAAGAGAGAAAGAGGCGGGTTGCGTCCGGGCGCGAACCCTCTTTGCTGCTCGCCTCGGCCCGCGCGGCGTTTGACTTGCGGACGGAGCTGATGCGGGCGAGATGGGGACGACCGTCGCGAAGATATTTCTCGATGGCATCGAGCGCGGTTCGGCCGAGGGGGACGATACGCTCCTTGTCGCCTTTGCCGCGCACCTGGACGCGGCCCGCGTCCATGGAAAGATCTCCGGTAGAGAGCGCGGTGACCTCGGAGACGCGCAGGCCGCCGGCATACAGCAATTCAAGAATCGCGGAGTCGCGCAGCTCCGTGGCGCGGGCCTGGGGATGGGACGCGGCCATTCCGGCGCGCTCTAGCATTTCGACAACTTCCGGCTCGGCGAGGGATTTGGGCAGGACCTTCCAGGCCTTGGGCGACTCGATGTTGACGGTGGGGTCGTGGTGGATGCGGCGATCGAGCAGGAGCCACTTGTAGAAGCCGCGCAGGCAGCTCAGCTTGCGGGCGGCGGAACGGGAGTCGATGCCATGCGTGCGCAGGTGTTCGAGAAAGGCGGCCACGTCTTGTTGGGTGGCGGTGAGCAGGATGCCGTGGCGGGATTCGATGAACTCGGCGAAGGTTTTAAGGTCGCTGTCGTAGGCCTCGCAGGTCAAGGGGCGCAGGCCTTTTTCCACCCGCAGATAGGTCTGGTAGTCGCTCAAGAGCGGGAGGTTAGAGGGCCTGTCCACCGTTCAATTATCGGCGCGTGCCGGTCGCAGCGGGGAGCGGCGCGGTTCTTTCGTACCACGCTCGTCACTGAATCAAATCGAGCAACATCAGGCACTTGAAAAAACCTGGCGCTGGGACTAGAGCAAAGATCAGGCCTTCGAAAGCCGCTGCCAATAGACGGAATAGCGTTCGTCGAGAATCTGATAGAGCGGCTTCAAGGAGTAGTCCTGTGGCTGGCCGGAGCTTCGGAATCGCAGGTCCGATTCTGCATCCTTCTTGACCCATGAAATCGCCGTGCTTGCGGTGTGAGACGAGCTTCCAGGCTCGAACTTGGGCATGGGCAAAACGGGCAGCCGGTCGAGCCTGGGCGCCGAGGGCCCATCGATCATGTCGCGGCTCAGGCCGTCGCGGCCCATCTGCGCGGCCAGCACCAGCGGACCATAGGCCAGCGCTACAAGTTCGGGACTGCCGGCGAGTGGCTCTTCGCGAAGAGTCATGGGCAGGCTCACTTCGACGCGGTCGCCGGGCTGCCAGGTGCGATGGATAACCAGGTAGCCATCGCTGCCCACGGATTGCGGTTGAGCATGTCCATTGACCGCTACGGAGACGCCTTTGGACCAGTGCGGAGCGCGAATGCGGATGGCAAACTCGGACGGCTTTTCGGCGCGAACGACGATGGAGGTCCGCTCTTCTTCGGGAAAACTTGTCTGCTGTACAAGCCGCACGCGCTTCTCCGGCCAGGAAACTTCTGACGCGATGAACTGGTTGACGTAGACGCTGGAGTCATCGTGGAAGTAGATCGTGTCAACGAGCTTGGCGTACTCTTCCACGCCGGTTCCGGTGCAGCACCAGAAACAATCGGTCTGATTCCCAAATGTCTTCCATGCGCCGGCCGCGGTGGGCACGTAGTACATGAACATGCTTTCTGTCGATTGCGTGCCGGCGCGCACATTCCACAGCAGGCGCTCGTAGTAGTCCATGCGGTGAGCCTCGGGTTTCAATCCGAAGAGATGGCGGGTGAGCTTGAGCATGTTGTAGCTGCAGCAACACTCCTGGCCGGCGGCGGCGAGATGGCTGCCCAGGGTGTCAGGCTCGCTCCAGCCTTCGTCGCTGTTGGATGTGCCGCCGGGCGCGTAGGTGTGGTGATCGACGACCGTCTGCCAGAAGAACTCGGCGATGGTTCTGTAGCGCTCGTCGCCGGTGAGCTCATAGCCGCGCGCCGCGCCGATGACCTTGGGGATGTTGGTGTTGGTGTGCAGACCGGCGAGCTTGTCCTGTTGCGCGGCCAGAGGATCGAAGAAGCGCTTGTGCTCGAAGCGCAGGCCGCCGTCGAGATACTTCTTCTCACCCGTGATGGCGTAGAGATTGAAGAGCGCTTCATTCATGCCGCCGTGTTCGGTCATCTGCACCTTGGCCAGCTCTTCGTCGCTGAGCGGGGCGATCCAGGCGACGGCCCAGTCGGCCATGCGGCGGGCGGTGCGCAGCGCGATGTCGCTGCCGCAGTAGGTATACATGTCCAGATGGCCGGCAAGGATCTTGTGGTAGGTGTAGAAGGGCGCCCAGACCGGGACATGGTTCTTCAAGCGGTCGTAGAAGGATTCCGGATAGGCGCTGAGATAGCCGTTCTCCTGCTGGCACTCGGCCAGGCTCATGACCAGAGCTTCGGCCTTTACGCGCAGAGCCTCGTCGCCGGTAGACGCGAACATCAGCGCACATGCGGAGAGATAATGGCCGCCGGCGAAGTGGCCGCGAAGCTCGCCGTCGGGCGCTTCCCATCCGCCCAGCGGCTGCGCCGTGGAGCTTTTGCCCGCGGTGAGACGGAAGCTGTGCAGCAGGCGGTCGTTGGGCAGCATGTAGAGATACACGCGGTCGCGCTCCTGCATGTCTTTGAACGGGCCGTCGTGGAGACGCACCTGATTCATGGGAAACGGCACAGCCTTCCACGAGACCTTTTCGTAGCCGGTGTGATTGTTGGAACGCGATACATCAAGAACCGGGTCCTGGGCTTTCGCAAAGCGGTTCAGGGGCACAAATGCACTACCGGCTGCTGCTGCCGCGGTGGTGCGCAAAAATCCTCGACGCGTAATGCTCTTCCTGTTCATTGCTTCTCCCTGATGGGTGGCCTTCGACGCTAGCTGCGGCGTGGCTCAAACTTCTCTCGATAGGAGGATACGCCTCCCGCATGCCCGCATACACTATCTACAGGCGTTATCTATAGGCATTTTATGGACGATCGGCAAATACCGGCGCGCTCGCATGTCATCGACTCACACACGGCGGGCGAGCCTACGCGGTGCGTGATTGCGGGGCTGCCGGATCTCGGCTCGGGACCACTTTCACAGCGCCTGGAACGGCTGCGCTCGGACTTCGATTCGTACCGGCGGGCGATCTTGTGCGAGCCGCGCGGGTCGGACGTTCTGGTCGGCGCATATCTGGTTGAGCCGGTCGATGCGGCTTGCACCGCTGGAGTGATCTTCTTCAACAATGCCGGTTACCTGGGAATGTGCGGGCACGGCATGATCGGCGTCGCAGTGACGCTGGCTCATCTAAACCGCATCACGATCGGTGAGCACTGGATCGAGACGCCGGTGGGCGCGGTGCGGGTCGAATTGCAGACACCGAATCGCGTCAGCATTCGCAATGTGCCGGCTTATCGGCACCGAGCAGCGGTGACGGTTGATGTGCCCGGCTATGGGCCGGTAACCGGAGATGTGGCGTGGGGCGGAAATTGGTTCTTCCTGGTGGGGAAACATTCGTTCGGCTTGAAGATTGAAGAGGTTGAGGCGCTCACGAGTTTCACGTGGGAGATTCGCCGCGCGCTGACCACGGCTGGCGTCACGGGAGCAAATGGCGCGGAGATCGATCACATTGAGTTGTTCGGACCGGCACATGGCCGGGCGCACGGTGAGGCCAACCACAGCCGAAACTTTGTGCTCTGCCCGGGGAAAGCCTATGACCGCTCGCCTTGCGGGACGGGAACAAGCGCGAAGATGGCTTGCCTGGCTGCGGATGGGTTGCTGGAGCCGGGCCGGATCTGGCGGCAGGAGGGCATCCTGGGAACGGTTTTCGAGGGGAGTTTTGAGTTTGAAAGCGCCGAAACCAGAGCGGAATTCGGCCGAGAGGATCAAGATGGTTTGCCCTCGGCCTCTGGCAATCGAAGGGTGATACCGACCGTGACGGGTTCGGCCTATGTGACAGCAGAAACCGCGCTGGTGTTCGACGCTGCCGACCCGTTCCGCCTGGGAGTTCCGGAATGAATACAGCTGCGCAAGACTACGACGTGGCGATCGCCGGCGGTGGCATTGTGGGTGCGGCCTGCGCGTTGGCCTGCGCGCAGGCTGGCCTGCATGTAGCCCTGGTGGAGCGCGACTTCATGGGCAGCGGAGCCACGGCGGCGGGGATGGGCCACATCGTGGTGATGGATGACTCGGAGGCGCAGTTTGCGCTCACGCGCCGCTCGCAGCAGTTGTGGCAGAGGCTCCGCGCCGATTTGCCGAAGGGCGCGGAATACGAGACGACCGGGACGATCTGGGTGGCCGCCGATGATGAGGAGATGGCCGAGGCAACGCGGAAGCGAGCCTGGCTTGCAGAACGCGGTGTGCCTTGTTCAATGCTCTCGGCGCGTGAGTTGGCGGCGCTCGAACCGAATCTTGGCTCCGGAGTTGCCGGAGGGCTGTTGGTTCCGGAAGACGCCGTGGTCTACCCTCCGGTGGTGGCCATGCACCTGGCGGGACAGGCGCAGGCGCTTGGCGCGTCGCTGCTGGTGGGACGGAGCGTTACGCGGCTTGGTCACGGCGCGGTTGCGCTTGACGATGGAACCTTGCTGCGCGCGCCTCGACTTGTGAATGCGCTGGGAGCGGATGCGGCGCGTTGTACGCCCGGACTGCCGATCAAGAAACGCAAAGGGCACCTGGCCATCACCGATCGCTATCCCGGATTTGTGCGCCATCAGCTTGTGGAGCTCGGCTACCTGAAGAGCGCGCATTCCGTGTCGGCCGATTCTGTGGCTTTCAATGTGCAGCCGCGGCAGACAGGGCAGATTCTGATCGGGTCGTCGCGGCAGTATGGGAATGAGGATTCCGCCGTCGATCAAGCGATGCTGTCGGCCATGCTGCAGCGGGCGACGCGTTATCTGCCCAGCCTAGCCTCACTGAATGTGCTGCGCGTATGGACGGGCTTCCGCGCGGCGACGCCGGACAAGCTGCCGCTGATCGGGCCGTCGGTAGAGGACGAAACGCTTTGGCTGGCGACCGGACACGAGGGGCTGGGCATCACCACCGCTTTGGGCACGGCTGAATTGATTGCATGCGATTTCACTGGAAGAGAGGCGGCCATTCCACGCGAGCCCTTTCTCCCCGCACGCTTTGCGCCGGCGCCGATGCCGGTGTTGGCGCATTCAGAACTCGCGCAACGGAGACTCGCTGAAACGGAAGTCGCGCAATTGGAAGTCGCTCAGAAGGAGAAACCATGAACTTTACCGGCGTGATGCCTGCCATGACTACCGCTTTCGACAAAGATCTCAACATCGATCACGGGTTTGTGACGCGACATGCGCAGTGGCTAATGGAGAACGGTTGCTCGGCCATCATTTGTCTGGGCTCGCTGGGCGAGGCGGCAACGATGCGGTTCGAGGAGAAGATTGGCGTGCTCAAGACTGTCGTTGCGGCACTGGGGTCAAGGGCGCCGGTTGTCTCCGCCATCTCAGCGCTCTCGACGACCGAGGCGGTCGAGCTGGCCAAAGCGGCGCAGGCCGCGGGTTGCGCGGGGTTGATGATTCTGCCGCCTTATGTCTACAAGGGCGACTGGCGGGAGAACAAGGCGCACGTCGCGGCCATTCTCGATGCGACGCAGTTGCCGGGAATGCTCTACAACAACCCGGTTGCATATGGGGTTGATTATCTTCCCGAGCAGATTGCCGAGTTGGCTGGGGAACATGCGAATCTGGCTGCCGTGAAGGAGTCGTCGACGGATGTGCGGCGGGTTACAGCGATTCGCGCGCTGGTTGGCGACCGGCTGGCGTTGTGCGTGGGCGTGGACGATGCGATTGTCGAGGGCATCGCGGCCGGGGCCGTGGGATGGGTGGCAGGTTTGGTGAATGCCTTTCCACGTGAGTCGGTGGAGCTGTTCAACCTGGCGAAGGCGGGACGATGTGCAGAGGTCTTCGATCTCTACCGCTGGTTTCTGCCCTTGCTGCGGATGGACACGGTGCCGAAGTTTATCCAGCTCATCAAGCGGGTGCAGCAGGAGGTGGGGGTTGGCTCGGCGCTCGTGCGTCCGCCGCGGCTTGAGGTGGTGGGCGAAGAGCTGGCTGCCACGCGTGCGGCCTGCGCTTATGCGCTGGCTCACCGGCCGGTCGGCGCGGCAGCAAGCACGGCGTTTTACCCTTTAAATTGATCTTGAAGTTTTCGATCGGAAAGATTTGAATTTTTGGAGTCTGAAGGATGCCTATTTCTGCTGCACTTCTTGGAAGCTCCTTTATCGGCAGCCGGCGCGGGGTTGCGGGCGGACCGGCCATCCATGCGCTGAATCCAGCCACGGGCGGGCTGCTCGATCCTGTTTATGCATCCGCGTCACCGGCTGAAGTAGAGCAGGCGGTTCAGCTTGCAGCGCGGGCGTTTCCTGTTTACGCAGAGTCGAGCGGCAAGGCCAAGGGCGCGTTTCTGCGGCGCATTGCCGATGGGCTGGATGCGAGGCAGCAGCAGCTTGCTGAGCGGGCGCATCTGGAGACGGCGCTCCCCATGACGCGCACGCTGAGCGAAGTTGGCCGGACAACGATGCAGCTGCGCGTATTCGCGGCTTTGGTCGAGGAAGGCTCATGGGTTGATGCGCGCATTGACACACCGCTTCCAGAGCGCAAACCCCTGCCGCGGCCCAGCCTGCGGTCGATGCTGCGGCCACTGGGGCCGGTGGTTGTGTTTGGGCCGAGCAACTTTCCGTTGGCGTTTTCGGTCGCCGGCGGAGATACGGCTTCCGCGCTGGCCGCCGGTTGTCCGGTGATCGTCAAGGCTCACTCGGCGCATCCGGGAACGAGCGAGCTGGCAGCCGAAGTCATCCAACAGGCAGTTGCGGATGAAGGATTGCCGGAGGGTGTTTTTTCGCTGATCTACGATGCGGGATTCGAAGCCGGTGCGGCTCTGGTCAAGCATCCGTTGGTGGAAGCGGTTGCATTTACCGGCTCGCTGCGAGCCGGGCGCGCGCTGATGGATATAGCGGCGGCGCGGGCGCGGCCGATTCCCTGCTTCTGTGAGATGGCGAGCTCGAACCCGGTCTTCATATTGCCCAGCGCGCTCAAAGCCGGAGCGGATTCGCTGGCGCAAGGGCTGTTCAATTCGTTTACTTTGGCCGGCGGGCAGATGTGTACCAAGCCGGGCATCGTGCTTCTGCCCGCAGAGGCGGAAACGAGAGGCTTCCTGCCGAAGCTGTCTTCTCTTGTCTCCGCGGCGCAGACTTTCACCCTGCTCACGGCTGGCATAGCCCGTGATTACTCGCGGCTTTCCGGGCATCGCGCGACGCAGGCGGAGTTGGCAGCACAGGCATCTTCCGTTGAAGGCGCGCCTGGTGCAGTCGCGAATGCGCAGCTTTTTTCTACCACGCTGGAAGAATTCTTGAAACAGCCGGAGCTTTCCGAGGAGATCTTCGGGCCGGATACGCTGCTCGTCCACTGCGCTTCGCCGAATGAATACTTGCGCGCGGCTGAAGCGCTTGATGGACACCTGACGGCAACGGTGCTAGGAACGGATGAGGAACTGGCCGAGCATCGCAAACTGATCGCAGTGCTGGAAAAGAAAGCGGGGCGGCTGATCTTCAATGGATTTCCGACGGGCGTTGAAGTGGCTCCGGCGATGGTGCACGGCGGGCCCTATCCATCTACCTCTGACTCGCGGACGACGTCGGTTGGCACCGGCGCCATCCTCCGCTTTGCGCGGCCGGTTTGCTTTCAGAATTTTCCCGATGCGGCGGTACCCGAGGAGTTGCAGGCTGCAAATCCGCTGGGGATCTTGCGGCTGGTCGACGGGCTGGCGAGCCGTGAGGCGCTGCCGGGCTAAAGGCTCAACCCGCGGTTAGTCGGCGCGCACCTGCTGATTCTCCGCTTCGGCAGGCGCGGCGAGCGTGGATACTTGTGCGGGAAAGATGGGCGGGCGAGCGCTGGCGTGGTTCATTTCAGTGGCATCCCAGCCTCTGCAGTTCCATCCAAAGAGAAACTCGGTTGCGGGTCCGCAGACGCGACCCTGGCAGGCGCCCATGCCGCAGCGGGTGTGCAGCTTGGCCTGGCGCCAACTGGAGCAGTGCTCGAGAACGTGAAAGGGGACATCTTCGCAGCGGCAGATGAGCGTGCTTGCCTCAGACAGCACGCGCAGCTCGGGACGCA
>JBEKVS010000173.1:0-11990 GCA_049513795.1 Occallatibacter sp. | reverse complement strand
CGAGTCAACCGAAGGCGACCTGCCGCGCAAGCTCGATCCGGAAAAAGCGAAGACCGAAGTGATCATGAAGATCGATATGGACAAGGCCACCTTTGACGCCATGCACGCAGCCGACCGCATGGCCACCGACAAGCTGAAAGAAGGCATTGAAGGCTTCTCCGCGGCGCTCGTCAAGCTTGAATCGCTGCTTGCCAAGCGGCTCGCCGAACTCGAGTCGCGCACGCCGGCCGCTGTCTGATCGCAGCCGATCTTTCCAACAGGCGCAATGCATCCGCAAGCGCAACGCAGACCACAAAGGGCGACCCAAACGGGCCGCCCTTTGCACTTTCGAGGTATGGCATGTTCGCAATTGGTGTTGCAATCTGCTAACAAAGTTGATTCGTGCCTGTCACGAATCGCAACTTTGCCGATATGATCTGTGTCAAAGCACTCTAAACAGGCGGTGTTCGGTTCTCCCGGCACGACGCGACAGAGCAACCGGATTTCGCCTCATAAGCGATACGGCTGTATGTGCGCAGCTCACGGGAGGTCTGTATGCAAGCTTCGAATCACCTGCTCGAACCATTCTTTCAGCAAGCGGTCCGCAATAGTTATGAGGGAAAGCTCGGACTGAACGATCCCGATGTGACCGCCTACGTTGCCCGTCTTCTCTGCGAGTTTTCCGAGTCCGACAAGCTCTACCAGGTACGCGACGAAGCTGGTCATCCCATTGAGCGGCTGCGCGAGATGATTACCGCCTCCGATCCCGTGCACGGAACCGCGCCTTCCTTCGATGCCGAGCGCGCGTTGCGCAAACACATTGGCGATTACGCCCTGTTTGTCGCCGGCATGTATCCCGAGGCCATGGGTTCAGACACGCGCCCTCGCCGCCATCAACCCAGCCTCAGCGAGCTCATCCAGGCCGGCAAAGAGAGCTACTTCATCGTCAGCCAGTTCAACCTCTTCGAATACGAGAAAGAAGCGCCGTTGTTTGCGCGCCTCTCCGATCGCTTCGAGCGGTGCATTCTCGGGCTTACGCTGGTGCGCGAAGAGCTGGGCCCACGCAAGCCGCTGATGCTGCCGCCGATGATCCAGTAGGAAAATAATGGGTGCCCCACCCTCGCGACGCTCTTGTTTTTGTCGCTAGGGTGGGCCGCCACAGATCCGTGATTCACAGCTTCCGACTTCTCACTCCGACCAGACCCCAAGCACGTTCCCCGCTCCATCGGAAAAGTGAAACCGTCGTCCGCCGGGAAACTCAAACGTCGGCACGACGATGCCGCCGCCTTCCATGCGAATGGCGATCTCCGTGGCCGCAAGGTCGGCGGAATAGAGAACGATCAGCGGCGCGGTTTTGCCCGGGTCTTCTTTTGCTACGCGCTTGATGAACCCGCCATCGATACCCGCGCCCTGAAAGGCGACGTACTCCGGACCATAGTCGACAAAAGTCCAGCCGAAGACGGCCGCGTAGAAATGCTTGGTGCGCTCGATGTCGGTCGAGGAGAACTCGATGTAATTGATCTTGTGGTGATTTTCTGCGTTGCTCATGGCTTCTCTCCTTGGTGTTGGGATGCAAGGGAATCGAGGAAAAGGCAGGTGCGGATGTTCGGCGCAGGCACACCTTTCCCAGGCGTGCTTCTGAAAGCGCCCCCATCCACATTCCCTCAGAAGCCGGAGAGTGCAGGTAGAGCCCGCTCATTTTCTTTCCAGCGCGCGGGCTCGCGAGGTACGAGAAAAACGTAGCAGAAGGCGAAGCCTCATGCAACTGAAAAAGCGAACAGCAGAGTCGACTCCAAATAGGTTGGCCCATCACTCATGAGGGTTTGTTCTATAATGTATAAGTAATGAGCGACCGCGATCACCTGGGCGAATTCGAGCACATCGTTCTGCTGGCATTACTGCGGTTGCAGGATCGCGCTTACGGCGTCACCGTTCGACAGGAGATTGAGGCCCGCACCCATCGTGAGGTTTCAATTGGCGCTGTCTATGCTACCCTCGACCGCCTGGAGACCAAAGGGTATGTCGCATCTCATCGTGGCGATCCAACGCCCGAACGCGGCGGTCGTTCAAAGCGTTTCTTTCGTGTCACAGCAAGTGGGGCGACGGTGTTGAGCCGCACACATCACGCCTTGCAAAGCATGACAGAAGGCCTCGGTTTCATTCGGAGTTACCCATGATGTCGCAACCGCATCTGGTTCAGCCGCCGCGCATTGCCGTTTGGCTGCTCAGTCTATTCGTCCTTGCAAAAGAGACGGAATCGATCCTGGGCGACCTGCTTGAAGAATTCGCGCTTCTCGCGTCCAAATTGGGTCCAGCGTTCGCACGAAGTTGGTTTTGGCGGCAAACGGCGAGAACCGTCCCACGGCTCGCCAGCGTTAGCTTCCGCGCTGCCCCATGGATGACGGCCGCCGCAATAGTCGGAGGGTTCCTGCTGCGGAGGCTTGTGGGTTCGCTGGTCGAGCCCACGATATTTGCGGTCATCGAGAGATCCCGGATTTACGAGCATCACTTCAGCGCGTACGTGTTCCTCGCATCGACCGGGATAGACATTGGGCACCTCATCGCTTTTCTGATCATCGGCTTTGTCGTCGCTCTTGTGGCACGCCAAAATGAAATGGTCGCCACAATAACGCTTGGCCTCATCTATGCAGCGATGGCGGTCATTGGTTCTGTTTATGGGGCGGCCATAACCGAAAACGCCGCATTTCTATGGAGGCTAACGTGGTACCTCGCCGATGCTTTGGCGATCGTTGTCGCTGGAGCAATTGTCCGAACACACAGGCAACGCAAAACTGCGACTTTCAAATGTGTAGGCCCTGAGATGACTCCCTGATCGCCGCACTCATCAAGAGCTGACGGCATCGGATCATCTCAAAGTGTCGTGAGAGATTCCAGGCGAGCCTCGCTCTCCGGATCGTGCGAGGGCAAATACACCAGCGGCCGCTCGCGCGCCAGATCGCGAATGCGCATAAGGGTGGCGCACGAGACGTCTTCATCCGGACTGACGCCGTCCACTTTTCCTTCGACGAGCAGGCGCTGCGTATAGCTGGTGTCGCCGGCCAGCAGCACTGAAGGCGAGCCTTGGACCAGCACCGAGACGTGCGCAGGCGTATGGCCGGGCGTCGGAATCACAAGAATTTCCTCATCGCTGGAGATGGTTGCGGTTTGCGCAAATGGCCCGACGGCGCGATCTCTAAACTGAAGCGCGGCGGGCTGCCACCACTTTGGCCAGCGATGCGGCAGATAGCCGTTCAGCCTGCCGCCCAATCCCTGTGCGCGCTTCAACTCGCCGGCGTGCACCCAGGTTTTCGAGCCCACCACATGAGCCAAACCTCCTGCGTGATCGGTGTGCAGGTGGGTCAGAATGACGTGGCGTACATCGCTCGCCTTGATTCCCAGGTTGCGTAGCTGCGGCCCGAGTTCGTCTTCCGGCGCAACCCTGAAGCGGGCCGCGCGCCGGTAAAACGGATGCCATCGCGGATGATAGCCCAACTCGTGCACGCGCGCCGTCTCGCCTGTATCCACCAGGACGACATGATCGCCCTGCTCGATGACCCAGACGTAAATGGGCAGCCACTCGGTCCACTCCTTGTCGATGAGCATGTTGGCTACGCGGGCAAGGCCATGTCCCTTGCCGACCATCTGCGCCTGGCGGACCTGGACCTGTCCCGTCGAGATTGCATGAAGCTTTGCCAAGATCTACCTTGCACGCCGTTCGGGCCCGAAGAGATCAAGCATACGCCATGCGGTCATGGGATGGGTGATCGGCGCGGGGGCCTGTTTGCGGATTGGTTGCTTCACCCGAGCAGCACACTGCCGGCAACTCTGGCTGCCAGCGCGCGGTCAAACGTTACCAGCGTCAGGCTTGCAGCTTCAGCAAATGCGGAGAGATAGGCATCCATCCACAATTTGGGTGCGACTACCTCATCTGAAGTTCGATTCCTCAGCAGTTTTGTCATTCCAGACGGCTCATCCAGAAATCTGGCCTGGTCATTCTCAACCCACTCGTCGAAAACCCGCCAGCATTGCCGCTGGGTGTGACCATCGCTTTCCATCACCACGGAGCTCGATAGCAGGCGGAAAAACCCGAGCTGTGTCTGGCGGCAGAAAACGAGCGGAGGGGTTGGGTCGAGGGAACGATACCAGCGATTCGCGGATGCATGGTGACCGTGCCCGTCAAAATAGAGGGCCAGCCAAACGTTAATGTCCGGCAGAATCCACGAGGTCGGAGTCGAGGATGTCATAGACCTGCTCGTTGGTAAGGTTGAGCGTCCCGGGGTTCTTCGAACGGATAATGGGAAATTCGATCCTTTGGCGGCCCTTTGCGACACCTGATCGCAGCTTCAAGCCCTCAATAACGAGCTGACGGAGCGTGGTGTCCTCCTCTAGAGCCTTGCGCTTGGCATCCTTCAAGAGCTCGTCCGGAATGTCAATTGTTGTACGCATAAAAGCATATTAGCATATTTATGCTTTTATGCCTGGACTGGGCCGGAATAGTCGGTGCAGCGATCCTGGGCAATCCCGGTTAGCCGCGAATTTGCGCAAATAGCCTGTTTTCTAGAGGATGTATCGGCTCAAATCCTGATCCTTCACCACCGAAGCGACCATCTGCTTCACGTACTCGGCGTTGATCAGGAACGTCTTCTCCGGGCCGGAGGCAGTCATGCGCTCTTCGTAGGGAAGCGGCGTGGTGGACTCTGCCTTGATGGCGTCGGAGAGCGCGGAAGCCACCTCGGGATCCGGCGCGCGGCGGGCTACGTCCGGAGCGAGAAAACTCACATCCTCAAGCACGCGCTCCATGATGGTGTGCAGGCGGCGCGCGCCGATGTTCTCGGTTTGCTCGTTTACCTTGAAAGCGAACTCGGCCATCTCACGCAACGCGTCGGGAGCGAACTCCAGACGCACGCCCTCGGTCTCAAGCAGCGCGGAATACTGCTTGGTGAGCGAAGCCTTGGGCTCGGTGAGGATGCGCAAGAAGTCATCGACCGTAAGCGATTGCAATTCGACGCGGATAGGAAAGCGGCCCTGCAACTCCGGAATCAGGTCGCTTGGCTTGGATACATGGAACGCGCCGGCAGCGATGAAGAGAATGTGGTCGGTGCGCACCATGCCGTAGCGCGTGTTGACGGTGGTGCCTTCGACGATAGGTAGAATGTCGCGCTGCACGCCTTCGCGGGAAACGTCAGGCCCGTGACCGCCTTCGCGTCCGGCGATCTTGTCGATCTCATCCAAAAAAATAATGCCGCTCGACTCGACCTTCTCAACGGCCACGCGGTTTACCTGGTCCATGTCGATCAGGCGGCCTTCTTCTTCCTGCACCAGGTAGTCGAACGCGTCGCCCACCTTCATTTTGCGCTTCTTCGAGCCGCCGCCGAAGATGTTGGGCAGCATGTCCTTGAGGTTCATCTCCATGTCTTCAAGGTTCTGGTTGGAGATGATGCCGAACTGCGGCATCCCGCGCTCGCGCACGTCGAGTTCCACCTGGCGATCGTCGAGCTTGCCCTCGCGAAACTGCTGGCGCATCTTCTCGCGCGAGCGCTGATAGCTGTCGGAGCCGGGCAGCGTGAGCTGCCCTTCCTGCGCGGGCGGCGTAAGAGGCGGAGGCGGCAGCAGAACGTCTAACAACCGCTCCTCGGCGTTCATCTCCGCTTTGTCTTCCACCTCTTCAAGCCGCTCTTCGCGCACCATGTCGATGGCGATCTCAACCAGGTCGCGAATCATCGACTCGACGTCGCGGCCCACATAACCGACTTCAGTAAACTTCGAGGCTTCGACCTTCAGGAACGGGGAGTTGGTGAGCTTGGCCAGGCGCCGCGCGATCTCCGTCTTGCCCACGCCGGTCGGCCCGATCATGATGATGTTCTTGGGCATGATGTCGTCGGCGATGTCGGGAGGCAGCTTTTGCCGGCGCTGGCGATTGCGCAGCGCAATGGCGACGGCGCGCTTGGCGGCCTTCTGGCCGACGACATGCTTGTCGAGCTCGGTGACAATCTCGCGCGGCGTCAGCTCATCGAGCGCGAGGTCTTGTTCTTCAGCGGATGCGGGTAAATAAATGGCCATGAATGGGTTGGGCGGCGAAACGCTTCGCTAGCCCTTCAGCTCCTCGACGGTGATGCGGTCATTGGTATAGATGCAAATGTCGCCGGCAATCTTCATCGCTTTCTCGGCGATGTCGCGCGCGGGCAAGTCGGTGTTCTCGAGCAGCGCGCGCGCCGCGGCCGTGGCATAGCTTCCGCCGGAGCCGATCGCGGCCAGGTCTTCGTCGGGATCGATCACGTCCCCTGATCCAGAGATCAAAAAAGTCTGGCCCTTGTCCGCGACCAACAACAAAGCTTCCAGGTTGCGCAGCATCTTGTCGGTGCGCCAGTCTTTCGCCAGCTCAACGGCGGCACGGTTCAGATTGCCGGCGTACTGCTCGAGCTTCGATTCGAAGCGCGAGAACAAACTGAACGCATCGGCAGTCGACCCGGCAAAGCCGGCCAGGATCTTGTCCTGGTAGAGGCGGCGAATCTTCCGCGCCGAATGTTTCAGCACGTGGTCGCCGAGCGTCACCTGGCCGTCCGCGGCCATCACGACGTCCCCATTGCGGCGCACGCAGATCACAGTGGTCGAGCGGATGGGATTCCTCGGCCGATTACCCGGCCTGTTGCGTATTTGGGAATCGCGTGCCACTGCGGAACCACCCTTTGAAATCAAGCCAAAACCTCCAAGAAAGCGCGACCCAGCAGGGCAGGAACCGATGCAAGACGCAGTCACGAGTATATAGCAGCATGAAACCGAACCGCTGGACCCTACTCGGTACACAATCTATGAACTAAAGCTGCGGTATCCTCTAAGTAGGACCGCGAGGGTAGTGGCCCACCCGTCCATGACTTCACACACCATCGATGCATGGCTGATAACCGCCGGTTTGGTGCTCCTGGCCGGCGCGGCTTGGCTTGCCTACTGGCATTTCTTCCGCAAGCGCCCCACTGCCGCGGAACTGGAACGGGCGCGGCGCCATTTCCTGGTGCAATCCGGACGCATTGTCGACGGCACGGTGCTCGACGTTTCTGAAATTCCGGCAGAGGATGGTCGCGCGTTGACCATGCTGTTTTTCCAGTACCGGATTGCCGGAGTCAACTACGAGTGCTCGCAGGACATTACCGACTTGCTCAGGATTGTGGACGTTGCCCAGGTGCGGGGTGGCTTTCCCTGCTCGGTGCGTTACCAGCCGGGGAATCCGCAAAGCTCCATTGTGGTGGCTGAGTTGTGGTCGGGCCTCCGCGCCGGTCCGCCGCAATTCCCGGCAATCGAGGAACCTGATCCGCTTGACTTGAGCCATCTGAACTCCAGCCGCGAATAATCGCCCCCTGCAGCCAGACGCTGCTTGTGAGGCCCGGTTTGGGAATCGGTTTACGGCGTTCGCAAGGTCGATGGAGTCGTGCCAAGGCGGCCCGCAGTCTTTGCGCGCAATACCCACCCCCGGTATACTAACCCCATGCATGTCCACGCAGCGCCATCGGGTCTCGGAGCCAATCGAACCAAGAATGTTCTCCGCTTCTCCCTGGTGGCCACGCTCGCGTATGTTGTCGTCACCTTCGTCGCCGGACTGCGGGCTCATTCCCTCGCGCTGCTTTCCGAAGCCGGCCACAATGCCTCGGACTTTCTTGCCCTCCTGCTCAGCTTTGCAGCCGTCTACTTTCAGACGCGCCCGGCAAGCGATTCGAAGACCTTCGGCTACCAGCGCGCCGGGGTTCTGGCCGCCTTCATCAATGCAGTCACGCTGATCGTCATCTCCATCTGGATCGGTTTTGAAGCCGTCCATCGGCTCTCGGCTCCGGTAGCTGTGCAGCCGCGGCTGATGATGATCGTCGCCGCGGCGGGTGTGTTGATGAATGGCGTCATCGCAGCGTTGCTGTGGGGGGTAGCGCGCGATGTGAACATGCGCTCAGCTTTTCTGCACATGGCCGGCGACACGCTTTCTACGGCTGCAGTCATTGCCGGAGGCGCAGGCATTTTATTCACCGGCAAGAACTGGATCGACCCGGTTCTGTCGCTGCTGATCGCCGCGCTGATTCTGTGGTCGAGCTTCGGCATCGTCCGCGAGACGCTGAACATTCTGCTCGAAGGCACGCCCCGCGACTGTTCAGTTCCCGAGATTCGCGCCGGGATGGAGGCGGTCGACGGCGTGCTCAACGTTCACGACCTGCATATCTGGAGCCTCGGCTCGCAGTCTCGCGCCCTGGCCTGCCACGTCACCATCGCCGACATTCCGCCTTCTGAAAGTGCTTGCATCCTGGTCAACCTGAACCACGTGCTCAAAGAGCACTTCCAGATCGCCCACACCACCATTCAGTTCGAGCACACCGGCTGCGAGGAGACGCACGGCTGCGTGGTTCCCATTGAGGAGATGGCCACCCAAGAGCACGCCCATCATCACGGCCATTCACATTAGGGCATTGCTTCTAAAGGTGTGAAGTGTGCAGGGAAGTGGGGCGGTGTAAAGCGTGGGGTGTAAGGTGTGAAGCGTGGGTGCCCCACCCTCGCCGCGTCCTTGTTTTTGCGGCTAGGGTGGGGTTTTTGCGGCTAGGGTGGGAAGGCTACACGGCAACGGGTGAATTGCCTTGGGTCGATTCGAGTCGGCTTCTGCAAACGGCGCCGGAGTCAATGCCATCGAACCACGGGTTGAGTTCCGGTTAGCCCCTTTAATTGAGCTTATTGCTGCCTCTGCGACGCCAGCAACTGCTCAAAGGCAGGAACTCCGCGCAGCCCGGCGAATTCGCTGTCGGCTTCAATCTTCTTCGGGCTGGTAAAACCCTCGTTCAGCGCCATGCGCAGGTAATTGATGGCGCAGTCGTTCATGCCCGCACGCACGCAGCCTTTGGCCATGTAGTAGTTCATGGCGCCCCGCTCCTCCACGGTGGCCGGATTCTGCACCCGCGGGCTGGCGCTGTTCTGGAAGATCTGCGGATCGAGCTGCAGCGCCACTTTATACAGCTCCCAGCCCTTCTTGTACTTGTGCTGCGCGAGCAGATTCGTTCCCAGATTCTTGTTGATCAGAGCCGAACGAGGGTCGAGCTTGAGCGCCTTGTGATACATCCTCTCGGCGTTGCTGTACTCCTTCAGCGAATCGTAGATCGTGCCCAGGTTGTTCATCACGCGGGGATTCTTCTCGTTCAGCCGAAGCGATTTCTGGTAGCAGTGCAAAGCATCCTCGGGGTTGAACATCATCTGGTAAGCGATGCCCATCTTGTTCCACAAGTCCGCCGAGTCGTGCGGCCCCTGCTTGTAGGCCTCGATCGCTGCCTGGTAGCGCTGATGGACCATGAGCGAGTCGCCCAACTCTTCCGGCGTTGGCGCGGGTTGCGCCGCCGCAGGTTGGGTTTGATCAACCGCCGGGAGGGGAAGCGTAGCGTCGACAGGGAGGGGATCGATTGCCGGCTGATTATTGGCCGGTTCCGGCGACTGGGGCGGAGGTGCGGGTACCTGGCTGAGGATTGCCGAGGACGAGAGGACGAGGCCTGCGAAGACTGCGATCACCGGCAGCCGGCGGGGTTGATTGAGCCAATACATATTCCCTCCTTACGAAGGAACGATGGCGATGAAAAACTTACACCTACCACCTGCATCAGAACATCCCATATTAGAGCACCGAAAGGGCGCTGTGCGCTGATTAATATAGACCGATCTTGATTCAATTGGGGAAGCAGCCGGCGAAATACTTGTTTCGGGATAAACTCAGTAAACAAAACGGAGGGTCAGAGGTGGGTGCAACCAGTATTGGCAGACCGATAATCAGCCTGGCCGAGCGATTCACGGCTACTCGCCGGCGGACGCTGGCCTTGTGCAAACCGCTGACAGCGGAAGACATGATGGTGCAATCCTGCGCCGAGGCTTCCCCGGCTAAGTGGCACCTGGCGCACACCGCCTGGTTCTTCGAGTCCTTCGTTTTGCGTGAGTTTATTCCCGGCTACCGGTTGTTCAACCTGGATTTTCCCTGGCTCTTCAACAGCTATTACCAAAGTTTTTCCGCGATTCCTGAAAAACGGCTGCGCGCTTCGTTTTCCCGGCCCGGACTGGAAGAAGTGCTGCGCTTCCGGGAACATGTGGCTCGCGGTATGGACGATCTGTTTGAGCGCCTGGCAGGAGACCAAATCGAGCCAGCTTTAGCGGCGCAGGCTGCGGAAAGAATCGAGCTTGGCGTCAACCACGAAGAGCAGCATCAGGAGCTGCTGCTTACCGACATTCTCCACGCCTTCTCAACCAACCCGCTGCGGCCCGCATATCTACCGGCTGGTTTCGGTCTGGGCGATCCTGGTCTGACGGCTCCACGCACGGCCGGGATCCCCGCATCGAGCTTCCACGACTTTCCGGGGGGAATTCGCGAAGCTGGATCGAGCGGACCCGACTTCTGTTTCGATAACGAGCGCCCGCTTCACCGCGTCTGGCTAGATCCTTACCGGCTGGCGGATCGAATGGTGACCTGCGCCGAATACGCCGCCTTCATCGCCGACGGCGGTTACCGTCGGCCGGAGCTTTGGCTTTCCGCCGGTTGGGATGCAGTGCGGGCGAGCGGCTGGGCCGCCCCGCTCTATTGGACCGATGCCGGGAAGAGCGACGGCGCGGGTTCCGGTAGCGATTGGCGCATTTTCACCCTGCGCGGTGAGCTGCCACTCGCCAGCCTGGAAGATACCCCGGTCAGCCAGGTGAGCTTTTTTGAGGCCGACGCGTACGCACGCTGGGCCGGGCTGCGGTTGCCGACTGAGTTCGAATGGGAAGCCGCGGCCGGGTCGCAAGCCGTGATTGGCAACCTGCTCGACTCGGAACACCTGCTGCCCGCCCCCGCGGAAAGACGAGCGCCGAGCTCAGGCCCCGCCCAGCTCTTCGGCGACTGCTGGGAGTGGACCTCCAGCGCCTACCTCGGCTATCCCGGATTCAAGCCGCTTCCCGGCTCCCTGGGCGAATACAACGGCAAGTTCATGAGTGGCCAGATGGTGTTGCGCGGCGGCTCGTGCGTCACGCCGGCAGCCCACATTCGAGCCAGCTACCGTAACTTCTTCCCGCCCGAGACACGCTGGCAGTTTTCCGGTATCCGTCTGGCGCGCTGACTAATTTCTCCCCACTGACCTGGATAAGATAAATTCAGGGAACGATTCTTCGAAGTGGATGTAACGACTGCCGACACTGCTGCATCCAAGGGACGGAATGACTACGATCGCGTTTCCCCAAATCACTCCACAAACTGAACTTCGCGTCGCGGCAGCCGTCCGCGATGGTCTGAGCTGTCGAACCAAGAGGCTGCCCTCGTGGCTCTTCTACGATGACGCCGGCTCCGACCTGTTTGAGCGGATCACCCAGCTCCCCGAGTACTACCTCACGCGCACGGAGCGGGCCATCCTGGCCACTCACGCCGGGGAGATGATTGCCCTGGCGGTGCAACGCGAAACAGACGGGCACGGAGGAAACGATCCAGCGGGAAGTGACTCAACCAGGCTGCGTATTACGGAGCTGGGCGCCGGTTCTGCCGACAAGACGCGCCTGCTCTTGAATGCTGCCGTGGAGCGCCAGGGCGCGGTAATCTACGAGCCGGTCGACATCTCTCCCAGCGCGTTGGAAGCCGCCCGCGAACGCATCGAACGGGAGATTCCCGCCGTTGAAGTGATTCCCCGCGTGACCGACTACGTGCAGGGCCTGGATCTCGAGCCATGCGCGTTGGGCGAGCGCCGCCTGGTAATCTACATCGGTTCCAGCATCGGCAACTTTGAGCCGGAGGAAGCGGCGCGCCTGCTTGAAGGCGTGCAGGCAGGCCTCAATCGCGGCGATGCGTTGCTGCTCGGCGTTGACCTGCGCAAGGACGAAGCAACACTGCTGAGCGCCTATGACGATGCCGCCGGCGTGACGGCGCAGTTCAACCTCAACCTGCTCGCCCGCCTCAACAGCGAGCTCGATGCGGACTTCGATCTCGATGCCTTCGCCCACCGCGCGGTTTGGAACGACGCCCAGTCGCGCATCGAGATGCACCTGGTCAG
>JBEKVS010000172.1:0-12000 GCA_049513795.1 Occallatibacter sp. | reverse complement strand
ATTGCAGAATCGATGCAACCCATCGAAAGGGAGAATAGGCAAAATGGCAACCAAGAAGGCAGCCAAAAAGGCACCAGCAAAGAAGGCAGCCAAGAAGGCACCCGCTAAGAAGGCCGCAAAAAAGAAGTAATTGCGGTAAACCAACAACAGGCAACACCCGAGGGGGGCGCATAAAGCGTCCCCCTCAGTGTTTGTGCGCTAGGCATAGACTTGTAGAGAGGAAAGGAACCGGTTTCGGATTGCCATGACGCGACGCCGCTGGATTGCCGAGCATTGGGATGAAGCCACAGCCATGATTGTGGGCGCGCAGGCCGAGCACATGGCCCGTGTGCTGCGCGCGCATCCCGGCATGGAGGCCGATGTAGTCGCGGGTGGGCACGTCTTTCATGCCGAAGTGGCTGCTGTCGAGCCTGGCGAAGTCCGCTTCAATCTGATTTCTGAAGTGCAGGCCGACCCGGCGCTGCCCGTATCGCTGGTGATGGCCATCTACAAGTTCGATCGCATGGAATGGGCTATCGAGAAGGCGACGGAGTTGGGCGTGGCCGCGATTGCGCCGGTGATTGCGCGCCGCACCGAGAAGCATTTGGCATTGGCCGCGGACAAGCGCGCGGAGCGCTGGCGTCGCATTGTTCATGAAGCTGCGCAGCAGTCGCGCCGGTCCGACGTGCCCCTGATCCACGACCCCGCCACCCTGGCTTCGCGTGCGCGCGCCGCTTCAGTTTCCACACGCATCGTCCTGGCCGAGCAGGAGCGCACCACCACCTTGCGTCAAGCCATTGAAGAGGCCGCATCCGCCTCCGATGAAGAGATGCCGGTGCTTGAAATCGCCATTGGGCCGGAAGGCGGCTGGGCGCCCGATGAAGAAGCGCTCTTCGACGCCAATGGCTGGCGCGCCGTATCGCTGGGCCCACGCATTCTTCGCGCCGAGACTGCGGCCATTGCCGCGCTGGCCGTGGTGGCTTCGTTCCTCGAGTAGCCGGCCGCGCTCGCCTTGAGGTCAAGCCCGTGCTGTGGCTGCTGTCAGCGCCGTCCTCACGCTAAACACGGCGAGACCCAAGGCTAGAAATCCATTGATGAGGGCGCGCATATCGAAGGCGTTGCCGATCAGCACGCCGAAAGTGAATGCCGAAATCGCCATCGCAAGACTCCAAGCAAATGCGATCCAAGCCAGCGGCCGGTCTGTGGGGCGAGATGTGCGCAGCAAGTTGATGGCGGCAATCAGCTGCCAAAGCATGGACGCGGAGAGCGCCCATAGCAATGTGACCGGTTCGTGCCGGTAAGCGACATACGACCCAACACCGTGGCCGAGGCTGCCCAGAATGACGATGCAGGCAAGAATTCGATCCAGAATCCTCATCGAATATCCTTTCCGCGCAACTGTGAACTTTTGGTCGATACGAACGGCGATTGCAACGCGCGCAACGGAGTCCTAAAGATGGGCGAAGTGCAGAAGCAGCCCAGCCAAGGCCGCGCCAGTCAAATCTCCGATGATCGGAATGGGTGCATAGCTCCAGTTCGATCCACCTTTGCCCGGAATCGGGAGCAGAGCATGAACAAGGCGCGGGCCCAGATCGCGCGCCGGATTGATGGCGTAGCCGGTTGTTCCTCCCAATGAAAGGCCAATGCCCCACACCAGGCTGCCCACCAGCCACGGCGCCAGGCCAGGCGCGGGCCCGTTGGGTGAAACTCCATGCGAGCCAATTGCCGCGGCCACCAATACCAGGACCGCTGTGCCCAGTGCCTCGCTCACTATGTTCAGTAGAGGGCTGCGCACCGCCGCATTGGTGCAGAAGATGCCCAGCTTTGCCGCCGGATCGGGCGTGAGCCGCCAGTGCGGCGCATAGTGCAGGGCCATCAGCGCTGCTCCGCTCATAGCTCCCAGCAATTGCGCCGACCAATAATAGAGCAGCTGCGAATAGTCGCCGCTATTCACTGCGGCGGCAAAAGTGATGGCCGGGTTCAGATGTGCACCGGAACTGCCGAAGGCCTGGGCGACGAGCACGCCGGACAGCACGGCCAGCGCCCAGCCCGCGGCGATCACCATCCAGCCCGCATCGGCCGCGTACGACTTGCGCAGCGTCACGCCGGCGTTGACACCATTGCCCAGCAGCACCAGCACCAGCGTGCCGAGATATTCGCCCAACCAAACAGAATGCATTGCAGTCATCCTTGCGGTTGCACCTGCGGCCGGCGGGTCGCCTACAGGCAAGGTGCAAATGAAATGAGAATTTGCGGAACTCAAGCATGATGCACTGCCGGGCTTGGTTTCGCCAAGCTCCATGATCGAATCGGTTCGGTCGTGATCCGGTTCCCAATCGATAACTTCCGCCTGGACCCGATGGACCGCTATTTCTGTCGGAAGGAAGTACGCGATTAGAATTGCCGCATGGCGGTACTCGATATTCGGCAAGCCCGCGCGGAGGATCGCATTGGATTGGCCGAGATGCGGACAATGCTCTGGCCTGATTCTGCGACTGAGGAGCACCTTCGAGAAATCGACGCCAATCTGAATGGCACTATCAGCAGCACCCTGCCTTGCACGATATTTGTTGCACAAGAGGGCAGCGGAGAACTGTCCGGTTTTCTTGAGGTGGGTCTGCGCTCGCATGCGGACGGATGCGACCCCTCAAGGCCGGTTGGCTTTGTCGAGGGCTGGTTTGTTCGAGATGGACATCGCAACCAGGGCGTTGGCAGGGCGCTCATGCGCGCGGCCGAGGAGTGGGCTCGTGCTCACGCGTGTCATGAGATCGCGTCCGATGCCCTTGTCGATAACGTCGAATCGTTAGACGCGCATCAGGCTCTTGGCTTTGAAATCGTCGATTGTTGTGTTCATTTCCGCAAGAGCCTTTGAATTGGAAAGTCAATGTCATTTCGAAGAGTGAATAGGCCACCGATGCCAACCGACCAGGACCTGTTTAACGAGCTCTCGTTCTACACATTGGCGCATCCCGACCCTGCGTTTATCCACCAGAACGCCGTGGATGCGTATGCGGCTCAGCATGCAGACCAAACATCAAAGCCCATCGTCGTAGTCTTTGCGTTGATTGGCCTTTACCTGTCAGTGGAAAAGAACTTGACCGGCAAGCAGGCTCAGCGCGCGCACATGCAGCTTGCCAAGCAGCGCAGACAATGGGTCGCTCCACCGTTTCCAAAGGAGCGCGGTGCCATCCGGGTTGAGGATGTGCTGGCGGCCGCGCCCGGCGAGCCGCGCGACACCATGATTCGCAATTGGTGCGTTTCGGTGTGGGATGCATGGAAAGGGAACTGCGTTCCGATTCGCGACCTGGCCCGCAAGGAGTTGAACATCGAATGATGCGCGCAAGCCTGGACGGAGACGACTCCAATTGACCTATCCAGCCCATCGAAGCGCAGAATCAAATCGCTCACCGACTCGCGGATGGGATCTTCTGCGCGTAATCCGGCCAGTGCGTCAGCAGTTCATGAACGACCGCGTGCCCAACCGTATAGGCAGCCTCCAGCGACGGCAGATAGCCGCTGTACTTGCCGATGCGCTGCGTGGCCAGGCTTTCGGCGGCGGTCATCCCCCGCGGCTGGCGGTCGAAGTTGCTCACCGTGCGCAGCACCAGGATCCGCTGGCCGTCGACGCGATGGGCGTTGGCCAGGAATTCGAGCGACTGCAGCGTTCCCGTGTCCTCCATCGCCGTGGTTGTAAACTCGCCCTCGCCTCCAGTGAAGTAGCGCATCCATTCCGCCGCCCAGGCGTCGAACAGCTTGCCATGCCAATAGCGCGAAGAAGAGACTTCATCGCCCATGGTCACGAATGGTGGTTTCAGTGCCGCTGCGCCGTCGAAGTTGCTGCGTATTTCCTTCAGATGATCTGAGTCGGCGAGCGGCGTGGCGCGTGTCAACTTGTAAGCCCACTCGGCAAGATTTTGGTTAAGTGCGTAAACCTGGCCAGGCAGCGGAGTCGCCGGCTGCTCGAACGGCCTCGATTTGCGCAGTGGCAGGTAGCCCGTCGTCCAGTCGGCAGGGATTTCGCGCGAGTCGATCTCGTAGCCCAGATCTCCATCCACTACCCAGCGCGCCCAAACCGCCGACCCCAGCGAAATTTTATCCGGGCTGCCTCCGGCAATTCCGGCAACGATCCAGTAAGCGTGCGTGAGGTCGAAGCGGGGATCAAGGCCGAGCGCCATGATAGTTGCCGCGGCGTGAGCGGTGCCCTGGCCTGTGAGCACCGCCATTTCGCCGTCCCCGTTCATGCGCACGGCATGATAGCCGGCCGCCAGCGGATAGATGCGATCCAGGTGGTCACGCTCCACCCAATACTGCAGCTCGCCTGGCTGGTCGCCGGTGTCTTCGCCTACCTCGAACATGGCCACCACAACAACCTTCACCGGAATCGGTCGCGGCTTGGCGTGAGCCACGGAAGCGAACGCTGCTCCGAACATTAGCGAGCAGAGAATGTGTTTAAGGATTGTCATTGATTGCGATGGTATCCGAGATCGAGGCATCGGCAAAGCGGTTCGTCGCCTGCACGCGATACCATGGGAGGAATCCGGCTGGCGGGATGCAGGACGGTTGAAGAGATCTGTTCGGGACAGAGAGTCACAAAGTCAGCGTTTGTCCGCAAGGACAGGAGGTGTCGGGACGATGAGAAGTCAATTGCGTATGTACCTGTTGGCTGGTGCGGCAGCCGCTTCGGCTGTTTCCGCGGGCGGGCAGCAGACCGGCGCGGCGCAGGCCCATCACTGGAGCATCGTGGTGCATGGCGGCGCGGGTGTGATTGAGCGGCCGGCGCTCGGGCCCAAGGGTGATGCGGCCTATCGAGCCGCGCTGACCAAGGGGATCGAAGCAGGCGCGAAGGTGCTTGATGGCGGCGGGTCCGCTCTGGATGCCGTGGAAACGGTGCTCAACATCTTCGAAGACGATCCGCTCTTTAACGCTGGGCGCGGCGCGGTGTTCACCGCCGAAGGCAAAAACGAGCTGGATTCGTCAATCATGGATGGTTCGAATCTGAAGGCAGGCGCGGTAGCCAGCGTCACGCGTACGCGCCATCCCATCTCGCTCGCGCGCGCGGTGATGGAGAAGTCGCCCTACGTGATGATGGTCGGCTCGGGCGCGGACGCATTTGGCGCACGCAGCGGACTGGAGCAGGTCGACCCGAGTTTCTTTTTCACCGAGGCCCGCTGGCAATCGCTGGTCAAGCAGTTGACCACGGAAGGCAAGCCAGTGCCGCCGCGTCCCGCCGGTGCGCCGCCTCCGGGCGTGGTAGCTCCTGTCGCCTTCTACGATGAAGGCGCCGACCCGCGCAGCCACGGCACCACAGGCGTGGTCGCGCTCGACCGCCAGGGCAACATCGCCGCTGGCACTTCGACCGGCGGATTGCAGGGAAAGATGCCTGGCCGCGTGGGCGATTCGCCCATCATCGGTGCGGGCACGTACGCTTCAAATCAATCCTGCGCGGTTTCGGCGACCGGCACCGGCGAGTACTTCATTCGCCTCGGCGTGGCGCGCGAGATCTGTAATCTCGTGGCCTTCAAAGGCATGCCCATCCAGCAGGCCGCCGACGAAGTGATCCATCACGAACTCGAAACGTTGCACGGCGACGGCGGCGTCATCGCTCTCACCCCCGACGGCCAGACTGCATTCAGTTTCAACACGCCGGGCATGTTCCGCGCCCGGCTCGCGGAAGGCGGGAAGATCGAAGTGCATATCTACAAAGACGAACCATAAGGCGGAGACTGAATTGAATTCCAGCCCCGGGATAAGCAAAGTCCGGCAGCGAGCGAGTGCGGAATGTCTCAATGGAGTCCATCGAGAAATTTCTTCATCTCATCGATCACCTGGGCTTCATTCGAACGGTGGACGTAATGGTCGGCATTGGCAATGCGCACCACTCTGGCGCTTGGAACGCCGCGACTGAATGCCTCAGCCTGCGCATTGCAGCGCTCCGTGTCGGCGGCGAGGCGCGCGGCTCTGCGTTCCGGGTCGTTGGGAAAGAAGTGACTCCAATCGTGTGGGCAGGCATAGATCGCGAGAACCGGAACGGGGATGGATGTGTACTTCTCCATACCGAAGTTGAGCGCGGCCGCGATCGGCGGCCGCGGCGGCAGCGGAGGCATGCTCTTTACGTCTTCATTGCTCTGGTGAAGAATGGTCTCGAACCTTGCAATTGCAACTTCGAGTTCGCGCAGCTTCGCCTGCTCGTCAACCCCGCCGGCTTCAATCTCCTCGATCCGTTTCTTGATGCCGTTCATCTCGATCTCGACCGACGGATGCGCTTCATCATAGAACGCGAAGCTCGTTGCCGCGTCGAGATAAATCAGGCCGGAGACTTTTGACGGGAAGCGACTGCCGATCGAACTCAACTCCTCGCCCGCCATGGAGTGCCCCACCAGCACAGGACGCTCGATTCCAAGCGCGCGCATGACGGCGAGTACGTCATCTCCCAGGTGATCCGCTGAGTAGTTCTCATTCGCCGGCGTGGGCTTGCTGGACGCGCCGAAACCCCTGCGGGTTATGCCATAGACATGGTGCTGGCTGGTGAACTTCGGCGCAAACTTGTCAAAGCTATGCGCCGTATCTCCGTTCCCGGCAAGGAAGATGAGTGGTCTTCCCGACCCACCCCAATCCAGAACCTCAAGCCGGACACCCTCTTCTACAGTGACAAACTGCACCTTATGGCTGGAAGTATCGACTGCATCCTGCGCGTGCAGCGCGCTCACTGAAAGCGCAGCCAGAGCGACAGCTAACAATATCCCATCCTTCGCACTTGGTTTCACTGAAATCATCTGGATTCTCCTCTTTGTTGTTAGCGGCGCGGCTATCGCCCATAGGCCTTAACCTTCGCCTCGGGAGATTGCGAAGGTTCGTCCAACAACGGCGCTTTCTCGCCCTTCAAAGTCTTGTCGAGAAATGCCAGCGTGAACGACTCAGTAAGGCGTAGGTTATGCAACGCTTCTTCAGTCTTCGCAGGGTCGCCGTTTGCCGCGAACAACCAGTAATCGCTGAAGCTGCCATGAAACAGGCCGGGCGCATTGAGCAGGACGTGATAACTCCCCACCGGACATTGGCTGAGCTGTTGCTCTTCCTTCTTTTGGAAATCGGCAAACTGGGCCTCGCTAAAGGGTTTTCGCTTGCCCGTCTGATCCACTTCGAGAAGCAGCACAGGTTGTTGCATTCGCTTGCCATCGGGATACTCGGGAAATGCATCCACAGGAGGCATTTCTCCGTCGAGACTGACGCAGGCGCGAATCCGCGCGTCAAGCTGGCACGCTCTTGTTGCAAACCCTCCGCCCGCCGAGTGGCCCACGGCTGCCACGCGATTCATATCGAGCCGTCCGTGAAGTGGAAAGCCCTCGGCCCCGCTCTTGTTCAGATCCGCAAGCCTGTTCAGCACGAACAGGACATCGTCCGCGCCGCGGCTGATCGCCAACGCCGCCGACTCCCCCATTCGCTGCCATCGCTGCGCCGGAGAAAGTCCTTCCGGTACCGGGTCATTGTGCGGAGGAACAACCTTTCCATCAGGAAACACGACTGCCGATGCGGTGTACGTGTGCTCAATTGCCGCAACTACATACCCATGGCTCACCAGGTCCTCAATCAACGAAGCGTATTCAAGGCCTGTGCCGCCCAGGCCATGCGACAGAATCACGACGGGAAATTGCCGCGGAGTCTTGGAAGCCGCCGCGCTCTCGAGGGCATGCGACTTGATTTCCCCCGCAACCAGAAGCGGCCAAAGCGCGCCGAACTCTTCCTTCATCTGGTGTTGAACATCGAGGTCCGCATCCATTTGTTTGGCGCCAGGAAGGTACGGCGCCTTTTCTCCGGCAGCGCTGCGCGCAGATGGATACCACAGGTAAACCATCAACGCGCGATGCGCATGCGGATCGGCGGAATAGCCGTCCGGGCGAGACGCGTCGATCCATTCGTAACCCACGCGGCCAATTCCGAATGGCCCGGAGGGATCAGGCAGCTTGAAGGTTGCCGGTTGCTCCACCGTGCCCTGTCCGCTCGTCGATGACGCTGCCGCTTCTCCCGTCTGGCCGTAAAGGCCGGGAAATCGGCCGGTAAGGCCCGCAATCAAAAGAACGAATATGAACACTCTGCGATTCATAGCCCTTCACCATCCCAAGGTGCACGCCTTGTCGTTTTTGATTGAGCCTAGTCAGCTCTCTCCAACTCCGTCACAGCATCTGAGCCGCAGTTCGAGCAGCGGGTCTGTGCCTTGCCGTCTTTGGTCAGTTCCACGGTCATGTTCAGAACCTGGCTCCGGCCGCAGCATCCTTTTACCTGAAAGGAGAGCACGTTCCCGTCAAGGTGCGGGTGTACGAGTGTGTGCGGCTCGCGGGCGATGAGCCGGTTTTCTTCGCGATTGAAGACTTCGAAGACGATGGTTCCGCCTAGCTCGCCCGTGTCGTCGGCAAGCGTCAGCGTCATGCCTGGCTGGTTCACTACCTTGGCCTGCCATACTCCAATCCAATTCCCGTGGCTCTCTGCCGCGGCTTGAGTCACACAGGCCAGCGCGATCGCCGCGCAGGCAAGCAACAGCATTCTCGCTTTCATTGCGATGCTCCTCTCCGCTGAAATTTATTTCCGGGGTTGCGAACGCTCGCCGTCAGCCCTGCTGCTTGCCGATGGCCGCCGTGGCCAGCGTTCCGCCCAGACCCATGGTTTCGACGGCCGACGAGGGCACGATGACCATCGACCCTCTTTCCTTGATTGCCTCGTAGAGCATGTTCATGGCGCGCAGATGCAATGCGCCGGGATTGTCGTTGTAGACCCGCGATGCTTCTGCGAATTGCTCCGACACCTGCACCTCGGCCTGGCCGAGAATCACGCGCGCCTGGCGTTCGCGCTCGGCCTGCGCCTGCTGCGACATCGCGTCTTCAAGCGACTGCGGAATGCGCACATCGCGAATCTCCACCGATTGAACGGTGATGCCCCACGGGTTGGTCTTCTCATCGAGAATCTGCTGCAGCTGGCGGCCCATCACCTCGCGCTCGGTGATCATCTGGGCCAACTCGTGCCGGCCAATGGACTCGCGCAGAGCCGTCTGCGCGCTCATATTCACCGCCTCGACAAAGTTCTCGACTTCAAGGATCGATTTCTCCGCGTTCCACACCATCCAGAAGACAATCGCGTCTACGTTCACCGGAACCGTGTCGCGCGTCAGCGTCGACTCCGCGGTCACGCTGTGCACGCGCACGCGCTGATCGATGTAGTGGCTGACGGTTTCAAAAACCGGCACCACATGAAACCAGCCGGGGCCGCGCAAGCCGACATAGCGGCCCAGGCGCAGCAAGGCCACCTTCTCCCACTGCTGCACCACCTTGATGGCGAACAACAGGTAGACACCGATCACCGCTCCCACAATCAGCGGCGCCTTATTGTTCAGCAACGCGCTCAAACCGGCTCCTGCGCCAAAGCAAATCACAAAGGCTGTTACCGCGACCCGGTTCAAGGGAACACTTTCAACTGTCATTTTCATCTCTCACCTCCGGCGAGTTGGCTCTGAAGCCAAGCCGCGCAACGCTTCAATCAGTTCGTCTACCGTGAATCCCGCTGCTCCCGCGCGCGAGACGCAATCCGCGACTATCTGGGATAGCTGCTTTTCGCGCTCCGCGTCTGCCCGCTTCATCTTTTGCGCGCTGATAAATGTGCCCGTGCCCTGGTGCGTCTCCAGCAATCCGCCGAATTCGAGTTCGCGGTAAGCGCGGACGACGGTGTTGGGATTAATGGCCAGGTCCACGGCCATCTGGCGCACCGTGGGCAACTGATCGCCCGCCGTCAACAGGCCGGAAGCAATGCCGCCGCGCACCTGGTCAATGATCTGGCGATAGACGGGCATGCCGCTATGGAGGTCCAATTGAAAGCGAAACTGCTTCGAAATGGTCTGCTCTCTCATCGCGAAGTCAGTGTACTATAAAACTAATACATTATGTCAAGAGAAATCTTCGCAGGGCGCGATACAAACGTCGGTAGCTTGCTTTGCATCGAGTGGTCTCTAAAAGCGTCGTCGCCCTGCTGGGCAGCTTGTCAGGGTTGAGGCAGCTTGCCGAGGAAGTCGTTCATGGCGCGCAGCACCTCTGCTTCGTTGGAGCGGAAGATGTAGTGATCTGCGTTCGGCAGCCGGATGACCTTGGCTGAGGGAACGCCTGCTTCGAAGGCATTGGCCAGTCTGGTTTGCCTCTCGAGATCGGCCGCGGCGACGGCGGCATGGCGAGCGGCGTCTCCCGGGAAAACCCTGCTTAGGTCATGGGGCACAGCGAAGAAGGCAACGCAGGGTACCTTGATCTCGGTGTATTTATGCTCGCCGCTGACGATGGCGGCGAAGGCGCTTGCGGTCGTGGGGTGCGGGTCTGGTGGCAGTGAGGGATCGGGGGTGGGTGGCGCGACGGCTTGTTGCAGCTTCACCTGATCTTGCAGCTCCTTTTCGAGCCGTGGCAGTGCAGCCAACAGGGCCTCTGTTGGTTGGATCGGGCCGGAGGGGTCGCCGCCGTCCGGGAGAAGCTGCTCGATCTTGTTGCGGACATCGATCATGTCGAGATGCAGGTCACCGTAGGCGCGATCGTAAAAGGAGTGGGTACCACTGCACTCGAGGTAGATGAGTCCGCTGACCTTGTCGGGATGACGGCTGCCGATAGAACTCAACTCTTCGCCGGCGATTGAGTGCCCGACAAGGACTGGCTTGGGCAGACCTGGCTTATCCAGATGAAGGGCAGTGATGACAGCAAGGACATCGTCGCCGAGGCGGTCGGACGAATAATTATCGTTGTTGGGAGTGGGATCGCTGGACTCGCCAAAGCCGCGGCGGGTGATGCCATACACATGATACTTGCCGGTAAATTTCGGCGCGAACTGGTCGAACTCGTGCGCGGTGTCGCCCAGAGCGCCGAGGAAGACTAGAGGCCGACCAGTGCCACCCCAGTCGAGGACTTCGAGGCTGACCCCGGGCTCGACGGGGATGAGTTGCACGGGGTGAGGTGAGGGGTCGGGGGGTAGGGGCCACTCGGCCGCCGGGGTGGTCTTTTGGAACGTAAACGGAGTCGCCCCCCCCTGTGTCCATGTGCCGGTGATGCTTTTGCCGTCGGGGCTTAGCTTGCCTTCGTAGGAAAGCTGAAGCATGCCGACTCGAAATTGCGCGGTGGAGTCGTGCACGGTTATTGAGTCGACCCAATCGCCAGTGAAGTCCTGATCGATGCTGTAGATCCTTGCCTTGAACGCTCCGCCGTCACCGTGTATGACTCGCAGAATGATGCGATGCGGTGCGCCTTCAGGCGTCGTAATTGTTCCCTGCTAACTGCCGGTGATGTCCTGCGCGTGGAGGCTGCCTGCAAAGAGGACTGCGAGCACGTAGACCCATGGCGTCTTCCGATTCAGCTTTAGTCCCAGCTTCATGAATAGCTCCTTGGAAATCTCCGGAAACGGTTTGACTTCGAGATCTCAAGGACCAAGTATAGAACACTACATAGGGGGTGTCTGTTAAACATAAAAAAACGGCGAGGACAGCAGCAGGCCATGCTGTCGTCTATGGACAGTACTATTCCGTGGGCTAATGGGTGATATTTTCCTGACAATATCTAGCGGCAGAAGTCGAGACACCCTATCTCAGGAAATCTCAACAGATACATCATCGAGAATGGTCAAGCCCATTTCGAGGAGTCTGGAAAAAATATTCTCTGGCAAACGTCAGGATCGATTCGTTTCTAGTCCTGCAGGAACTTATTCAGACCGAGAACCGGCAGCGAACTGCGAAGCGCGAGGTGCTCGACCAAGGAATCAAATCAGCCTATTGCGCCGCGGTTCGCGCTTCGGCTTTCTGCGTGAGCACCTTGTGAGCGTTGTCCTCCAGGGCCTGGGCCTCGGGCAGGTAGGTCAGTGCCTTCTGAATCATCGGGTCCCAGTCGGCGCGCACACGCAGGCCCTGCGATTCGCCGAATTGAATGGCGTCAATCTTGTCCTTGATGCAGGCTTTGAGCCAGTCGCTGACACCGTCCAGATCGGCCTGGGTGTAAGGGATGCTCTGACCGGTCAGCG
>JBEKVS010000171.1:0-12042 GCA_049513795.1 Occallatibacter sp. | reverse complement strand
AGCACACGCCCGCAAGCCGCGGCTCGCCAACCCAATCATTTCCATCGGCTCCCTGCTCGGAGGGCTGCTGGCGCGATTCCAATCCCGGCCACGCCGCAGAGCATCGCGCGGCGTCTTTCCGCGCATACTCGATGCTTATGTGGTAGTCGAATTCCTGAACATGTTCACCCTGGTTCTGGTTGGATTCGTTCTGCTCATGCTGGTATTCACCGTCTTCGACCTGCTCAGCGACATTCTGCGCAATAAAATCCACTTGACCCTGGTCGGCGATTACCTCATTCACCTTACGCCTCTGTTTCTCTATCAGCTTGCTCCTTTGGCGGTGCTCATCGCCGTGCTCGTGACCTTTGGAGTCCTGAATCGAAACAGCGAAATCATCGCCATGAAGGCCACCGGAATCAGTCTCTACCGGCTGGTGGTTCCGGTGGTCTCGATCGCGGCCGTCCTTTCCGTCAGCCTCTTCCTGTTCAGCGAGTACTATCTGCCCCAGGCCAACAAGCGCCAGGATGCGCTGCGCAATGTGATCAAGGGCAAGCCTCCGCAGACGGTAAGCCATCCGGAACAGAATTGGATCTTCGGTCAGCCTCACCCCGGCGAACCCGACCGCATCTTCTATTACCGGTTCTTCGATCCCGACCGCAACGAATTTGCCAACATCTCGGTATTCGAGTTCAATCCTGCCACATTCGCACTCACCCGCCGCATCTTTGCCGCCAAGGCAATTTGGGATCCCGTCTCCGACTCCTGGCTGTTTCAAAACGGCTGGGTGAACGACATCGAAGGCGACCACACCACGAGCTTCCTTCAATTCAAGCAGACATCGTTTGCCGAGATTCACGAAGACCCAGGCTACTTCAACAAGGAAAGCCTGCAGGCGCAACAGATGAACTTTGTCCAGCTCGACCGTTACATCGCCGACTTGCGGCAAAGCGGTTTCGACACCATGAAGCTGCGCGTGGCGCTGTGGCACAAGCTTGCCTACCCGCTGGTAGCCGTCGTCATGGCGGTTCTGGCCATTCCCTTCGCGCTCTTCATGGGACGCCGCGGCTCACTCACAGGCATCGCCGTAGCCATTGGCGTAGCCCTGACCTACTTTGTTGTCGAAAGCTTCTTTGGCGCGCTGGGCAACGTCAACTATCTTCCCGCCGCGCTGGCCGCCTGGGCATCCGACATCCTCTTTGGGCTTGTCGGTGGCTACCTGCTGCTGAGGACTCCTACGTAAAGCTCGAAGACTCCCGTTCGCCACTCACTCCGCCTGCGCAACGTTGTGCGCTTATGCTGGCGCGGGAGAAAGTTCGGAGAGCTGCACCGCTGCATCGGGTTCGGGCGACAGGCGTGTCACTGTAAGCACAGTGATGTCGTCATCCTGGCCGAAGTCGATGGCGGTATCGGCCACGCGCTCGGCGGAGGGGCGCTGGCGCATGAGCTGGCTCAGGCGGTCGAAGCCGTAGAGCTCGCCGCGGTGATTGCGTGCCTCCACCACCCCATCGCTCACCAGCGTAAGCTGTTGTCCATACGCGATGGTAAGCACGACCTCTTCGTACGTCATTCCGTCCACCAGACCGAGCGGCAGGCCGGCGGGGAGCTCCACTTCGCGATCGTCGAGGTAGGGCTGACAGTGCCCGGCGTTGGCCATCGCGGCATGGCCTGCAGGATCGACCCGTACCGCGCAGCAGGTGGCGAAGCCGCCCTTCGTGCGTCCGACCAACCGCCGATTCAACCCGGCCAGCACAGCGCCTGGGCTTGAGTCCTGCTCGGCCAGCGTGCGCACCGCCCCTACGATGAGCGAAACCGTCATGGCCGCGCGCAGTCCTTTGCCGCTCACGTCACCAGCCACAATCAGCGTGCCGTCTTCCTCGAGTGGAATGACCTGGAAGAAATCTCCACCGACCTCGTTGGCCGGGCGATAGACACTGGCCACGGCATAGCCGGGCGCGCCGCGCTCCTCGGCCGCAATCAGCACCTTCTGCACCTCCTGCGCGGCCTTCAACTCGGCATTCGCGCGCCGCTGCTCGGCAAGGTCGCGACTGAGCTGGTCCCACACCGCGTAGACAATCGCCGCCAGCAGCAACAATTTCGACGTGACGAAGACGATCAGGTCGGAACCGTAGATATGGAACGAAAGCTTCGGAAGAAGGTCTTCAATCCAAGACAAACTGGGATAGTTGCTGAGAACACCGCTCACGTCCCAAACCAATACGTCCAGCCCCGCCGCAACCATGAAGAGTAGGCGCGGTAAACGGGGCTTGCTCAACACAAGGCACCCTATCACCACGAGCGGCAAGAACAGGACATCTGAGTCGGCGAGATGCATTCCCCAGGGGCCTAAGATGACTGACAAAACCTGGAGAGCGGAGCCGACGAGGCAAACTCCCCTCCAGAATCCCAAGCCGCGCACCCCTCGCCGTTTGGGCAGTCGGGCAAGCAGAAGAATGAGAAACAGCAATGCAATGTCGTTGATGCAATCGCATGGTCCGGCGAAATACTCTGCAACTCTGGCGCTCGTGGAGATTGTGTTGTGAAGAACAGTTGGGATCACATAGGAGATGAAATAGGCTCCTACGCAGAGCAGGATCCACTGGGACCGTAACCGCAGCCAGAGAACCAGGGAAGTCAGTCCGGCGCAGAGAAATAGAACGCATGCGCCGTACTGTATCGCATGCTCACGCAGGTAATGCTCCACAAAACTCTCCCGCATCTGTTGGATTACGGGCGCATACCCAAGCTGGGGAGCCTCCCAAAATCCGCCTGTATCCGGCGCATACATCGCGGTAAAGCTTACCATCCATATGCGAATCGAAAGGGTTCCTGAACTCGCGCCAGGCGCAGTCGGCAGCGGAATCGAGGCCGGCTGTTCACGGAAACGCCAGGAAGCATTCGGAGGCACCGTGCCGATGCCTCCCACCTTCGCCCCGTTCCAGTAAACCTCGGCTACCGTGTCGAGCGGCGGCAGAAGCAGGGCAAGCGGATTCTTATCGGTGGGGTCGAGCGCAATCTGCCGCCGGTACCATGCGTAGCCGGTATAACCCCAATGCCCAGCGTATGCCCAGGGCCTATCCGCAGGCACGCGCTCCCATTTGCTGTCGTCGAAGCCCGGCTGTGCCCAGCCCAGTTTCCCATCGGGGTCGTCGCCCAGGTGGAATTGCCACAGGCCATCGATTGCCCGCGAGCCAGTGCCGATGCCGGCTGCGCTGAAGGCCACGGCAGGCGCGAAAACGGCAGCAGACTTCTGCGCCACAGCGGGCTGACTCGTCCCCGAAGCGGCAAAACAGAGAAGTGAAAAAATCCAAAGCGACACAGAGAGCGGCCGCGGGAGAGATGCCACGCGACGCTGACACGAAGATCGCAACCCTGCTTTGAGCATGCCCGGAATTATAGTCCCGAGTCTAAAGAAGTCCATGAAAAACGCTCATGCTCGGAGGGCAAACCAATCCCGGCACTACGGCCGGAAGCTGTACGGTGACCGTGATTGTAACCTCGGGCAGCGGAGCTCATGTGGGCTGGGTGCAGGGTGCCCCATCCATTCGCCCCCAGGCGGCGCCAATCGGGCCGGTTCGGGCGGGAGTTCGCTGCTATGATTTGCTCAGATTGCGCGCCGTCGCCTATGGAATTCTCCGCCAATCCGGTCCCTCTTCAGGACATCCTTCCTTGGCGCGATTCATATCGCCAATCGATGCATTGTCAGATTGTCCACGACTCTCTGCACCCCCGAGAGGGATGGACGCAGTCCTACCTTCTCGAGGTAAACGGCACGCCAGCGGGATATGGTGCGATCGTTGTCGGCGGTCCGTGGAAGGGCACGCGGACGGTATTCGAGTTCTATGTGACGCCGAATCATCAGGATCGGGTCTTCGATTTATTCGCCAGTTTGCTCGCGGCCAGCAGCGCCACTGGAATCGAGACGCAAACCAACGACCCGCAGCTCACCATCATGCTCCACGCCCACGCTCATAATATCGAAAGCGAAAAAATCGTCTTCGAAGACGGCGTGACCACTACTCATGCCGTGGATGGAGTTTCCTTCCGCAAGCAGGAGAGTTCGGAGGGCGGCGAGTATGTGCTGGAGATCGACGGCTCCCAGGCGGCGCGTGGCGGCATCCTGTTTCACTACAACCGACCCTATGGCGACATTTATATGTCAGTCAGCGAGCCTTTCCGCCGCCGCGGCCTGGGCAGCTACCTCGTCCAGGAGTTGAAGAGGCTCTGCTACGAAATGGGGAGCATCCCCTGTGCTCGCTGCAACACCGAAAACATCGCCTCCCGCAAAACTCTGCAAAAGGCCGGCTTTGTTCCATGCGCTCACATGCTCAAAGGTTCACTTTAGAAGCGTGGAGAAGGCCCTCATCGCCGGCTGCCGAGCCTCTCCGCTTGCCCCAGCCCGTACAATAAATCCATGCTTCGCGAACTGCGCCCGCTCTTCGGTTACATGCGTCGCTACCGCTGGGGATATCTCTGGGGCTCGCTCTCCTGCATCGCCACCAATGCCGTCTGGGTGTTCTTCCCGCAGGTTCTCAAGCATGCCATCGACGCCATGGGGCGCGGCGTAACCCGCAAGCAGATTCTTATATTCGCAGGCGAATTGGTGGCCATCGCCCTGGTTAAGGGCATTTTCCTTTACTCCCAGCGATGGATCCTGATCGGCATCTCGCGCGAGATTGAGTTCGACCTGCGCAACGACCTCTTCCGCCATCTGGAAAAGCAAGACACGGGCTTCTACCAGCGCTACCGAACCGGCGACGTAATGGCTCGCCTGACCAACGACCTGAATGCCGTGCGCAACCTGCTCGGGCCCGCGCTTATGTATAGCGCCAACACCGTCTTCTTCACGGTGGGCGCGTTGCCCTTCGTTCTTCGCATCAGCCCCTGGCTCACGCTGGTCGCCCTTGCACCCATGCCCATCGCCAGCATCCTGGTGCAATACTTCGGAACCAAAATCCACGACCGCTTCGAACGCATTCAGGCCAGCTTTTCTGAGATCTCCTCGCAGGCCCAGGAGAACTACTCCGGCGCGCGGCTGGTGCGCGCATTTGCCCGCGAAGAATCGCAGATCGGCCTCTTCGAGCGGCTCAACCAGCAGTACATTGCCCGCTCGCTCCGTTTGGTCCAATTGATGGGCATGCTGTGGCCTACGCTCGAGTTCATTCTCGGCGTCTCCATGGTCATCACACTGCTGGCCGGCGGCCACCTGGTTATCGCCCATCGCATCTCGGTCGGCGACTTCGTGGCCTTCAATACCTACATGGTCATGCTGATCTGGCCCATCATCGCCGTCGGCTGGGTGGTCAATCTCTTTCAGCGCGGAACCGCTTCGGTGAAGCGCATCGACGAATTGCTTCAGGCCGAGCCGGCCATCGATGACCGCTCCGCGGATAAATCAATTGGACCGGATACCTTGCTGAATGGAGACATCGAGTTCCGTCATCTCAGCTTCAGTTATGGCGAGACGCCGGTGCTGCGCGACATCTCGCTCAAAGTTCCCGCCGGCTCGAGCCTGGCGATTGTTGGCCCCACGGGCTGCGGAAAAACCACGCTGGTCAATTTGCTTTCGCGGTTGTATGAAGCGCCGGCCGGTTCGCTGCTGATCGATGGGCGCGCGGTGCGGGATTATCCGCTGGCCGTGCTGCGCCGCAACATCGGCATGGTGCCGCAGGAGACTTTCCTGTTCAGCGATACCATCGGCGAGAATCTCGCCTTCGGATCGCCGGATGCAACCGAAGAGGAAACCCTGATGGCCGCCGAAGCCGCACATATTCGGGCGGAATTCGAAGAGTTTCCCCAGGGCTATGAAACCATGGTCGGCGAGCGCGGGGTTACCCTTTCGGGCGGACAAAAGCAGCGCGCCGCCATTGCCCGTGCCCTGGTGCGCCGCCCCGCGATCCTGATCCTCGATGATGCGCTGGCCAGCGTCGACACCTACACGGAAGAGCGCATCCTCGGGGGACTCGGCAGCTACACAGCTACTTCGACCACGATCCTGATCTCTCATCGTGTCTCAACGGTGCGCAACGCCGACCAGATCGCTGTGCTCGACAAGGGCAGAATTGTGGAACTGGGCCGCCATGATGAATTGCTTGCGCTCGATGGCTACTACTCCGGGCTCTACCAGAAACAGCAGCTTGAGGAAGAACTCACCGTCGCGGGATGACGGCTTATCGTGGCAGGCGTAGGAGTGAGGAGAACTTCAAGCGTTCCAGCTTGAGCCCCCGGAACCATCGCCATTGTATCCCGAGTCGAATTCGGACCGTCCACGCCGCGAGCCAGCCATCACCTGCGTGGGAGAAGGATTGACTTCCGGGTCGCGCGCCACTTCCCGCCAGGCGTCGCGCACGTTGCGCACGCAGTTGATCGTGTGTTCGAACTTGGCTTGCGAGGCCGACTGCGAAGCCTGCAATATCTGCGAAAACATGGTGGCGTAAAACTCGCTCAGCGCCTGCGCCGGGCGCCCTCCCACATCCATGCGCAGCCGCGCCTGCAGATGGATGATGATATCCAGCGCGCGCTTGGCCGCCGTGCGTCTGGCCGGTTCGTCTCCCCGTTCAACCGCCGCACTGGCGGCATACAAAAAGCGCAGAATTCCGTCATAAAGAGCCACGACTAACTCCACCGCCGAAGCGCTTTCCAGCGCGTGTTCCTGATAACTCCCCATGATTCAACTGCTCCTTGCTGTAAGACATTGAATGGTGATGCGGGCAATGCGCGCGGCGAATGTCTCTGCGGACGAGTCCGTATCGACTCAGGTGCTTTGCGCTCCCGCGGCCCTGTTTGGGCGATGGTGTGGCGGCAGCACTTGCTCGCACAGAATGAATTTGGCCCGCGAGGCTCGATAGGCGCAAAAGAACTCTATCCACCTGCGTTCTCGTTGTACCCGGTGATTGCCGAGTAAAGCTCGTTGACTCCGTCCAGCTCCGTTGGCAACTGCTGCATAATCTCATTGGCGCTGTTCAGCTCCGTGGTCAATCTGGATTGTTGCGCGGAGATCAGGCTCTGCTCTTTTGATACGTCCGCATTGAGCGTGGATTCGATGTTGCTGTTGGAACTCGATGCCAACGCAAGAATCCCGGTTGCCGAGCTTGTGCCGGAGTTGGTAAGCATTGTCGAGAAGGTTTGCCCCCAGCCATTCGTATTCTGGAAGAAACCGACGACGCCGCTGTAGTCGGAGTTCAACACTGAATCCAGGCTGCCGACAGCCGCGGTATCGGAGCCGCTGGTTTGCGTGAACGTCAGCTGCGTGCCGGCGGTATTGGCCGTGGCCGTGATTCCGTAGCCGCCACTGTTGATCGTCGCCGCCAGGTTAGCCAGGGTGTCTGTTGCACCCGCAGTGCCCAGTGCGAGTGTGCTTGCCGCTCCCGTGATGCCGTTCGTGAGATTCAATGAGCCGCCCAGCGTGTCTGCTTTCTGATTCACGCTGAGAGCTCCCAATGTAGCGCCGGTCGCAATCACCGGGGTGACGATGATGGGAGCGGAGGTGGGTGAGGAGGAGACGGCCGCCGTTCCCGCGTCGCCGCTGGCCTGGCTAAAGGTGAGCACCGTGCCGGCCGAGTTCAGGGTCGCCGTGATTCCATCCGCGGACCAGTTCGTCGGCGTGCTTGACGAATAGGTCTTGGCGTCGTTGAAGTTGTCGGCGATCTGCGCCAGCGTCAGGCCGGCAACGCTATGCGAAGTGCTGGCTTCACCCGCGACCAGGCCCTGGGTGACATTCAGGGTTCCCGAGGTCATGACATTGCTGGCATTCAACACGGTCATGGTTCCCAGCGTGCCGCTCTTGGCGGTGACAGCAGCGCTCGTATCAACTGCTGCAACGTTATCCACGATGGTGCTTGCGCTGAGGGTGACGGTGTCTACGGTGGTTCCCGCATCCGGCGAGAATGTGAGTGTGGTGCCCGCCGCGTTGAGGGTGGCCTGGATGCCGGTATCTCCCTTTGTGGTGTTGATGAATGTTGCAATCTGCGTGAGTGTCTGGCCCCGTCTGATCCGACAATGTTGAGGCTGCCGCTCAGTGTCTCGCCCGAGGTTAGCGCCATTGCGCCCACGACGCCGACACCGTTGGTTCCCGTACCGATGCCTGCTGCTGAGATTTCAATGCCGGTGTCGGCTCCCGTGCCGCCGGCGATCTCAGCCGATGCAACCGCTGCCGAGCCGGAGTTGGCCGCGGTGGCGAAGGTGGCGCTCAAGCCCAGGCCCGAGTTGTTAATGGCGCTGATCAAGCCCTGTGCGGTGTTGGCGTAGCTTGTGCCGGCGCCGACGCTGATGGCTGCTGTGGCCGCAATGGCTGAACCGCCTGCTCCCGTGGTCATGTAGCCGACGTTGATGGTGGTCGATGCGCTGGCCGCTCCCAGGCTGTCTGTCACGGATGCATTGTTGCCTCCGCTCGACAGGTTGATGAAAACATTGTTGGTGCCGTTGCTATAAGACATTTGGCCGCCGGTATCGCCCACGTTGGACGAGGACAGGCTGCGAATATTCAGGCTATCGATGGAGGCGCCAACCGACGAAGAGTCGCCCGTGAAGATGTTGGTGGAAGAGCCGAAGACCTGTTGCTGGTTGTAAGTGGTGGTTGTACCGATATTGTTGATCTCGGAGAGAATCGACTGGTATTCCTGGTTCGCCGCCGTGTCCTGGGAGCTGTTGAGGGTGCCGTTCGAGGCTTCGGTAGCCAGCGTCACGGCCCGGTTGAGCAGGTTCGTCACTTGCGAGAGAGCGCCGTCGGCCACGGTCAGCAGGCCTACGCCTTCCGTAGCGTTAGTTTGCGACTGGGCCAGAGCCATGGAGTTAGCTTGCAGGCCATCCACCAGAGAGAGGCCGGCAGCATCGTCCGCGCCGGAGTTGATCTGCGACCCGGAAGACAACTGGTTCAGTACCTTGGAGAGACTGTTGCTGGTGTTGTTGAGGTTGTTTTCCGCATAGACGGCATTGAGATTATTTAGGACACCCAGGGACATGGGGTTCTCCTTGTAGGTGCGTGGATTTGCGCACTCGCCCCGGTCGCGCTCCCGCATTTGTGAAACCGCGGGTAGCTGCATCCGGTGCGCGTGTCGCCGCATCTGGCACCTTCTTCGGCCCGTCAATCGGGGACTTTATGCACCCCCCGTAACTGTCCAGCCGCGGACAATTACTACCGTTTTGTTCTAATTCTTTTGCCTTTTGCGCCCCCGCCGATAACTCTCCAAGAGGAGTATCAAGGCGATGATTCAACTCACCCGGCTCAACGGCATTCCCATTGTGCTGAACAGCGACCTGATCAAGACCATTGAGGCGTCTCCGGACACGATGCTCACGCTGATCAATGGGGAAAAGATCATAATCCGCGAACCTTGTGAAGAGGTGACCGAGCGCGTGCTCGCTTACCGAGCGCGGCTGCTCGCGGTGGTCGCACGGCGGCTGCCCGATTATGAAGACCTGCAGCGCGTTGTCTCGATCAGCAGTCTCGACGTCGCTGGCCAGGCGATCGTTCCCACCCCTGTTCGACGCTTCCAGGAACCCGGCCGCTGAACCGTTCGACACTTGCCTTGCCCGTTAGCAGGCAGCAGGTCGTTGGAAGCATGCCGTTGGAAGAGGAGTTGTTCATGGACAAGTCGAGTATTGCCGGGGTCTTTCTTGCCATCGCGGGAATCGTCACCGGACTGCTTATCGAGGGCGGGAACCTGGGTCAGATCCTGCAGCCGACGGCAGCCATTATTGTCATTTGCGGCACCATGGGCGCCGTCCTCCTGCAGTTTCCCATGCCCACCGTCGTCTCCGCCTTTCGCAATCTCGGGCACGTCTTTAGCGCACCGCAAAAGGACAACGACAAACTCATTGGACTGCTGGTCGGGCTGGCCAACAAGGCGCGGCGCAACGGGGTTGTATCCCTCGACAGCGACTTGAAAACGATTGAGAACCCTTTCCTGCTGCAATCCCTCATGCTGGCCGTCGATGGCACTGAACCGAATGAACTACGCAAGATCATGCGGCTCAGCCTGGACTCCACCATCGAGAGAGAAGAACAAATCCCCATGGTCTTTGAGTCTGCGGGAGGCTTCTCACCCACCATTGGCATCCTGGGAGCTGTGCTGGGACTGATCCAGGTAATGCAGCGCCTGGACAACATGCAGGAAGTGGGCCGGGGAATTGCCGTGGCTTTTGTCGCCACTATCTACGGCGTAGGCCTCGCCAATCTCTTCTTCCTTCCTTTCGCAGGCAAAATGCGCATTCGCATTCGCGCCGCTCAGCTGGGCCGGGAAATGATGCTGGAAGGCGTGATCTCAATCCTCGAAGGCATGAACCCGCGCATGCTCGAGGCCAGGCTGGCCAGCTTTGTCGATGACTCCAGCGCCACCAAAAAGGAGCGGGCGGCATGAGCCGGCATCCCAACCGCCGCCATCCAAGCCACGAACGCTGGCTCATCTCGTACGCTGACTTTATTACGCTTCTGTTTGCTCTTTTCGTGGTCCTGTATGCCGCTTCGAAAGCCGATGAAAAGAAACAAAAGATGGTGTCGGATTCGATCAATTCCGCTTTTAACTCACTTGGACTCTTTCCCAGCGTGACGAGCAAACCAAGCATCGGCGCAAGCACCACGAGCGGAACGGAAAAGCCCATGGTGCCAGTGAACATCGTTATGGGCGAAGACGTGCTCTCGCCGGCCAGGGTGAAAACCGATCTGAATCGCATCCAACGAGAGCTCACACAGACCCTTTCGAACCAGGTGGCCACGCACTCTGTCTCTATCCATATGGGCCGCGATGGCCTGGTGATCAGCTTGCGCGAGGCGGGATTTTTTGCTTCTGGATCCGCCACTCCCAAACCGGAAACTCTTCCCACCCTGCGCCAGATCGCCCGATCGCTGGGTCGAACTCCCTACGATCTCCGCGTCGAAGGGCACACCGACAATATTCCCATTCACACCGCCGAATTCGACTCCAACTGGGAGCTCTCTACGGCGCGCGCCACCCGCATGACCCGGCTCTTTCTAGATCTCAAGGCGATGCCGGCGGATCGTGTTTCGGCAGCCGGCTACGCGCAGTACCACCCCGTCGCAAGCAACGACACAGCCGAAGGGCGCTCAGAAAATCGCCGCATCGACCTTGTCGTGCTCCCCCGCGCGGCCGTCGACTTGGGTCGCCCGCCGGACCCTCATCCGAGTGGCTCCTGGCGCAAGATTTCCGGCGGCCAGTGATTGCTTTCAGAACCTTCCCGCCGCATGCGCGAGACTACCAACCAAGCTGGAGTTTCGTCCTACATTCGCGCATGCTCACCCAAAGCGGCCAATACGCGCAGGTTTTTGACTATTTACTCAGTTTTGAGATAAAATTTTGATCATATTAGTCGCACGGCTCACCTCAATCAACGCAGTCGGTCAAAGCCAGCGATTCAAGCATTCTTCGGCCGCCACAGGATCGGCGAAGACCGGACCAGGCAATACTTCAATCGACCAACGTTGACGGCATAGGGAATCCCCAAGGCACCGTCACAGCGAAAACAACAGAAGTCGACGCAACGAACTGAAAATGAGGCCCTCCATGAAAATCAGACTCGCCCAGCTTGCATTCGGGTGTGCGCTTGCGCTGTCGGCGTGCATCCCAGTGGCCTTCGGCCAAAGCGTAAACGGCTCCATCACAGGTGAAGTCACTGACCCTTCGGGCGCATTCGTTCCAGGCGCTCATGTCACCGCCCATGCTCTCGAGACCGGCGTTGAATCGGCCACGACAAGCAATTCCAGCGGCGTCTACCATCTGGACTTTCTGCCCATCGGCCAATACCAGGTTACGGTGCAGGCCAACGGTTTCGATACCGAGACGCTGCCTCCGTTCAGTTTGGAAGCCCGGCAGGTTGCGACCTTCAATATCAAGCTGACGGTTGGCAGTTCCTCCACCACGGTGAACGTGTCAGCCGCTGCCCCAATTCTGAATACCACCGACCCCACTTTGGATAGCACTTTTACCGCCAACACCATCTCCAACTTTCCCTTGAACGGTCTCGATTTTTCTGCGCTGACCTTGTATGTCCCTGGCGCCGTGAGCACCGCCGGAACCTCGGGCACAACCAGCATCGAGCGCAGCACGT
>JBEKVS010000170.1:0-12050 GCA_049513795.1 Occallatibacter sp. | reverse complement strand
GTTGCGGATCTGAACTCGATCGGAACGTACCTCGAAAAGACCTACCCAAAAGATGTGGGCAATATGACGTTCGCCCTGCGCCGTCCCAGTCTGCATGGCGACTTTCTCGGGCGGCCGGTGCGAGCATTCATGGCGGGGTTGATGCTGTTGACTGCACTGATCCTGCTGGCCGCATGCGCCAACCTGGGCAGCCTGTTTGCCGCGCGGGCCGCGGATCGCTCAAAGGAAGTCGCGCTGCGGCTGGCCCTCGGCTCGAGCCGCACCCGCATTCTACGCGGGTTGTTTACGGAAGCGATCATGATCTCTCTGGCCGGGGGAGCAGCGGGGCTGTTGGGCAGCGTAGTGCTGCTGCGCGCATTGAGCACATGGCAACCCTTTCCCAACGCTCCGCTGCACATGGCTGTGAATCCGGACGCAAAGGTATATTGCGTCGCGGTGCTGCTGGCGCTGGTTAGCGGACTCCTCTTTGGCGCGGTGCCGGTGAGGCAGGTGTTGCGGACGAACCCATACGAAGTGGTCAAAGCGGGTTCGGGGCGCATCGCCGGAAGGCGCGTGAGTGCACGCGATGTGCTGCTGGTGGTGCAGATTGCCATCTGCGCGGTGCTGGTGACCTCGTCGCTGGTGGCAGTGAGGGGATTGGCGCGGTCGTTACATGCTCATTTTGGTTTCGATATTCAAAACACCATGCTGGCATCGACGGACTTGAGCATGTCCGGCTACAGCGGAGATCGCGTAGGGGCGATGCAGAAACGCATGATCGATGCCGTCAAAGCACTGCCTGGTGTGGAGTCGGTCGGGTTGACGGATACGTTGCCTCTATCCATTTACGGCATCAGCGACTCGATGGTCTTCGCCGACAATACGTCCGACCTTCGGCCGTCGAATGCCAAAGCGGGCAGCGGAGTTATCAACGTTTCTCCGGAATACTTTCATGCCGCCGGGACGGCGCTGCTGTCGGGGAGAACATTCACCTGGCAAGACGACATGCACTCGCCGCGGGTAGCCATTGTCAATCGGGAGTTTGCGCGCAAGGTGTTTGGTTCAGCAGTCAATCCGATTGGACTGTCGTTCAAAATGAAGGATGGAACGCGCATCCAGGTAGTCGGTACGGTGGAGGACGGCAAGTACAACAGCCTCACCGAAGATCCGTTGCCGGTGATGTTTCTTCCCATCCAGCAATCGCCCTCCACCACTACAATTCTCGTTGTGCGCGCGCACTCCGTTAATGACAACTCTTCGTCTACGCTCGGCGCAGCGATACGCAAGACTTTGCGGCAACTGGATGCGGGAATGCCGCTGACCATTGAAGCGCGCGACAAACCCATGGACGTGATGTTGTTTGGACCGCGCATGGCGACCGTCTCCCTGGGCGTGCTGGGATTCATGGGCATGATGCTTTCGATGACCGGAATCTTCGGAATGGCTGCCTACTCGGTGAGCAAGCGGCTGCGCGAACTTGGCATTCGCGTGGCCCTGGGCGCGCAACGCAGAGAAGTGCTGCAGACCGCACTGGGGCGCGCATTCAGGCTGCTGGCGATTGGCTCAGTGGCGGGACTGATGCTCGGCGTTCTGGCCAGCCGCGTGCTTGCTTTCATCGTCTATGAAGCCACTCCGCGCGACCCGTTGATATTGGCCGGGGTGGTTGTGGCGATGGCTCTGCTGGGCCTGGTGGCGACGTGGATTCCGGCGCAACGCGCACTTTCGGTCAATCCACTGATTTTGCTTCGCGAAGACTGAAGCAGCCTGCGCGAAGACTGGGGCAGCGGGGTTTTGCCCAACAGATCGTGGCACCAGAGCACCCGCAAGTTTCGCGATCCGTTCGCGATTCACGGCAATCATGTCGGTCGATCGGCGAGCGGCGCCGAATGTGTGCAATATCAAAAAAGGGCGGCTTCCTGCAGACCCGGCGAAATTGCCACAAGCGAGTCCATTTAGGAAAATAGTAAAGTGATGAGGCTCAGGCAAGCCGCAGCGGACGCCGACGGCCACGGGTCGGCGTTCGCGTTTTTCGCAGTGGCAGCAGTTTGCTTCCTGACCGGATGCAGTTCTACTACCAATTCAAGTCATGTAGTGCCGGGGTCTCCCATCCAGCATGTGGTCGTGATCATGCAGGAAAATCGGACCTTCGACAACCTCTTCAACGGTTTTCCTGGCGCCGATTCAGCCCAGAGTGGCTCGAACATGGGACAGGTGGTGCCGCTAACGCCTGTCCCGCTGGCGACCCCCTACGATCTCGATCACACTCACATAGCATGGTGGAACGCGTGGGACAACGGCAAAATGGACGGATTCGGAGTCGCACAAGTTGCACCAAATCCTCCTTTGTACGCTTACTCCTACGTGCCAAAGAGCGAGCTTCAACCCTACTGGACCCTGGCCAGTCAGTACACGCTGGGTGACCGCATGTTCCAATCAAACACCGGCCCCAGCTTCGTTGCACATCAATACATGATCGCCGGACAATCGGGCGATTCGGACGAAAACCCGAGCGAAGGGCTTTGGGGGTGCGATGCTCCGCCTGGCAGTACCGTTGCGTTGATCGGTCCGGATGGAACGGATCTTCCCGGGGTCTTCCCCTGCTTCGACTACAAGACCATGGCCGATTTGCTGGACGCGGAGGGAATTACGTGGCGGTATTACGCTCCCGCAACCAACGTGGACCCGGGCCCCGCATGGTCTGCGTATGAGGCGATCCATCACATCTATTTTGGGAGCGACTGGTCGAAGAACGTGATCTCGCCGCAGACCCAGGTGCTGACCGATATTGCCCATGGCCACCTGGCAACGGTGACCTGGATCGTTCCAGATTATGCACATTCCGACCATGCGGGAAGTTACGGCAGCAATGAGGGACCGTCCTGGGTTGCGTCGATCGTCAATGCAATAGGAGCGAGCTCCTTTTGGAATTCAACGGCGATCTTTATCTCCTGGGACGATTGGGGAGGTTGGTACGACCATGTTCCGCCGCAGGAAATCGACAACATGGGGCCGGGATTCAGGGTTCCTTTGATCGTGGTTTCTCCGTACGCGAAGCGTGGTTATGTTTCACACCAGGTCTACGAGACGGCCAGCCTGCTTACTTACATGGAGAAGAACTACGGATTGCCAAACCTGGGAACGCGCGACGCGAATGCGAACGATCTTTCCGATTGCTTCGACTACTCCCAGACGCCCGCCAAGTATGCGCCGATCCCAACCAGTGTCACGGTCGACAGGCTTTTGCATGAAAAGAACTCCGGACCGCCGGATGACGATTGAAAAGGCGGAGCCGGAGGCTCGGTCTGCTTAGCGTGAGAGCTCGGCGATCTTCACGTGATACGGATTGAGCAAGTCACCTGTGGAGTGGCCGACGGCGGCGATAGCAATGCGGTAACTGACTTGCGTCTGCAGCAGGGTCAGCTCGGCTTGGGCGAGGCGCGTCTGGGCATCGAGCACAAAGAAATTTGTCTCCGCGCCCAGCTCGTATTTGCGCTGCTCCGAGGTCAATGTCTTCTGCGCCAGATCGAAGGACACCGTGCCAGCAGCAAGGGCATTGCGCGCTTCATCGAGTTGATGCATGGCTTCGCGAACTTCAAGCGTGATCTGTTCGCGGATCTGCCCGCTGGCGTAAAGATCGTGCGTGCGAGAGACGAGGGCATTTCCCAGAGCTGCCTGGCCGCTGTGATTCTTGATTGGGAGGGTAAGCGACAGAGTTCCGCCATAGCCTGGATAGCCGAAGCCGAAGAGCTGACTCATGGACGAGCCAAAACCTCCCGGCGCAATAAACTGGCCGGTCAGCAGGTTGTATTGATTGCCGCCCAGCCCGTTGCTCTGATAGAAGCCCTGTAACTGGAGATTGGGCTCGAGCTGATTGTGCGCGAGACGAATGCTGGTCTCATCGTTAGCCAGCGCATCCTTGATGGCTTCCAGCTCCGGGCGCTGGCTCAGCGCCTGAGTTAGAGCGGAATCCGCGTCTATCTTTTCGAGCTCTCCATCGGGTTGTGGCTTTTCGGTGAGGTTTAATTCGAGCGCCTGCATTTGTGGATCGCGGTCGGCGCCGATAGTGAGGCGCAGCGCTTCCTCGGCCTGGGTAAGTTGGTACTCGGCCTGAATGACTCCGACCTTGCGGGCGGCGACTTCGGACTGCGAACGATAGATATCCAGTGGCGGCAGAGCTCCAAGTTCAAGCGAGCGCTTGTCGCGGTCGTAACTGGCCTCGGCCAGCTTGAGAGACTTTTGTTGCACGTCAAGAGCGCCGCGGGCCTGCACGGCAGTCCAATACTGGCTCACCACTTGAAGGATTTCGTCGTTGACCTGGGCTTCAAAATTGGAACGCGACTGCGCCAGCGAACGGCGGGCGATAGTGATCGGCGCCTGATTGGCGAATCGCCACGCGCCGCGTAACAATGGTTGCGTAAATGTGAAAATCAGCGTGGAGTTGAAAAACGGATTGAAATAATAATACGAATCGTTCGTCGAATACTTGTTTGAGGAAATGGATGCCTGGATATTTGTACCCGTAGAGAAGGTCTGCGTATAAGTAACTTGCCCGGTTTGACTCAGCGAATTCAGCGTCGAGTTAGCCGAGACTCCGACGCCTTGTAACTGACTGTCGGATGGAGAGGAATATCGATTTACGTTGAGGCTGCTCTGCAGGGAGGGATCGAACGGTTGAAACTGTCCAAGCAGATTGAACTTCTGGGCTTCGATCTGGGTTTCTTCAATCTGCACGTTGCTGTTGTTTTCAAGTGCCAGCAGGATTGCGTCTCTCAGGCCGAGAGTGAGTTTGCCATCCTGGATGAAATCCTTCAGGTTCTGCGGCGGCGGCAGTTTGTCGGCGCGCACGCGCGCGGTCAGCATGCCGCGATAGCTTTCAGGCGACTGTGCATGCGTGGTCAGGACAGCAACCAGGGCGAAGAGCGAAACGATGGCAAAGCGAACGAGCCTCATCCAATAACCCTCAATCGGGGAGTCCACCATCGAGGGGGGAGTTTCGACGGCGGCAAGAGAAGCGAGAAGCAGTTGGCTGTTGACGGAAGATGGCAGCGGGCCTATTCATAGCGAATGGCCTCCACGGGATCGAGCCGCGCGGCCTTGGTGGCGGGATAAATGCCGAAGATGAGACCGACGGAGATGGAGACGAGAAACGCCAATGCAATGGAACCGAAGGTCACGATCGTCGACCATCCCGCCAGCCAGGCGATGAGCCGTGAGATCACGAAGCCGAAAACTACGCCGATGGTTCCGCCAGCGAAGGAGATCATGGTGGCTTCGACAACAAATTGGCGGACAATGTCGGATTGCCTCGCTCCCACGGCGCGGCGCAGGCCGATTTCGCGGGTGCGTTCAAGAATGCTGGCCAGCATGATGTTCATGATGCCGATGCCGCCGACCAGCAACGAGATGGAAGCGATGGCCACCATCACGGTATTGAAAAGGCGTTCGGTGCGCTTCTGTTCGGCAAGCAGTTCGGCCGGCACTACGATGCTGAAGTCGTCCGCGCCGTGATGCGATGCATCGAGGATGGCTCTGACCACTTGTGCGGATTTCGAGATGTTAGTACTGTCGGCCAGGTTCAGATAGATGCCATCAATCTCATCTCTAACATCGCTATAACTGTCTTCGAGGCGGAGAAATGCCGATTGCAGGGGAATATAAATGTTGTTATTGACATCGACGGTGGGAGTTGCCGAGCTGTCTCCCTGGGCGCTGAGTTGAGGACTCACCACGCCCACGACGCGAAACCATTGCTCGTTGACCTTGACATATTGGCCGAGAGGGTTGGAAGCGCCGAAAAGGCTCCACTTCGCTGCGGCGCCGAGCACACAAACAGGCGCGCCGCGCTCGTCATCCGCCTGATCGAAGAACCTTCCGCTTAACACATGCAGGCCGGCTATCTGCTGATAAGTCGATTTGACGCCCATTACATTGGGGATATCCTGTTGCGCTTTGGGGATGATCTTGGACGGAGTGAGTTGCTTGCGCGGCGTTGAAGCGATGACGCCTTCAAGGTCGTCGCGGATAACCCGGTAATCCCGCAATGTGAGTCCCGGAGAAAGTTTGCGAACCTTTTGATGGGCCTGCCACTCTATCGTCTCTTTGGCTTCGACGATCAGATTGTGGACGCCCATCTGCTCGATGAGAGCCATGACTTTCTGGCGCGCACCGGCGCCAATGGAAAGCATGGCCACGACGGCGGCCACGCCAAAGATCATGCCCAGCATGGTGAGAAGAGAGCGCATGCCGTGGAGCAGCAGGTTCTGCATGCCCAGGTGCGCGTCCCTCGTCCATTGCTGCGAGACGAGTGACAAACGACTTGCGAGGAGCGATTGGTCTTCGGCCATCAGGGCGTCCCCTCTATGCCGCTGGACGCGGAGCCGCCGGTGGCCTTGCGCGGCGCAGTGGGGTCGACGAGTGCGACGTGGATGCCTTCTTCCAGCCCGTCAATTGCGGCGCGGCTTTCATTTTCACCTTCGATCTTTACTTCGCGCTGCTCGTAGCCGTTGCCTTTCGTGATGTAGACGATTCGCTTGCCATCCTTGAGGAAGAGCGCCTGGCGAGGCAGATAGAGGACATTTTTCTTGCTGCCGCCGTGGAAGTCGATCTGGGCGGTGAATCCAGAGCGGAGGCGCGGATCCTCATTCGCGAGTTGAATGGAGACTTCGAAAGTACCGTTGGTGCTAGTGGTAAAAAACTGCCGCACCGACATTCCGCCCACGTTCTTCACAGTTCCTTGAAACGTCTGGCCGGGCAAAGCATCGAAGACCACTACAACCGGCTGGCCAACCTGGATGTTGGCGCGATCCTGCTCGCCGATCTTTGCGGTCAGGTCGAGGCCCTGGGGATCGACGATCTGCGCGATCGAGCTGCCCGGCTGCACCTGGTCACCCTCGTGGTAGTCAGGCAAAGACATGCCGGTAAAAAAGAAGCCTCCCGAAGAATTCATGTTTTTCTGAATCGAAACCAACCCATCCATGGTCGAGGTGACGCGCATTTTGTCAAGATTTTGCTGTGCCTGGTCCATGCCGAGTTTCGCCTTGTTGTACTTTTCCTGAGCGAGATATGTGGCGGCCTGACCCGAGGCCTTGTGCGATTCGATATCCTTCTCTTCTTCGGCCAGCACACGCTTGGCCTGGCCCAGTGCGAGTACGTTTTTGTCTGCGTCGATTTTGCTGACGAGCTCGTTCTTCTGGACATCGAGCTCGGCGCGGCGGACGTTGTGGCGGTCTTTGAGCAGCGTAACCTTGTCTACGGCATCAAGCACTTCGGCATCGGCTTTTGCCTTGGTGATCTCCTGCTCGGCCTGCAACAGTTCGGAGCGGTTCTGCTCCAGTTTGTAAAGCTGCTCGCTGGGATCGAATTCAAAGACGAGATCGCCTTTCTTGACTGGCTCACCGGTCTTGACCAGCGAGGTAAGCTGCAGAGCATCTCCACCGACGGCAGGGGCGGAGAGCATGATGGAATGGCTGGCGCGGAGTTCGCCGCTGGCATGGACCTCAAGATCGATGTCGCCGCGTTTTACTTCAGCTAGCGGAACGTCGTCGCTTCTTGCGGCAATGGGAACGCGGCTCGAGGCAACAACCACGCCAATGCCGACGGCGAGCAGAATGGCGACAACCGCCCAGATGAGAATGCGATGCCGTTTGATGCGCGCCATCTCACTCCTTCCCCGACGGGTCTTTGAGCGCCACCAGGTCGCCCGGCTTCAAGCCTGAGGCCACCAGGATGCGGTCGCGGCTTCTGCGTTCCACTTGAATGGCGCGCTCCTGAAATGCGGAGCCGTTCCAGACATAGGCCAAGGTCTGCCCGGATTTTAGAAAGGAAGCCTGCGCGGGAATGGTGATGGCATCGGGAACGCGATCGACGATCACGGTGATTTGCACGGTCATGCCCGGCTTGAGGCGCGGGTCGGCCTGATCGATGGAAAACTCAAGATCGAAGTTGCGCGGGATGGGCCAGCCGGCGGAAAAGTCGGAGGTGGCAATGGTGCCGATGCGCTCCAATTTGCCTGTGAACTGCCGATCGGCAATGGCATCCAACTGCAGTGTGACCGGCTGCGCAAGCGCCAGGCGGCCGCGCTCTGTCTCATCGACACGGGCCGCGATGCGCATGGAGGCAGCGTCAGGGAGTTCAGCGAGCGGCGTGCCGGGCCAGGCGCGCTCGCCCGCTTTGAAGGGACCTTCTCCGCCATTGTGCCACACGGTGAGTAGACTGATGATTCCATCTGACGGCGCCTTCAATGTCATGGCAGAGAGCGCGGTCTCGGCGCGCTTGGCATCGAATTCAGCCTTGCGGCTGGCGTTCTTTTTGTCTGCGATCGTTGCTCCATCGACGGCTGCGTCGGACTTCAGTTGCGCCTCAGCCTGGTGTAGGGCCTGCTCCGCGTCGGCGAGTTTCAAGTTGGCTTCGGCGCCTTCGATTCTGGAGACGACCTCGCTCTTGCTGGCGTCAAGCTTGGCCACTTCGACGTCATATTTCGCTTTCATCACCCCAGTGGTGTCGACCTCTTCATTGAGCAGGCCCTGGGCGCGGACCTGCTCGATATCAGCCTGCGAAGACTTGAGCGCGGAACGATCCTGAGCTAGATCCTGCTCGGTCTTGGAGGGATCGAACTCGACGACGACATCCCCTTTTTTTACCTGCGTGCCGTCGGCAGCGATCTTGAGAATCTGCAAGTCTCCGGCGTTCGCGGGCGCGGTGATGGTGACGGACTTCATGGCCTTCAACTGGCCGCGAAACTCAAGAACATCGAGAAACTCGCCGCGCTTCACTTGAAAGGTGGCAATGGTTGGAGGTTTTGCAGAGAAATGTGCAACCCCGTAAACGGCCGCACTGGCGCAGGCCAGAATGATAACGACTACGAGAATCCGGCGCTTGAGCCACAAATCTCTAAGCTTCTGTTTCATTGCGACCCGCCCCCGGTGCCTGTCGCGCCCACCGGATCGACATCGACCGCGGCGGAAAGATCCGGCATCAATCTTGGGTCGTGGCCATTGATGGAAAACGTGGCCGAGAAATGGCGCAGCTTGGGCGAGAAGTCACCCGGCGTGCCCATGGGATCGATGGATTCCAACTGCCCCGGAAATACCAGATCGATGTAAGCGTCCAGGTGCACCAGGGCCTTCTCGCCGATCTTCAAGCCAAGCAAATCTTCCTGGTTGACGGGAACGCGGACCTCCATGATGGCCGGGTCAACCACCTGCATGAAGGGAACGCCTGGGCGCACTTGATCGCCTTCCTGCACCTCGCCCATGTTGCCTTGTTTCCAGATGGTGTTGAAGACGACGATGCCATCGATGGGAGCGTGAATTTCCATCAGGGCAGAGTTGGCCTGTGCGTGCTGCATGGTCTCACGTGTGCGGTCGCGCTGGATTTCAAGAATGCGAATCGACGCCTGCGCTGCTTTGCGTTTCAAGTCGTACGTTTGTTTCAACTGCGCCAGCGTGGCCTGGGCCTCGTCCAGGTCCTCTTGAGCTTTTTCCGCATCGATGCGGGAGAGCAACTCGACCTTCTCCATCTCCAGCTTGGCTTTGGCGAGAGCGTCCTCCGCCTGTTTGAGCTCAGTGTCGTCTTTGGCGCGAGCGGCATCTTCCTTGGCCTGCGCTTCGATGACCTGCTCATTCAGGTCGTCGGATTGAGCTTGCTTGTCGATGAAGTCGCGGAGTTGCGCCTGGCGGTCAAACTCGACCAGCAGATCTCCTTGCCTGACGCGCGTGCCGGAGGGGATCAGCTTGGTAATGGTCAACGTGCCGACCTGTTGGCCGGCAATGCGAGGGGCCATAATCGATCGAGCTGCAACCGCGGCCGTCATGCCCTTGAGGCGGACGGCTTGCGGCGCGGCGGTAGTGCCCTGAGAAGCGCGCGCGGCAGCGCCGCTGCCGCGTGCTCCGATTCTGAATCGCAGAAACAGGCCTGCGAGGATGGCCGCAAGCACAGTCAGGCTCGCAAAAGCAACGATGACCCCGGGCGAGAGTCGTCGTGGACGGGGAATCTCCGCGGACTCCGCGGGCGCCGCTTCTTCCCGCTCCTGGGGCGGACTTGCGGTGTTACTCACCAGGGCATCTGCATTGTGTAATGGCTCCATGCAAGCTTGCTCCAGCGTCATTCGCTTTTACGCCAATATACGCGCGTCGCCCGTCGGCATCCAAAGCCAAAGGACGACAAGCACCTCAGGCTCTGACCGGAATGCAAGGGTGGGAATAATCCTGTTCCTTTGACGCTACGAAGACGCAATCGTAGTGTGATCCGCTCATGTCAAGTGCTTTCCCCGTTCATCCACGCAGCCAAAACCGGACAGAACGCGAAAGTCGGGATGATGTCCGGATTGGCGGCGATCGGAACGCAACTGGGACGGCAAGCGACAGGACGGCGAGCGCGTCACATCGCGCGGCCTACCGATGACGCGTGTCGTAATTCAGGCCAACAGCGAATTACTGATTCCCCAGGCCGTCGGTCTTGTGGTAGTTCGGGTAAGGAGGAATGGGAATCTCAGGCACCGGATGCGCCTTCAGTTCGTCCATCACCAGTTGCACACCGGTTTCCAACTGACGATCGTGGCCGGCGGCAACGTCCTTGGGCAACTCTTCGACAGCAACGTCGGGAGCGATCCCGTGGTTCTCAACCTCCCATTCGCCGTGCAGGCCGTAGATGGCATAGCGCGGCGCATTGACGTGGCCTCCATCGAGCAGCACGGGATAGCCTCCGATTCCCACCAGGCCGCCCCAGGTGCGCGTGCCGACCAGCTTGCCGATCTCCGCCTTGCGGAAGTACCACGGCATGGCGTCGCCGCCTGAGCCTGAATTCTGGTTGATAAGCATCACCTTGGGACCGAAGATAGCGCCCACCGGATCATGAACCGGCTTGCCGTCGCGTTCGATGGCCCCGGAGAGCGGGAAGCGCTTGAGCACGTCGACTACGTAGTCGGCGATGAAGCCGCCGTCGTTGTAGCGCTCGTCGAGCACCAGCGCCTGTTTGTCGAGCTGGGAGTAGAAATAGCGGTTGAAGTTGGTGTAGCCCGAGCCTCCGGTGTTGGGCATGTACACATAGGCCACCTTGCCGCCGGAGAGCTCGCTTACCTTGCGGCGGTTGGCCTGAATCCAGTCCAGGTTGCGCAGGCCGGCTTCGCTGTCGATGGGGACGACAGTCACGTCCCTGGCGGCTGTGCCATCCGGGTTCGGCCCCACGTGAAGGACGGTCTGCCTGCCCGCCGTTCCTTCGAAGAACTCGTAGAGGTTGTCCGCTGCGTGTAACTCGCGGCCGTTGACGGCGAGCAGGTATTCACCTTCCTTGACGTAGACGCCCGGCAGAGTGAGTGGCGAGGCCAGTCCGGGAGTCCAGTTTTGCCCGCCGAGAATTTTGACGATCCGATAACGGCCGTTCTCGACCTTGTAATCCGCGCCCAGCAGGCCGGTCTTGGGATCCTTGTCCGGTTGATGTGGACCGTTCACGAACATGTGGCCGACGGTGATTTCGCCCAGCATTTCCGTTGAAAGATAAGTGAACTCGGCGCGCGAAGCCATGCCGTCAAGGTATGGCTTGTATTTGGCTTCGATCTTGGGAATGCTCAGGCCGTGGGTGTGTGGATCGTAGAGAAAATCGCGCTCGATGCGCCAGGTTTCGTGGTACATCTGCCGCCACTCGGCCCGCGGATCGACCACGGTTTCAAGGGCGCCCAGGTTCAGCGGCTTACCGGGCGCATCGCCGCCTGGCTTCAGGTCTTCGGCGGGTCCCAGAGTCCAGTTATCTTTGCGGTCGCAGAGCACCTTGGAGCCGTCGGCGGAAACCACAAAGTTGTCGACTTCGCTTAGAACCGTTTCGGTCTTGCGCTTGTCCAGTGTGAAGCGCCAGATCGCCCGAATGCCGGCGCCGTTCCCGTGGCTGGCGCGGCCAAACGGCGAGTTCTCCGCAAGGTAAACGATGCCCGTCTTGCCGGCCACAATCGCGCCATAGTTGCGCGGCGGAATGGGCAGCGCCAGAATGCGGTCGCCGATATTGTCCAGGTCCACCTTCACCTCGACCGGTTTAGCCGCGTCCTTCTTGTCGGCATCCTTCTTCGTGGAGTCTTTGGAGGC
>JBEKVS010000169.1:0-12089 GCA_049513795.1 Occallatibacter sp. | reverse complement strand
CTGCGGCACCATGATCCAGACAGCCTTTCGGCCTTGGAGTTTCTGCGTCATATCCTCGAGTGAAGTCACGCCAACGTTCCCTGAGGCGGATAGCTTCGCGACCGCATCGGCATTGAAGTCGAAGCCCACCACCTGGTGTCCGCCGAGGCGCAGGCGCTCCGCCATGAACCCGCCCATCTTGCCCAATCCAATCAATCCGAGCTGCATACTGCCTCCATTCCTGATCTTCAGATAACTCCCAAACTTGATAGCTCCTGGCGCAGGGCGTTTGCTCCCTTGAACCGAATTGCCTGCATTCCCGACTCACGGGCGGCGGCCGCATTCTCTTCGCGGTCGTCGATGAAGAGAATACGCTGCGCCGGCCTGCCGAGAATATCCACCGCCCTTTTATAGATTGGCAGATCGGGCTTGCGCAACCCGACATAGCACGAACTCAATGCAACCGTGAAATAGTCCCGCAACCCGAACTTTTGGAAGCGATAATCGTTGGTCTCGCGCGCTTCGTTGTTGAGCGCGCCGAGCAGATAGTGGCTCGATGCGGCCAGTTCGGCGAGGATTCCGAGCGCGTTGTCAGGAAGAAGCTCCGATTGAGTGAGCATAAAAGCGAAGAAGTCATCCGGCGAGAAGCTGCGCGGCTCATAGAAAACCGTGGCATCGAGATAAGCTTTGAGCGAAATTGCATCCCGCTCCCAGTCAGGGTAGTGAAGAGTGTGAAGGGCCTCGAAGGCTGCGCGATCGAGGTGAAACTGCTCCGCAGCGCGAGCGCGTTCGCCATGATCCCAACCGTTGGTCAGCAGCACACCACCAACATCGAACAGGATCACGTCGAAGGGATACATCGGCGCCTTTCAGGGTAAGTGCTGATGGTAAATGGTTGATGAAATTCCTGCATCGAGAAAGTTTAAACAAGGATCTTATCGGAGCCTTCGATTCCCTCGCGGAGTTCACTGCGCATTTGAAAACGGATATGACCTATGCCGGGTTCGCGGACCCGTCTCCGCATTGGTATCTGGCTTCAATGGCCAGAACTTTTTTGAATCTGCGTTGAAAGCGCTCTCCAGTAGCGATGAACTGCGCCTTTACGAATGCATCCACAACTTCAAAGGCCAGCGCGGGGCCGATGATGCGGGCGCCGAGCACGACCACATTCATATCGTCGTGCTCGACGCCCTGATGAGCGGAGTATGTGTCGTGGCACATGCCGGCGCGAATGCCGGGAATTTTGTTGGCGGCTACACAGACGCCGACTCCCGAGCCACAGATGAGGATGCCGCGCGGCGCATCGCCGCGACGCAGGGCGAGACCTACTTTTTCGGCGTAATCGGGATAGTCGTCGAGGGGATCGGGCGGGGCGTAGGTGCCGAGGTCGATGATTTCATGACCAGCCTTGGCGAGATAGGCGCGGACCTCTTCCTTTAAGGGAAAGCCGGCATGGTCGGCACTGATGACTAACTTCAAGGTCTTTTTCCTTTCGAGTTAGCTGGTTGGCACCATAGCGAGTCAGCAAGTTAGCCACGATCCGTTTTGTGGCCGATATTCCTGCCACGCCTCAAGGCCTTGATAGGCGCTTGAGGCGCGGTTCGACGATTGTCACTTGACCAGCGCCTTGGCTCTCGCGGCTACATTTGCGGCGCTGAATCCGAGCTTTTCGAGTACGATCTTGCCGGGGGCCGAAGCTCCGAACCTGTCGAGTCCAATTACATCGCCATCGAGGCCGACATATTTCCACCAGCCTAGCGCGGAGCCGGCCTCGACGGCCAGTTTGGGAATATCTCGCGGAAAGACGCTGGCTTTGTATGCGGCACTTTGTTCCTCGAATATCTTCCAGCTGGGGAAGCTGACTACGCGGGCTGCAATGCCTTCGGCGGCGAGGAGTTTCGCGGCATCCACGGCGGGCCAAAGCTCGGAGCCGGTGCCGATGAGGATGACTTTGGGGTTCGCCGCATCCTGCACGACATAGGCTCCCTTGCTCACATTGGCATAGGCGTCGTGAGAGGAGGGATCGATTATGGGCAGATCCTGGCGGCTGAGGGCGAAGAAGCATGGGCCGGAGCGCTCGATAGCCAAGCGCCAACATGCCGCGGTTTCGTTGCCGTCGGCGGGGCGGAAATCGGTGAGGTTGGGAACGGCGCGCAGAGCCATCAAATGCTCGATGGGCTGGTGGGTGGGGCCGTCTTCGCCGAGGCCGATGGAGTCGTGGGTGAAGACAAAGATGGAGCGGATCTTCATCAGCGCGGCGAGGCGGATGGCGGGTTTGCAATAGTCGGAGAAGGTGAAGAAGGTGGAGCCGAAGGGAATGAGCCCGCCGTGGGCGGCCATGCCGTTGACGGCGGCGCACATGCCGAACTCGCGCACGCCGAAGAAGACGTTGCGACCGGCGGGGTCGACGTGGAAGCTGGCGCCAGGTTTGAAGATGGTTTTGGTGGATGCGGTGAGATCGGCGGCTCCGCCGAATAACTCGGGCACGATTTCAGCGATGTCGTTCATGACGGCGCCGCCGGCGTTGCGCGTGGCCACGGGCTTGCCTGCCGGGTAACTGGGGATGGCTTTCTCCCAGCCGGGTTTGCGTTTGTCATTCTGGGTGCGGGTGAACTCGGCGGCTAACTCGGGATGGGCGGCGGCGTAGCTCGCGAAGAGTTTTTGCCAGTCGGCCTCAAGCTGCTTGCCGCGATCGACGGCTTGGCGCCAGTTGGCGAGGGCTTCTTCGGGGACGTAGAAGCTTTTGTCTTCGGGGAAGCCAAAGAATTTCTTTGTCGCCGCTGTATCGGCCTCGCCGAGGGCTTCGCCGTGGACCTTGTTGGTGCCGGCTTTGGGGCTGCCGTAGCCGATGATGGTGCGCACGGCGATGATGGAAGGCCGGCCGGTCTCAGCTTTGGCGGCTTCGATGGCGGCTTCAATGGCTTGGAGGTCATTGCCATCGGCCACGCGCTGGGTGTGCCAGTGATAAGCGCCGAAGCGCTCGAGAACATCGTCGTTGTAGCTAAGGTCGGTGGGGCCGTCGAGGGAGATGTGGTTGTCGTCGTAGAGCCAGATGAGTTTGCCGAGGCCGAGGGTTCCGGCAAGCGCGGCGGCTTCGTGGCTGACGCCTTCCATCAGGTCGCCGTCGCCGCACAGGGCGTAGGTGTGATGATCCACGATCTCAAAGCCGGGACGGTTGTAGATGGTGGCGAGATGCTTCTCTGCAATGGCCATGCCGACGGTCATGCCGATGCCCTGGCCGAGGGGGCCGGTGGTGACTTCAACGCCTTCGGTTTCGCCGTATTCGGGATGGCCGGGGGTCTTCGACTCCCATTGACGGAAGCTCTTCAAGTCGTCGAGCGTCACGTCGTAGCCGGCGAGAAAGAGCGAGCAATAGAGCAGCGCCGAAGCATGGCCATTGGAGAGCACGAAGCGATCGCGGTCGGACCACTTCCAGTGACTCGGGCTGTGCTTCATGAGCTTGTGATAGAGCAGGTAGGCGATCGGCGAGCAACCGAGGGGCGCGCCGGGATGGCCGCTGTTGGCCTTTTGAACGGCATCGACGGCGAGCAAGCGCAGGGTGTCGATGGACAACTGATCGAGGGCCGCCTGTTGGAGTGCGGGTGCTACGGGGGTAGTAGTCATGGCTCGGTGAATTTCCTTTCAATCGAGGGTGAGGCAGTCTGCGTTTCTCCAGTGCGCTGAACGGCGGTCGGTTCAACGGCGAATTTTCGCGGCGCGTTCATTCCCGCATATCGTTCATCTGGTTGCGAAGCCGATTCGAATGCTCGAAAAAAACTAATCCCCAACTTGCACCTCCACATTGTAACCAAGCCAGGTATCCGGCTCCGTCCAGCGGAGGGTCCATTGCAGATTGGCGGAATGCGGTGCGGGGGTTACATCAGCGCAAAAACCGCCGTAGCCGCAGCCGCGACTGGGGGTGATTTGCTTGGTCTGCCAGTTGTCGTCGGTCCAGGTCAGTTCAAACCTCTTCTCGTCGAGGATGCGGAGGGTATCGCCTGCGGGAATCTTCTGGATGGGACGGTGGAAGCTCGAAATCTCCAGGTCGGAGCGGCTGCGTTTGCGGCCTTCCGGCTCGCAATAGCGCTCGTAGACGGGATCGACGCGGTCGAAGACCTTGCCATCGAGGGCGGAGCGCAGCAGCTTCAGATACTCCGCGTGGGCCCAGACCAATGGCACGGCTGAACCGGCGGGCTGGCCGAGGCGGCGGCTCGCGTCGGGCTGGCTGACGTCGTCCCAGACCTGCTCGGGCATGAGCTGGCCGCCGGTGGCGAAGCGCTCATAGGTCCGAATCAGTTCGGAGATATCGTTTCCGGCAGCCAATTCATAGTGGGCGCGCTCGCCGGTGAGCAGGGGCCAGACGCGGCCCTGGCCCCAGCCGAGGAACGGGCCGCCGTCAGGGCGGTTGCCGTAGCCATCGTAGTTGTAGCGCAGCCAGCCGGGCCCCTGGGGCAGGCCGCGCTTGAGTACGGCGTCGACCACTTTGAGGGAGTCGATCATCAGCGGGTCATCGGCGCGACGGACGCCGTAGCGGACCAGTTCGAGGAAACCGGCGTCAATGATCTCGCGGGCCTCAAAGTCCGCACGTGTGCCGGGAGGACGATTCTGCAGGTGTATGGTCTCCAGGCCGCAGGTCTCAGAGGTATAGGCCTCGCCGGTCTCGGGCGGCCGGATGCGCATATAGTGGCGGGTTACGCCGGGGAGCAGGACGCCGCAGGTGGTGACGGTCCAGTGTTCGAGATGGCGTTCGATCCAGTCGGCGAATTCTTCCAGGAAAACGGCCAGTTCCATGGAGTCGTGGGCGCGAGCGATCTCCGCGGCGCAGATGAGGCCGGTGATGACGGCCGCCAGCGTAGAAGGCGAATAGCCCGCATTCTCTTCCCAGCGCTCCTGGTGGGTGACCGGGGCGTGGCGAACCAGGAAGCCGGCCGCGCGCTCGACGAAAGGAAAGACATGCAGCTCGCCGAGAGCATTCGCCTTCCACAGACGCCAGGCGAGAATGATGGGGAAGGCAACCTCGTCAAGCTGGATGCCGGACCAGTACGGGGTTCCGTCAATCCAGAAGTTCTGGGCGAAGCCGCCGTCGGGCTGCTGGGTGCAGGCCAGGTAGACGAGGGCGCGGCGCGCCGTTTCAGCGCGGCCGCAGGCGAGCAGGGCGGATGCGGTCTGCACCATGTCGCGGGTCCAGACGAGGTGATAGCCGCCCATGTCGTCGTCGCCTTTGGCCTGGCCCCAGGGGATGGAGGCCGAAGCGACGAATGCGCCGGAGTAGGTCTTGTCTTCGTGGGCCAGCAGAACGTTGTGGCTGGTGCCGACGAGCTTGCCACCGTCGCCGGCCTTGGCGGCGAGCCAGGTGGGGTTGGCGGCGCGATGCCACTGGGCAATGAAGCGCGCCTTGTGCTCCGCGAAGGGAGTGGCCATGGAACTCATGGTCTTCTGGGTCGCCGTATGATGGCCTGCGCCGATGCCGAAAGACACGGTGAATTCAAGGGCGCCGTCGCTGCCCACGCCCCGCAGGTCCAGTTCGCCCATCACGGCGATGTTGCCGTCGGTGGCGGAGCCAAACTCCCAATCCATGGTGAAGTCGTCGACCAGGTCGCGCCAGCCGTCGCTGGCGCCAACGAATCCGCAGCTCACCCTGGAGAAGCCAGAACTGGCCACGCCGCAATCGGCGGCCAGAGCCAGGGAGAACTCGTTCTTCCAGGCGAGGAGCACCGTGTGGCCGGCGATGTCGACGGCGCGCGCGGAGTTGCCGGCGCCGCCGCCATCGAGGTGCGGGGCGAGGAGCACATACACCTTGAGCCGGGGCAGCAGTTCCGCGTCCCCTTCAATGCGGACGTGGGTCAGGACCACGGAGTGATGGGGGTCGCAGATGATCTCCTTGGTAAGCGTGTAGCGGCCCTCGGGATCGCGATTGATGTAGCGCGCGCCGAGCGCCTCTTCGTGGAGGTATTCGAAGGTGGAAAGCAGGTCGCGCTTCTCCTCATGGACGAAGGTTTCACCGTCGGTGATGAGGAACTCCATGTCGCGGACCTGGGCGCGGTCGATGGTGGGGTGGTAGACCTCGTTCAGAACTCCGTGTGAGCAGGTGAACCAGATGCGGCTGGAGGCCGCGTACGCCGTTCCGACGGCATCTTTCACGCTTGAAGTCCAACGCGGCTCCATGCCCGGCGCGCCAAACGCTTCGCCCTGCTGCTCAAGCCATCGGTGCAACGACTGTTCTTTCATTGAGACGCTTTCTCTTTCGATCTGATTTCAGAACAATGGAACGAGGATACAAGCAGCAGCAAACTGGGGGAAATTGTATTTGCGACGACGTAATTATCGATGTAGCGAGCGTCGCTAAGGTTTCGCATCCCCGAAAATTAAGCCAGTCCGCATGCTTTGCGGTTGCACACTGAATCCACGATTCGAATTTCCTTCGCCGCCGCAAGACCCGTGCTCCGGCAAAGATACACGCACCCAACCCCGCGGCCATTGCATCCATCCAATCAGATTATGCTCGCTGCCGTGTGTGAAGATATCGTTTCATCCCCCCATAACAGTCGCTGTTCTCTTCAGCCCGATTCTGATCCGCCCGACTCTGTTCCGCTCGATCAAGGGCAAACGCTCACAGTACAATTTCAGTCGAAGGAGATTTGACAAGATGGCTTATGAACTTCCACCACTTCCCTACGATTACGCGGCGCTCGAGCCTTTTATCGATGCCGAAACGATGAAGCTGCACCACGACAAGCATCACCAGGCTTACATCAACAATGTGAATGCGGCGCTGGCCAATCACCCCGACCTGGCCGCCAAATCGGTGGACGACCTGGTCCGCGGCCTGGCCGATGTGCCCGAAGACATTCGCGGAGCGGTGCGCAACAACGGCGGAGGCCACTCGAATCATACCGCCTTCTGGGCGCTTATGGGACCGGCGGGGAGCGACGGCGTGGGCGGCGCGCCGACGGGCGCGATTGCCGCGCAGATCACGGCCGACTTTGGCGATTTTGAAGCTTTCAAGAAGACGTTCAACGAGACGACAGCCAAGCAATTCGGCTCCGGCTGGGGCTGGCTGGTATTCGCCGGCGGCAAGCTCAAGGTGATCACCACCGCCAACCAGGACTCGCCGCTGACGCACGGGCTCTATCCAATTCTGGGCAACGATGTGTGGGAGCATGCTTACTACCTGAAGTACCAGAACAAGCGCCCCGACTACCTGGCGGCGTGGTGGAACGTGGTGAACTGGCACGAGGTGAACAAGCGGTTTGCCGTGGCGAAGGGGTAAAGGCAGGAAAGGCAGGGACTAGGGACTAAGGGACTAGGGACTAAGGGAGTGGGGACTGCCGTCACAGAATGCGGATCACGAAACCCAGGCTCGTATCGGCTCAGTTCCTAGTCCCTATGTCCCTAGTCCCTAGTCCCTAGTCCCTCGTCCCTAGTCCCTCGTCGCTATGGCTAGGCGGGAACATACGTCAACCTGATCACTTCTTCGGTAATTCGATCGCTGGCGACGAGGCGTAGCGGCGGCCTGGGGCCGGTGAAGAATGGCTTGCCGCTGCCAAGCACGACGGGGTGGATGTAAAGCCGATACTCATCAATAAGACCAAGGTCGGTCAGGCTTCCCGCCAGGTCTGGTCCGGCAACGTCAATCTCCCCAACGTGCTGGGCCTTCAGCCCACGTATCACCGCTTCGATGTCATCCTCGACAAGGGTGGCGTTGGGTCCAAGTGTGGTGTTGGCCGACTTCAACGAGCGCGACACAACCCACTTCGGCCGGCTGCGCCACGCCGCCGCGAACTCGTGTTCAGCCGCGGTCCAGTCCGCAAGGTCTTCGTCCCAATAACGCATGACCTCGTACATGCGGCGACCGTACACAATGCCCGTCAGGCCGCGCACCTGCTCTATGAAGTGACGAAAGAGCGCCGCGCTTGGCGTAAATTTCTGGTGGTCGACGTAGCCATCCAGGGACTGGTTCAATAAATAAACGAGCTTTGCCATGATACAAAATCTCCGCCCTGCAACTCTTCGCTCTGGTCCTTCAGAATAGCTTGAGGAGACTATATGCGAAAGCGAAATCAGGCTCAGAGGGACACCCCTTTGTGGGCGTGGCGAATGACCGAAGGTTCGCGAACGACTCTCCTGTGAGTTTCGGAATTGATGCTTGCGGGCAGGGTTGGAATGGCCCTCTTCGACCGGGAAAAAAGGTTTCTGCGCGGGTTCCAAGCGTCGGATTCGATCCATTGGTCCCTTTCTCCACTGCAACTCCGGGTTCGAAATTGTGTCTAAGAATGTGTGATGATCGAGCGGATGATTCGCAATTTCCTGACAGTCTCTCTGGCGGTGATTTGCCCGGTTCTCTCGGCCGCGGGGCAGTCGGGCAATTTCATCGTTGCGCAGAACGGCAAGCCAGTGGGCACGGCGACCGTTACTTTTGCCGCGACCGGCAAAGGTTATGACACCAGCACCGTGGTGCGGGTGGCCATGCAGGGGCTCGACTATAGTCTTTCCAAAACCGAGCAGCTGTCGTCGGGCAATCAGCTCCGCCATGTGCAACTGAGCGCGGTGGTGAATCAATCTTCAGTCAACCTGACAGCGGCGCCGGATGCGGCGCAGTTTCTGCTCAACGTGTCGGCCAACGGGCGCAGCTCAACCTCGCGGCTTGCCTTGCATTCCGCCGCCGTCTTCCTTCCCGACTTCGACCCGGGTGCACTCGACACCCTTCTGGCGCTGGCCGTGAACCACAATAATCGCGGGCTGTGGGCGATTATTCCCAAGCAGGCTGGAACGCAGGCCGGGACCATTGTGCCGATCGAGCTGGCCACGTATGCGGATGAAAAGGGCACATTGAGTGGGAAGCCGGTGAATGTTCACCATCTTGTGGCCACGATGGGCGGGGCCAGGACAGACATTTTTTCAGGACCGGAGAACCAGCTGATGCAGGCCGAACTTCCCCAGCAGGGATTCGCGGTGGTGAGGAAGGGCTTTGAGTTGACGCCGCCGGCCAAGCCGGGCGCACCGCCCGCAATGCAGGCAGCGGCACCGCAGGCTCCTACACAGACACCTGTCCAGCAATAGCCGGGAAGAAATGGTGGGCGCTAAACAGCTTGGCCGGCGGCCGCTGCCGAGGCCCACGCCCACTGGAAGTTGAAGCCGCCCAGCCATCCGGTGACGTCGACGCATTCGCCAATGAAATAGAGGCCGGGAACCGTGCGCGCTTCCATGGTGCGCGCATGCAGGCCGTCGGTGTCGACGCCGCCGGCTGTGACTTCGGCTTTTTCGAAGCCCTCGGTTGCGATGGGGTGGAGCGCGAAGGCGTGCAGACGCCGCTCGCATGCCTCGAGGGCCGCATTGCTCCAGCCATCCGGAGCGGATGTCTCTCCGACAAAGGCAGCCAGGCGCTGCGGCAAGACTTCGCGGAGCGCCTGACGCAGCGCGGCCTGATCCCGTCGAGGATTTGGATCCCGGCCCGGGATGGGGTTGCGCCGCGCATGCGGATCGATCAGGCTGCGGAGAACATCGGCTTTCGGGGCGAGATCGATGATCAGCTCGTGCCCTGGGCGCCAATAAGAAGATGCCTGCAAGATTGCCGGACCGCTGATGCCGCGGTGGGTGACCAGCATCTTCTCGCGGAAGCGGATCGGGTTCGGAGCGCGGCTGCGCACGGAGGGCTTCTGGCCTGCCGATGGCGGCTCAGCCCAGGCCACCACTTCGGTGGAAACGCCTGCCAGCTCTGTCCACGCGGCCTCGTCGCCGCCGAGCACAAGCGGAACCAGGGCCGGCCTGGGGCTGACCACTTTTAATCCGAACTGCCTTGCTATCTCGTAGCCGAGCCCTGTGGCGCCCATCTTCGGAATGGACAATCCGCCGGTGGCCACGACGACCGATGCCGCGCGCATTTCGCCCGCCGACGAGGTAACGAAGAAGCCGCCAGCAGAGTCGCGCTCGACCTGGATGGCGCGCGCATTGAGCACCAACTCGACTTCGCCAATCTCACACTCGGCGAGGAGCATGTCGAGAATGGCGCGCGATGAGCCATCGCAGAACAATTGACCCAGCGTCTTCTCGTGCCACGGAATTCGATAGCGATCGACCAGCTCGATGAAGGTTTGGGGTGGATAGAGGGCGAGCGCGGACTTGGCGAAGTGCATGTTTTCCGATATGAAGTTTTGCGGGCCACAATGAAGATTGGAGAAGTTGCAGCGGCCGCCGCCGGAGATGAGGATCTTGCGGCCGGGCTGGCTGCCATGTTCGAGCAGTGCCACGCGACGGCCGCGTTGGCCGGCGATGGCTGCGCACATGAGTCCCGCCGCGCCTGCGCCCAGGACAATCACATCGAATTGGCGCGGAGCCGGCATGCGTCTCGTCAAGCATAGCTGGGGCCATCCGGGCTCCCGGGCGAGACTCAATCGAGGGCGGTTGCGGTTCCGCGAAAAGTCTCTGCTAGAGTGCAGGCAGGAGCCTGCATGGAAGCCGGGACGCGCCCCGCGACGTGGAAGACGTTGCTGGCGTTCGGAATCATCTATTTTGTGTGGGGGTCGACGTTCTTCGCGATTCGCGTGGGCGTGCGCGAAGTGCCGCCATTTCTGCTGTGCGGGATGCGATTCCTGGTAGCCGGACTTGTGCTGACTCTGTGGGTGCTGGCGCGCGGCGAGCGCTTGCCCCGGGGGCGGCAATGGATGTCGGTTGTGTTTCTGGGATTTGTGCTCTTCGTGCTCGACTACGGCGCCCTGTTCTGGGCCGAGCAGCGCATCCCATCCGGCGTTGCCGCAGTTATGCTGGCTACCATCCCGGCATTCATGGCGCTGGCGGAGATCGTAATTCTCCGCACGCAGAAGCTTACGCTGCGGCTGGCATTCGCCCTGCTCGTGGGCTTGGCCGGAGTGGCCGTGTTGATGAGCAGAGGTCTGAATCTGGGAGGTACGCCTATCGACAGCCGAGGCGCGGCGGCGCTGATCTTTGGGGCGCTCAGCTGGTCGTTCGCTTCGGTGATAGGGCGCAAGCTGCCGCTGCCGGAATCCAAAGGGATGAGTTCGGGAACGCAGATGCTGGCGGGTGGAGTGCTGCTGGCCGCTGTGGCTGGGGCAGCGGGAGAATTTCACGGCTTCAATCCGGGCGCGGTATCGCGAGCGGCGTGGCTCTCGTTGCTCTACCTGATTATTGCGGGCTCGATCATCGGGTTCACGGCGTACGTTTGGCTGATGCATCATGAATCGCCTACAAAGGTCGGGACCTATGCGTACGTGAATCCAGTGGTGGCGGTGGTGGTGGGGTATTTTCTGGGCGGCGAAACGCTTGGCCTGCGCACGATTCTTGGGACGCTGTTTATCTTGGCCAGCGTGCTGGTGATCACGACGACGAGGGCCGGAAAGCCGGCAATTTCGCGCTGACTATTTCCAGGAACCTGTCCAAGATTCAAGGCTCGATTGAAAGGTGCGAACTTCAGGGCACATCAGGAGCATGGTTCGTGTGGACATAAGCCGCTGAGGGCCGTTCGCCTCGTGGATCCCATTCCCTCGGCGGCTAAAGCCGGGAATTGGAATGGGCTTTCAACGCACGGGCTGAAGCCCGTACCCTTCAAAGCGCAATTATCGGGCGGCTTCTTGTTCCCATGACGTCTTAATTCGTTGGTTGCCAGAATCCTTCATGCACCTGCGCGGCTTCGTCTTCGAGCAGCGGGCCAGCGACGGCGATGGGGCGCTGGCCACGCGCGAAGACCTCTCGGCAGGGCAGATCGAGGGTGGCGTTCTGCTCGTCGTTGCCGGTGAACGCGAGCAGGCCCTTTTCGGACAGCGCGAAGACGACGCGGCCAATGCCGGTCCAGTAGATGGCGCCGGCGCACATGGCGCAGGGCTCGGTGCTGGTGTAGAGGGTGCAACGGGCGAGCTCGGATTCGGTGAGCAGGCGGCCGGCTTCACTGCAGGCGACGAGCTCGGCGTGTTGCGTGGGCTCGCCGCTGGGGCGGACGGCGTTGTTGCGCGCTTCGACCACGACTTCTCCGCGCTGGTTGACGATGACGCAGCCGAAGGGGTGACGGCCGTCGCGGCGTGCTTCGCGGGCCAGCTCGATGGCGCGGCGGAGGAATTGCAGGTCTTGCTCGGTGACTTGTTCGGATGGCATGTCGATCA
>JBEKVS010000168.1:0-12123 GCA_049513795.1 Occallatibacter sp. | reverse complement strand
TACACAGAGATGCAGTCCATCTGGCCTTCCACCAGCAGGGCAAAGTCAACGTCTTTTTGGCGAATCGCGGTCTTGGCCTTGTCAAGGTTAAAAAGTACCAGCCCCTTGGAATAGAGCGGCGTCTCCGGCGAATTGAAGTACTTGGGTCCGGCCTTCTCGCCGGTTTCGAGGGTGCGTCCGGTAAAGGCAATCACGCGGCCGCCTTCATTGGCGATGGGAAACATGATCCGCTTGCGGAACCTGTCGTAAAGGGGGCCGAGGGTTCCGTCGCCCTGTTCTTTGGAGCTGAACAGGCCGGACCCCCGCAAGGTCTCGCCGTCGGCCATGCCGCTGAGCCGATCGCGGAGGGCGTTGAAGCTGTCCGGCGCGTAGCCGATACGAAAGGTCTTAATGCCCTCCGGCGTCAGGCCGCGGCCAGCCAGGTACTCGCGCGCCACGGCTCCCTCCGGCCCGCGCAACTGCTCTTCGAACCAGGCAGTTGCGGCGTCGTGCAACTCCAGCAGCTTGGTCCGCAGGCGGGACTCGGCGGCCTGTTCCGGCGAGGAGAACTCCTTCTTGGGCAGCGGGATGCCGCACTTCTGGGCCACGATGCGGACGGCCTCAGGAAAGCCCACGTTCTCGATCTTGCCCACAAAGCTGAAGACGTCGCCCGAAGCCTGGCAGCCGAAGCAGTGATAGAACTGCCGCACCGCATGGACGGAAAATGACCCCGATTTTTCCTTGTGGAACGGACACAGGCCGGAGTAGTTTTGTGCGCCACTCTTGCGCAGCCGGATATAGCCTTCGATCACCTTGACGATGTCGGCCTGCTGCTTGACGGTTTGGGCGAAGTCGGACACGGAAGAGGGCTGTATTGAGGATAAGGCCGGCAGAGGCGTGGCTGTGTGGAAGGCGTGGAAAGGAAGGCGGTTCAGGTTGCTGAAGATTCAAAGCTCGGCACGCCGAATCATGAGAAAGGAGTTGGCCGCTGGCCCAAGATGTCGAGGCTTGAAAGAGAACAAACGGACGGTGAAATATACGTCAGGGGCCGCGGTAAGGGAAAGCCTAGTTTTGGCTTCTCCGCTATCGCACGGCATTGACGTACAGCCATACGCCAGTGCCACTAGCGGTAAGTGCAGGGACGATTGACACCAAATCGGGCCCGGAGTAGCGTCAAATCAGGCGTGAGCGCGTTTCGGAAGGGAATGATATGACTGGAATCCAATACGTGACCGACGAGGAAGGCCGCAAAATCGCGGTCCAGATCGACCTTCGTGAGCACGCGGAGCTGTGGGAGGAATTCGAGGATGTTCTGATCTCCCAATCGCGCCGGAACGAAAAGAGAATCCCGCTACACGAGGTCAAAGCAAAACTCATTCGCAGCGGCAAGCTGAGTGCGTGAATACGGGATCGCGCTTACCTCCAGCGCTGAGAAAGAACTTTCACGGCTCCCGCATTCAATAGTCTCCCGCATCGTCTCAAGAATTGAACTGCTCGCCAAAGACCCGCGGCCTCGCGGCTCAAAGAAGCTCAGCGGCGGAAATAGCGAATGGCGCATCCGGGTAGGAAACTGTCGCGCAATCTACACAATCGACGACAAGATTTGGTCCGTGGAAGTGACTCGCATCGCCCATCGGCAAGGAGCCTACGAGTAGGCAACCTCCGATCTGTCAAGTGGGGACTCGGACGGTCAGGCCGGCCAAAATACTTGTTGCAACGAATATCTCTTCCGTGCATCGAAGTTGAGTGAAAGGAAGAAACAACATGAACGCAACCCTCTCCGCACCCGGCACTACCACCATCTGGAAACTGGACCCCGCTCATTCCGTGGCCGAGTTCAAAGTGAAGCACATGATGATTTCCAACGTGAAGGGCAGGTTCACCGGTCTCTCCGGCACTCTGCAACTGGATGAGACTGATCGCACCCGCTCCACCGTGGAGGCTTCGATCGACGTAAGCACCATCAAAACCGGCGACGACCAGCGCGATGGACACCTGAAGAGCGCGGAATTCTTCGACACCGAAAAGTTTCCCACCATCACCTTCAAATCCACCAATGTGGACTCGACCGGCGGCGCCGACTACGAGGTCACAGGCGACTTTACCCTGCACGGCGTAACCAAGGCCGTCACATTCAAGGTCGAAGACGTCAGCGAGCCTTCGAAGGACCCCTGGGGCAACCATCGCATCGGGCTCACAGCAACTACCAAGATCGATCGCAGAGACTTCGGGCTCACCTGGAACTCTGCTCTTGAAACCGGCGGCCTGCTGGTGGGCGAGCATGTCACCATAAATCTTGAAGTGCAATTCATCAAGAGCTAACCGGCTCCTGGGGTCTATCGGGCCCACGTTGCCCAGAAGCTCTGGATGCCCCAGGTCTCGCTTCTGAGACTTGGGCGACGCGCAGTCCAAACGGGGTTCGGCGGAGATAGTTGTTGCAACGAATATCTCCCTCGCGCATCCAATTCTTGTAATCAAAAGGAGTCCAACCATGTCGCTTCGCGCCGTGAAGCAGATCATTGAAACCACGCCGACCATCGAAGGGGCCGGCGTGAAATTGCAGCGCGCCTTCGGGTTTGGCAAGACCAAGGAGTTCGATCCGTTCCTCTTGCTGGACGACTTTCGCAACGAGAATCCTGCGGATTACCTGGCCGGGTTTCCGTGGCATCCGCACCGCGGCATTGAGACGATTACGTATGTGCTGGCTGGCGAGGTGCAGCACGGCGACAGCCTGGGCAACAAGGGCCGCATGACGGCCGGCGATGTGCAGTGGATGACCGCCGGCAGCGGCATTCTGCACCAGGAGATGCCGCGCGGCGATACGCAAGGCCGCATGCACGGCTTCCAGCTTTGGGCTAACCTGCCCGCCGCGCACAAGATGACCGATCCGCGCTACCAGGACATTCCTTCAAGCGCCATCCCTGAGGTCAGCGAGGATGACGGGACCAAGGCACGTGTCATCTGCGGCGAATTCTGGGGCCAGCAGGGGCCAGTGGAAGGCATTGCCACGGAATCGAGCGTGGCCGCGCGCTACGTGGACATCTCGGTGCCGCCGTTCAGGCGCAAGCGTATCAAGGTGGAGACGACGCGCAATGCCTTCGCCTATGTCTTCGCCGGCGCGGGAACCTTCCGCGATGCGTCGAACCCGCAGGCCGTGCTGACTGAGTCGGGAGTCGATCCCAATGCGCCCGCGGTCTACGACGCGAAGAATCACTCGCTGGTTCTATTCGACCGTGGCGACGAAATCGTGGTCCAGGCCGGGCCGGAAGGCATGCGCTTCCTGCTTGTCTCCGGCAAGCCGCTGGAGGAGCCGGTGGCCTGGTATGGGCCGATCGTGATGAACTCGCAAGCCGAGCTGCGCCAGGCGATGAGCGAATTGCAGAACGGCACCTTTATTCGGCACCAGTAAGATTGAGGCCAAAGTCATGCGGCTCCAGCGATCAGGAAAGCGGCCAGCGGCCCAGGCTGGCTGCCTTCCCTGCTTGTGATTGCGGCTAAGCTGGAACGAGAGGATACTTGAAGCATGGCGACGCAGCCCATCAGCGAACAGCCGCTCGGCGGCCGATTGATTTCGGTGGACGAGTATCTTGCCACGGGATATGAGCCCGACTGCGAGTACGACAATGGCCTGATCGTGGAGCGTAACGTGGGCGAGTTCGAGCATTCTTTCCTGCAAATCTTCATCGGAACGATCTTCACCACCAACATGGATGCCTGGGGAGTCTTCGCGCTCACCGAGCAGCGGGTGCAAATCGCAGCCCGCCAGTTCCTCATTCCCGATGTTTGCGTGCTGCGCCTGGGCGATCCGACAGATGGCATCGTCGCGCATCCTCCCTTGATCGCAATCGAGATCATGTCGCCTGAAGATAGCAAACGGCGCACGGCCAAGAAGGCAGCAGAGTATCTAGCGTTCGGTGTCGAGCATGTTTGGGTGATCGACCCACGTGCGCGCGCAGCCTATCGTGGTGGCTCGAAGGGTTTGGAGCGGCTTTCCGGCGACGAGTTTTCGGTACCGGGAACGCCGATCGTGATTCGCATCTCTGAACTATTCGAGAAGCTGGATCGCGTTCGCGCCACCGGAAAACGTTAGGGCCAGCTCACTCAGACCTCGACCGGCAACTCCGCCGACAGGATATTCATGGGCGTAAGCCCGCGCTGGCGCATGGCGCGCACGCTGAGCGAGTCGTGGCGCTTGGCCAGCCGCCTGCCGTTGTGGTCGACCACCAGGCGGCAGTGAAACCATGCCGGGTCGCGGTAGCCGAGCGCGCGGTTGAGCAGGATCTGGCGGGCGGTCGACTTCAACAGATCGGCGCCGCGCACCACTTCCGTAATGCCCATCGCCGCATCGTCGGCCACGCAGGCAAGCTGGTAGCTCGGGGAGCCGTCGCGCCGCCACACCACAAAGTCGCCGAAGTCCTCGCCGGCCACAAACCGCTGCGGGCCAAAATTGCGGTCGACAAATTCAACTACCTGGCCGTCGTTCACGCGAAATCGCCAGTTAAATCCGGCCGGCGAGTCAACTTCGGCCGAATTGGCTGCCGGCAATTGCGGAACCTTGCCCGGCAGGTTGCGGCAGGTCCCGGGATAGATCGGCTCGTCGTCTTCGAGGTCCCATTTGCCGCCGCCGAGAGAGCCTTGCGTCACCGCGGTTACGCGTTCATGGGGAGCGCCCAGCGCGGTCTCCAAATCCTTGCGAGAACATTTGCAGGGGTATAGGTGCCCGCGCCGCAGCAGCCTGCGCCATGCAGCCAGGTAAATGGAGCGCCGCCGGCTCTGCACATACGGAGCGTAGGGACCGCCTTTGTCCGGCCCCTCGAGCCAGCGAATGCCCAGCCAGCGCAGGTCTTCAATGGCGGCGTCAGAATAGATCGAGCGGCTGCGCTCGGGGTCCAGGTCTTCCATGCGTAACACCAATGCACCGCCTGCATCGCGCGCCCGCTGCCACGCCGTCCAGAAGGTGCGCGCATGGCCCACATGCAAATAGCCTGTAGGCGAAGGCGCAACCCGGCCGCGATAACTCGAAGTCGGCGTCGGTGCGAGGCTGGCCATGCTAGCTATAAGTCTAGGTAGCTAGAACCTCGCCGCATAGTTATACCTTGATTCCGGTGTCTACCTTGATTCCTGCAGCCGGCGAAGGCTAGGCACTGCGTGCGAGGCTCGAGGCCGTTTGCTTCGCCAGAGTAGCCCATGGGGGATTCGCTCTTCCACGCCGCGGCCCCAAATCGCCAACGGCTCCTAGTCCGAACCGTCCGGGGTTGGATCTTCGCTGCGATGGTGGTGCCTGTATTGGTCGATGTCATCGTCCAGGTGTTTGGGATCGACCGAGACCTGCACCACGTCCATCTCGCCGCCATCCTTGTCCACCACGAACATGCCCATCCGTTCGCCTTCAGGATGAATGAACACCAGCGTCTGCTGGCTGCCCTTCTTGCTAGTTTCGCGAATCATCCGCTCCCAGCCCTGGCCAAGTTTCTCCTCGACCATGCTGTTGAGTTCCTCGCCATCGATGGGTTCCGTGAACGATTCAATTTCCACCACGTGCAGCCCGCCCACCGCGCCATGACTGGCCTTGCGCGAGACAAAGCTGATAAGCCCCAGAAAAGGAATGTGGTTCGCATGCACGTGATAGCGGCTCTCAATCGAGTGCACCACAGCGTTAAACCCGTCGTCGCCGCTACTCGCCACCACCACCGCGGGAACGGCCAGAGCCGTAAGCGCAATCGGAATCAACAGGAACTGCTTCATTGGTTGCCGCCTTTCTTCTCCAGCTCTTTGGCTTTTTCGGCAGCTTTCTCCGCCGCCTTGTTGTTTTCCTTTTCCTTCATTTTTTCCGTCTTGGCAATGTCGCCCAGCGAATTCAATCCGCCGATACCGCGCAACTCGCCAAGCTCATCCATGTTGATGGGGCCCAGAATCAGGACGATCGTCAGCTCTTTCGGCTCGACGGCCAGAATGAACATACCGTGCGATTCGCCGTTCACCAGCTTGACCATCACGTCGGTGCTCTCGCTGTTCTTGCGCTCCCGCTCCTTCACGATGGGAGTCCACTCGCTGGTCTCGAAGTACTTGCGCAGCTGGTCAACTTCCTCGGCGGAAAACTGGCCCTCTTTGTCGAACTCATATTCCCGCACATAGATGCCGTCGAGTCCTTCGATCAGGTGCCGCGTGGACTCTTCGTCCTGGTCTTTGCCGTTCATCACCTTGGCAGCAAACGCCAGCATGTTTTTGCCCAGCGTGACCTCGGTGACGTCGGAAGCGCGCGCGGCCAGGTCCTTCTCAATCGGGGAGGGCGCAGGCAACGAGTTCTGCCCCAGCGCTGCGGTAGCCAGCGCGCCGGCAGTCAACAGTAAAATCAAGCTTCGATTTCGCATCTTTATTTCTCCTCAATCCTGCGCCGCGGCCCGAGCATGGGCAGCAAGCCGAGTATTCATCTGGTTCAGCGCACGGCTGGTAATGCGCAGCGCCGTCAATACCTGCTCGCGCGCCGCCTCTTCTTTGCGCCTTTCCTCGCGATTGCGCCAGGCAACGCCGCCAGCCAGAGCCGAGGTCAGCACCAGCGTAGCCGCCAGCCGCTGCCAACTGACCCATTGCCAGGCGAGAGACGAGCGAGTCTTCCGCTTCTCCATCAGCTTGCGCTTCAACCCCGGCGGCGCCGGCCGGCGCTGAAACGCCTGCCGCAATTCGCGCTCAAACTCGCTGTCCGGTCCCGTTTGATTAGGTTCATGCTCCATCGGTTCAAGCTCCACGAACAAACTCCTTGAGATGGGTTGTTGCCTTGGCCCGCAATAGCTTCAAGCCGCGCTGCAGTTGGCTCTTCACGGTGGCCAGGGGCGCCTCAAGCGTGGCGGCAATCTCTTCCGGCGTAAGGTCTTCCTGGTAGCGAAGCACCAGCGCCGCGCGCTGCGCTTCGGGCAGTGTGGCCAGCAACTGTTCCAGCCTGGCGCTGAGCGCGCTGGTGCTCAGCCCCCCGGTCCTCAGCATTGACCCATTGGAGCCATTGGAGCCCTTGTGTTCTGCCACCGCTCCATCCGCGTCTTCCATCTCCACCCACAAATCCAGGCCGCGCACCCGGCGCCTGCGCAGCGCATCCGCCGACCGGCTCATTGTCACCCGCCGCAACCAGAAGCAGGCATGCGCGGCGGATTCAATTCTGCCCAGGTGGCGATCCAGCTCCAGAAACACATCCTGCGCAATCTCCTCGGCCAGGCCGCGGTCGCCGGTCATCCGCAGCGCCAGCGAATAAACCATCGACTGGTGCTCGTCCACAAGCCCTTCAAAGCTTGGGAGTGGTTCAAAATCCGGTTGCCTGTCGTGGGCCATCGTTTTCGCGTCTACTCTCTAATCCGCAGGAATGCGAGCACGGGGATGCAGAGAGTACGCGATTTCTTGAGAAAAGTTCGCCAGCGGTAGTTTTGTCAAAGGATGAATTCACCTGCCCAGCGAGTGGCGCTGGAGATGGCTCCAGCCAGGGCCAGGCTAGAACAACTCTGGAATGCTATGAAACGCAATCCGCGTTGGGGCCGCTTTGTACGCGGTAAGCATAGTTGCGGGCGCGAGCGTGCTCATGCCGTATTTGTTGTTGAGCTGGTCCATGACGGCTAACAGGCGGGCGCGGCTTTGCTCGTCTTCCGTTCCGTCGAAGAGATTAAGCGAGTGCAACCGGTCCGGCACCAGACCATCCAAATGCACGCCGAGGAAGTAGGGATGCTCGAATTCCGCGCCAGTAGGGCGGCTTGCCCAGAGGCGCGCTAAGGCAGCAATGAGCGTTGGATTGTCCTGGCATTCGCTCAGCTTCAGATCGCTCTTCCAACCGTTGCGGGGAACGCCGAAGTTGCTCACCGGCCCTCTCTCGCCGCGCGGTCCGGCAAAGCCGATGGCCAGTCCGATGCCGCTGGCCCACAGCCCTCCGGCGCGCAGACGCATGGCCGCCTTGTGGAGCAGCTTGTGGGCCACCGCATAAGCCTTCTCCGGCGTGCGCATCTCGGGAGCCAGCACGTGCTGGTGGCTGATCGACTTCAGGTGCTCGGTGTCGGCCATGTCGAAGTCTTCGCCGCGCAGCCAGTGCCATAGGCGCTCGCCCCACACCGAGCCCCACATGTCGCCCGCCTTCTCGCAGTCCAGGGCCAGCAGCTCGTCCATGGTATGGATTCCCCTCTCGTTCAACCGTTTCTCGGTGCGGGCGCCGATGCCGGGCAGGTCGCGCAAGGTCAGCTGACGCAGCGCCTGGGGCAGAATGTCGAGGGTGAGGGCGACCAGTCCGTCGGGCTTCTCCATGTCGCTGGCCACCTTGGCGAGATAGCGGTTGGTCGCCAGGCCAACCGAACTGACCAGCATCGATCCGGCTTTTTCACGGATGCGCTCCTTCACTCGCCGGCCAAGCTCAAGAGCCGCCAGTAAGGGACGCTCACGGCCCATCAGCCGGCAGGCCATTTCATCGATGGATAAAACCGCGGTAACGGGCAGACAGCTCTCGACCGCTTCGACGACGCGGTGGTGATAGTCGACATAGAGCTCGTGGCGCGCCTCGATCAGCACCAGCCCGGGGCACATGCGCTTGGCGTCGCCCACCATGGTCCCCGTCTTGACGCCGTGCGCCTTGGCCTCGTAACTGGCTGCAATGCAAACGGTTGTGTCGGCCATCATGGGAACTACGCCGACCGGTTTGCCGCGCAGCTCAGGGCGAACCTCCTGCTCCACCGAGGCGAAATAGGAGTTCAAGTCGACAAACAGCCAGTTCAGCTCCGGCTCGTGAGAATGCTGTTCGGCAGGGGTTGGATCCGGCGCCCGAGGGATAGTTCCGGCTACCCCTTCCGTGGTATTGCTTGCCCGCGCATCCAAGTTCACCATGGGGCAAATCCTCAGACCGTGGCCCGGTTTGGGCCCGATTCCAATTTGGTTATAGTTTCGCTTTTTGTTCTCTCTCGCGCAAGTGAAAAACTGGGCCTGACGCGGAAAACATGCCGATGATACACTTGTTTCGCCGGGATTCCGGTGTACCGATGGCCGATCTCAAAGCAAGGGTTTTCGGCTACTTGGGCTCATCGGCAAAGCATAATTTGGGTGTCCTGGACATGCATCACCTTATTCATTGGTTCGCGACGAATGCGGGAATTCTCGCCATCCTGGTCACAGTAGGAGTGGCGGTGCTGCTGGTTTGCTGCCTGGGTTGCTCCAACTGCCCCAGCCGCGACAAGGACGATCTGTTCCGCCGCCACGAAATGTAGCCGGCCGGGGTCGTGAGTTGCCGGCCTTGGAGCACAATTCAAGGTTGCCAGGGCGAATTCCTGGCCATCGAATCTCAAGGGACACGCGTCCCTTGATGGAACCGCATCCGCCAGTTCCCCGAATCCCTAACCCATAAAGAACTGCGCAGGGTTTCGACGCGCGTCGCCGCTATCTCGTCGATGCGCACGGCGCGGTAGGTGACCAGTGCGACATCCTCGGCGATCTGCGCACAGCGCATCTGGTCGGCAGTGAGCGGTGCGTAGACTTCGCTGGCGAGCAAGTCGAGGGCCGTCTGTTTGGACCACACACGCCCGGACGCGCCGAACTCTTCAAAATCGTCTGCCAGGAGCGCCGCGACCCGCGCGCGATCGCGTCGCACTTCCGGGTCGAGAAGTGCGCGCTCACACTGCATCAGGTATGCGCGGACGTCTTCTTCATCTGGGCGGCGGGCTTGTCCAATTGTCGAGTCCACGCCTAACCTCCGGCTGCGGTGGATGCGGTCGGTTTCAGGTACTCCTCGAAGTAACGCAGAATCCGGTTGAATAACTCGACGCGCACATCGCCGCCGGAGATGGAGTGCGTCTTGCGCGGGAAGATTTGCAGATCGTAAGGCAATCCGGCCTCGATCAGCTTCTGGATGTATTGCACTATGTTCTCTAGATGCACATTGTCGTCGCCGGTACCTTGCGCCAGCAACAAGTTGCCCTTCAAATTGGCTGCCGAGTTGGTGACTGAAAAATCGCGGTAGCCATCAGCAAAGTCCGCCGGTTGGCTCATGTAGCGCTCGGTGTAGATGGAGTCGTAGTTATGCCAGTCGGTGACCGGCGCGACGGCAACACCGGCGCGAAAACGGTCGGAGTGGGACATGGCGTAGAGAGTAAACGTCCCGCCCCAGCTCCAGCCCCACCATCCCAGGCGCTTGGAGTCCAGTTGCGGATATTGGGCCAGCGCCGCGTCCACCACTGTCAACTGGTCTTCCAACTGCACGGGGCCAAAGTTGTGATAGGCGGCCTGGGCAAAGTCGCGGCCGCGCATGCCGCTGCCGCGATTGTCCGCATGCAGTACGGCAAACCCATGCTGCGCGAGAAGCTCGTCAAACAGCAGCGAGTCGCTCCAGCGGTTGGCAACCTCCTGCGGCCCTGGGCCACCATAAGGATTGACGATCAGAGGGATGGACGCTGGACTGACGGCCGCGCCTGAATCGCCGGCTCCGTCGGGCAGCAGAAGCGTTGCATAGAGGATAGTCCCGTCGTGCGCCTTCACCTGCAACTGCTCCGGCGCATGCAGGTGGTAAGAGTCCAGTGCCCGCGTCGTCCAAAATGTGTTGCACTTGTCTGCCGATTGGCATAGGCGCACCGAAGGCGGATTCATGCGCGTCGAATGCTTGTCGACAAAACCGCCGCCCATCGGCGCGAAGTTGCCCTCGTGCGTCCCAGGTGCATTGGTCAACGGTTTGCGTTCGCCGTCGAAGTTCACCTGCCACAGTTGCTGCTCGAGCACGCTGCCTTCATTCGAAACGTAATGGATCATCTTGCCCGCATGATCTACGCCGAGAACGTCTGCGACTTCGAAGTCGCCTTTGGTCAGTTGGCGTTCCAATGTGGCTGCGCCGGAATCGGTGTTGTTCTGGTCGTAGCTATAGAGATAGATATGATTATGGCCGTCGGTCCAGTTGGTGAGAACGATGGTGCCGTAGCCAACGGAGACATCGTAGTTATCGTCGACAAACTTGTCGTCGCTCAATTGCAGCACGACATGCGACTGTCCGGTAACCGCGTCGGCGAAGTAGAGGTCGCGGTGTTTGTGATCGCGCGTGACCGCTTCCACCCAGAGCGTCTTGCGATCGACCCAGCCAAAACGCGGAATGTAGTCATCGCCTTCGTGTATGGGAATCTTCATCCACACTGTCTTGCCGCCAAGGGTGCTCACCACACCTATGCGCACTTCAGGATTCGGGTCGCCCGGCTGCGGATAATGCTGCGCATCAACCTTGGCGTGAATGGGAATCCAGTCGGTGATCGGATACACCGGCACGGCCGCTTCGTTCATTTGCAGATAGGCGAGGCTCTTCGAGTCCGGCGACCAGAATTGATTGCTACGCGTCTCGAGTTCCTCTTCGTACACCCAGTCCACTTCGCCGTTGAGGATGGCCGAGGTGGTCGACTGGGCTGCCAGGACGGGCGGCGCGCCGGGCGTGTTCAGGTGCAGAATCTCCAGGCTTTGTTCGCGCACAAACGAGAGCGACTCCCCATTCGGCGAGAATTTCGGATCGTCTCCCGAGGCCGCACCCGTGAACCCGACCTGCACGCCGGTGCCGTTCTTGAGGTCGTAAAGCCACAGCCGTCCGTTTGAATCGAAGAGCAGGTGCGCGGAGTCCGGCGCCCAGATGTAGTTGGCCATCTTGTAGCGCTCGCGGTGGTCCTTGTCAGTCTCGGTGCCCGCGGCGCCGGAGAGCGAGGCCAGCTTGGCGCGGCTGACGAACACATGCGACTTGCCGGTGGCAGGATCGAGGTCGACCAGCTCGCCGCCATCCAGATAGGTAAGATGCTTGCCGTCGGGCGACCAGGTGAGGCCATCGGGCGGATGCCCGATCAGCGGTCCATGCGCGAAGATCGCTTCCACGGTGAGTGGCTTCGCAGCGGGTTTGTCGGGCGAAGACTGGGCAGCAGAGCGATGGGGAAGGAACGAGCAGACAAGAACAACCGAGGTGAAGAGGGCGAAGCCGCGATTCAAGGCAGATCCTCCGGAAGCTAATGCTGAAACGGCGGAAGCGGAAACTGGGACAGCGCATGGCCCCCGATTTGAATGCGGCCCCCCGCGTCGCAGACTACCTTTCGGTGGCTGGATTGAGCGGGAACAAATGCTGGTTTCGCAAGCCGGGCCTTATTCAGCAACTTCTCAGGGAGAAGTTTAACTCAG
>JBEKVS010000167.1:0-13738 GCA_049513795.1 Occallatibacter sp. | reverse complement strand
CCTGTTCGTGCTGGGCAGCCTCATGGTGAGCGAGTCGCCGCGCTGGCTCTTCCGCCGCGGCAAGAAAGACCTGGCCTATTCTGCCCTGCTCCGCTCCCGCTCTGCCGAACAAGCCGGCTTGGAGCTGCGCGAGATGGAAGAGACAGCACGCGTGGCCGAGCAGAAGCTTCCCACAGGCAAGCGCGTGCGCGAGTCGCTGCTGCAGCGCAAGTACGTGATCCCCTTTCTGCTGGCCCTCGTCATTCTCGCCTGCAACACTGCCACCGGTATCAATTCCATCAACGGATACAACGTAGGCATTCTGCTTCAAAGCGGCCTCTCTGACCTGCAGGCCCACTGGGGCTACGTTTTATTCACGATCGTTAACTTCACCATGACCATGGTCGGCATGATGCTGGTTGACCGCAAGGGGCGCAGGTTCCTGTTCATCGTGGGTACCAGCGGCATCATTGTTTCGATGATTGGCGTGGGCATTCTTTTTTTGCGGACCGAGAAACTCAGCGTCGACGCCGCCTCGCAGGTCCAATCGATGGTGGGACCCAGCCAGGAACTCACGCTACACTTCGATCAGGCTGAGGCAAGCCGGTTTCTGGGCGCTATTGGCGATCAAGGCAAGCAGATTTCAAGCGATCGCGCCTCGTTGGCAATCATCTACTCCTATGGCGATTTCGCCGCGGCAACAAGCTTTGTCCGATCCGACGACCCCGCGGCCGCGCCCATTCAAATCACGCGAGAGAGTTGCGTGCCGGCCAATAAGGTTGAGGCACTCTTCAAGAATCCTTTTGCCGATCTGGATGCTTCCCGGACTGCGCCGCTCAAAATCCAGAAGGCGATTCTGGGACAGGTACCCGATGCCGACCACGGCTGGGTGGTGGCACTTGGCCTGTACTTATTCATGGCGTCTTATGCGGTGGGGCCGGGCGTGTGCGTATGGCTTGCTTTATCGGAGTTGATGCCAACGCGGATCCGCTCTAACGGCATGAGTATTACGCTGGTCATCAACCAGCTTGTTTCTACCATTCTGGCGGGAATCTTCTTGCCCTTCGTGAGCAAGTATGGCTACTCTTCCATGTTCTTTCTCTTCGCCGGATTCACCGTGATCTACATCGTGACAATCATCTTCTTCCTGCCCGAAACGAAGGGTAAGACCCTGGAAGAGATTGAAGCGCATTTCGAAGGCAAGGCTGTAGCTTGATTTGGCACGACGCTAAGTACAGAACAAGACATCGGAGCAGCATGAAGCGACTTATTCTCTCCATCTCATTCCTTATTGCCACACTTCCCTGCCGAGCCGCGGACCCGGTAGCACTGTTTTACATGACCAGCAATCCCGACTCGATTCGCTCTTTCCTCGCTCACTCGAAGCAGATCGATCTGCTCGTGCCGACCTGGTATCAGGTAGATGAAAACGGGCTAGTCACGGGCGCTCCAGATCCCACCGTGCTCAAGCGCGCCGACGACGATAAGGTCCCTCTCATGCCCATCATTGCCATGTTCAGCAAGAAGGGCTTTCACACCTTGTCGATGAACCCGGAGGCGCATTCAGTTCGACCTGGAAAACGTCGATTACCTTGACCGCGATCGACTTACTGCGCTGGTTAAGCTTTCAGCGCAGGCCTTGCACAAGGCCGGTCTGCAGTTATCCATTGCCTCCGTACCCAATGCGCCGGGTTATCCCGGACAAGGTGGGTTCGCCAAGTGGATTTATACCGACTGGCGCGGGGCCTACGACATTGCCAATCTGGCCACCTATGTTGACCTGCTCTGCCTGATGACTTACGACCAGCACACGCGGTGGACCATGCCTGGGCCCGTAGCCGGCTGGGATTGGACCAACGACAATTTGAATTACGCCTTGCAAACTGTGCCCAAAGCAAAGCTCTCCCTCGGCATTCCGCTTTACGGCTATCACTGGTTTACAGGCGCGCCCACGCATGAAGCCAACTCCGATGTCGACAAGCCCAACCCCACAGCGGATTACATTGGAACGCCCAATGCTTTGCAACTTGCCACGGCCTACAATGGCAAGATTCAGTGGGATGAGCAGGATCACAGCGCATACTTCTACTTCTACCGGGATCAGATGCGCGAATGGATCTACTTCACCGACCTGCACACCTTTAAGGACCGCTATGAACTGGTGCAGAAGAGCGGCATTCAGGGATTTTGCTCATGGGTGCTGGGCGAAGAGGATCCGCAGATTTGGAGTTTCCTGCCTCGCCACCCATGAAATGCCAGAGTTATCTGAGATGCGAAGTGCGCGAATGAATTCTTTAAGGGCCAAATCTGTTGGAATTGTACTGGCGCTGGTGCTGATAACCAGCTTCGCCTTCCCACAAAACTTCTCCGATGTGAAACCCTCCGCACAACAAACTGCCTGGCAGGATCTTGAATTCGGCGTGATCATCCATTTCTCTACCAACACTTTTCTCGATCGCGAGTGGGGCGATGGGACGGCCGATCCTTCGGTTTTCAATCCAACTCAATTTGATCCCGACCAATGGATGAAGGCCATCCGCGATTCGGGTGCCAAATACGTGGTCCTCGTTGCCAAGCACCATGATGGCTTTTGCCTGTGGCCGACAGAGCAAACCACATACAGCGTAAAGTCCAGCCCGTGGAAGGGCGGCAAGGGCGATGTAGTTGGTGAAGTGGCGCGCGCGGCGCGAAAATACGGACTTCAATTCGGCGTCTACCTCTCGCCTTGGGATCGCCACGACCCGAAATACAAAGATTCCGCAGCCTATGACGATTACTACCAGGCCGAGTTAACTGAGCTGGCGTCGAGTTACGGCGATCTGGTCGAGTTCTGGCTCGATGGGGCCGGCAGCGCCGGACATGTTTATAACTTCGCCAAGATTGTTGAGACTCTGCGCACTTACCAGCCCAACACGATCGTATTTGCCGACACAGGCCTGTTTGAATACGGCGATGCGCGCTGGGTGGGGACGGAGAGCGGGCGCGTTCCCTACGAGAATTGGAACGTCATTGACCGCCATGGTTATCTTCGCTGGCGCCCTGTCGAGGCGGACACGCCGCTGCGCAACGAACATTGGTTCTGGCATCCCAACGACGAATCTTCTCTGAAGAGCCTCGACGAGTTACTCACAACTTATGACCAGACCGTCGGCCATGGCGCGCAATTGATGCTGGGCCTTGCTCCCGACCGGCGCGGCCTGTTACCCGATAGCGACGTTGCCCGCCTGGAAGAATTCGGGAAGGCTCTGCGAACGCGCCACGCACACAACCTGGCCCTGGAACATGCGCCAGCTCCCGATGAAGTTTCCGCTGCGCTTGACGGCAATCCTGATACATTCTGGACGGCGCCGGCGGGGTCACATCACTCTCAACTTGAAGTCAACTTTCCTGCGCCGATTACATTTGACCGCGCCGTAACTATGGAGTGGCTGAATGATGGACAGCGCATCCAGAAATATTCGATTGACATTTGGAACGGTAAAGCATGGCAATCCATTGCATCGGCGCAAGCCATCGGTCACAAGAAGATTGACGTCTTTCCCGCAGTGACAACAAGCCGTGTCCGACTCAACATTCTCTCCAGCACCGGTGCGGCAGCCATTCGCGAATTTCAACTTTATGACATAGGGGACGCGGCGCGACCCAAGTGAGGATTGACCGGATCTAACTTGTGGCTGCGAAGTTGGCTGTGATCACAACATCACCGGGCCTGAGGCACTTCTCCTTTTGCTTTTTTGCCCTCCCACCCTAGCCGCAAAAGCAAGGACGCGGCGAGGGTAGGGCACCCGCGCTTCGCGCCTGTATCAGAGATGCCCCAAGCTAACTCTAACGGTGCTATTCGATCCCCAGCACTTTCACAATGACGCGCTTCCTTCGCTGGCCGTCGAACTCCGCGTAGAAGACTCTCTGCCAGGTTCCGAGATCCAACTTGCCATTTGTAATTGGCAAAGTCGTCTCGTGGTGCAACAGCAGCGACTTCAAGTGCGCATCGCCATTGTCTTCCCCAGTCTGATGATGCTTGTAATCCGGGCGCGCCGGCGCAAGTTCCTCCAGCCACTTGCCGATATCCTCGATGAGCCCGCCCTCCAGGTCATTTACGTAAACTGCGGCAGTGATATGCATGGGAGATACAAAACATAACCCATCGCGCACGCCGCTGCGGCGCACGATCTTCTCCACTTCATCTGTGATGTGAACCATCTCCCGCCGCTTCTTTGTTTCAAAGACCATGTATTCAGTGTGACTCTTCAAATCATCCTCCAATCTTGACGGGGCGCATCTCAGGCACGGAGGCCGATTGGGCTCCGCCAGGCATTATCCCCGCCTTTGTTTCCACCCTTTATCCTAAGACCAGCCATGATCGATTCCCAAAGCGCCGAAGAGCTTTCCCAACGGGGCCTCGACCTGCTCACCGCGGGAGCGCCGGAGGAAGCAGCATTTGCTTTTCGCGCCGCAATTGCAGCCGACGGCGCACATGTAGAGGCTCATCACGGGCTGATTCGTGCATTACGCGACGCCGGTCAACTGAATGAGTCGGTCGCGGCGGCGTTGGCGCTCACCGTGTTAACTCCGCATGACCCGTTGGCCCACACAGCGCTTTCCATTTCACTGCAGCATGCCGGCCACGTGTCCCAGGCTGAAGCCGCTGCTGCGCGGGCGCGCATTCTGGAATGGAAGATCCAGCTTGACTCTCCGCTTGAGGGCTCTGAACCGTGAATGTGGAAGCCACTGCCGGGAACGCCGAAAAAAATGCCGCCCGCCGGCTGCGACATATGCACGATGTGCTTGCCGCCGCTTATGGCCCGCAACACTGGTGGCCGGCCGAAACCGCGTTTGAGGTAATTCTAGGCGCCTATCTCACTCAGAACACCGCTTGGACGGCGGTCGAGCGCTCGTTGACCAACCTTCGCGCGGCCGGCCTTCTTACGCTCGAAGGGATGCGGTCCGTGGACCCTATGGATCTCGAGAGGCTCATTCGGCCCAGCGGCTTTCATACCCGCAAAGCAGCCGCGCTCAAAGCCTTCGTACGCATGCTCGATGGGGAGTTTTCCGGCGCGCTCGCCAGGCTTGCTGCCGTGCCCACTCCAATTCTGCGTCTTCGCCTACTGGCTCTTCCCGGCGTGGGGCCCGAAACGGCGGACGCGATTCTGCTCTACGCTCTCAATCACCCTGTCCCGGTGGCCGACGAGTATCTGCGCCGCATCGCCGTGCGCCATGGGTTGCTTGATCCCCACCCAGGACGGAGGGGTTACGAGTCGCTGGCAACTCTCACCCGCGGGGCGTTTGCATCCGACCCTGCGACCGATCACACACGGCTGTTCAACGAGGCGCATGCACTGATTGTGGCTGTGGGAAAGGCGCACTGCGGCAGAACTGCAAATTGCAAGGGATGTCCTCTGGCCGCTGACCTCAAGAATGGCAGGGTTTCATCTTTGCGCGCATAAGAACTCGCACGCGCAGGATCGATCCCATCCAAAGGCCTGCCTGTGATTCAGAAATGCCTAATCTTTTTCGCACACTTCACCAATAGATTCCTCCAACCCTTCTCGCGCCAGCCTTTATCGCCCGCAGATTTCCACTTGACAAAGCCCAATGACTCTCTGTACCGTTAGTTCGGTATTCGAACAAAATCTTGTTCGAACCACAAACACCGACCTGTGCGCAACGAACGTAAGGGCGGGCATCATGCCAAAAGCCGAACTGCCCTGCAGGAGATCCGGCCGCGGTGGGAGAGAGATGGATAGCTCTTCAAGACGACAATTTTTGAGCGGCGCGACATTAGCCGCGGTGAGCGCTGCATTGAATCCGTTGCGCGGACTTGCGCAAGCAAACTCTCCCTTCCGCATTGCCGTAATCAACGACGAGATCTCTCCGGACTTCGACCATGTTTGCTCGGTTGTGTCAAAGGACTTCGGGCTCAACTGGATCGAGCTTCGCTCCATGTGGGGCAAGAATGTCATGGACCTGAGCGGGAACGAGATCAGCGAGGCAACGAGAATTCTTGCCAAGTACAGTCTCAAAGTGACGGACATCGCAAGTCCCCTGTTCAAGACCGACTGGCCCGACGCGCCGCGATCTCCTTATGGGTCCAAGGGCGATATGCATGGAGCCGTGGAGGTCGCCTTCAAACATCAGGATGAAGTGCTGGAGCGTTCCATCGCCCTGGCCAAGCAATTCGACACAGGCAAAGTGCGGTGCTTTGACTTTTGGCGTCTCGACGATGTTGCGCCGTATCGAGCGGCCATCGACGATAAACTTCGCTCAGCTGCCGAAATTGCCGGCAAGCATGGCATCTTGCTTGTCCTCGAAAACGAGTTTGAATGTAACACCGCGACGGGCCGCGAAGCCGCACGCACTCTCAATGCAATCCAGGCTCCTAACCTGGCACTTAACTGGGACCCGGGCAACGCGGTGATGCGCGGAGAACTCGACGCCTTCCCTGCTGGATGGGACGCGCTGCCGAAGAATCGCATTCATCATTGCCACGTAAAGAACGCAGTCAAGAACGCAAGCGGCAAAATCGAGTGGGCGCCCGTCGGTACCGGATACATCGACTGGACGGCCCAGTTTCGCGACCTCCGTCAAGCCGGATACCACGATGCTGTAAGCCTTGAAACCCACTGGCACGGAGCCGCGACACCGGAAGAGTCTACGCGCATCAGTTGGACCGGAATGAAGAAGGCACTGCAGGACTCCGGTACTCTGTAGCTCTTCGAGAGCGCCGAAGTCTTAACGGCAACCCAGTCATCCACAGCAATTGCTGATTCATCGGAGTAGAGCAATGGTTACAAGACGTGAATTCCTCGACACCCTCGCAGTCGGCGCAACAGGCATGGCCATTGCTTCAACGGCCAAGAGTTATGCTCAAATACTCGGCTCAAACGACCGCCTCAACTTCGCCGTAATTGGGCTGAATAGTCGAGCCTACGCTCACCTCTCGTCGCTAAAGGCCAACAAGAGCGCTGCTCGCATCTCTCACGTATGCGATGTAGAAGCAAATATTCTCAAGAAGTTCGCCGATGCAACCGAGCGCGAGTTAGGCGAAGCACCGGCGACCGACAAGGATTTCCGTTCCATTCTTCAACTCAAGGAAATCGACGCCATCACCATTGCAGCGCCCGACCATTGGCACGCCCCCATGGCCATTGCCGGGCTGCAGGCAGGCAAGCACGTGTATGTCGAGAAACCGTGCAGCCACAATCCCGCCGAAGGTGCGTTGCTGGTTGAGGCGCAAAAGAAATATGGCAAACAGGTGCAGATGGGCACGCAGCAGCGCTCATCGCCGCACACCATCGAAGTGGTCGACAAGATTGCCAATGGCTTGATTGGCCGCGCCTACTACGCCAAGGCCTGGTATAGCAATACGCGGAAATCGATTGGCGTGGGCAAGGAAGCACCAGTACCTGCGACCCTTGACTGGGACTTATGGCAAGGCCCCGCGCCCCGCCAGCCTTATAAGGACAATGTGCAGCCGTATAACTGGCATTGGTTCAAGATTTGGGGCACGGGAGAAACCCTCAACAACGGCACGCACGAGGTGGATGTGTGCCGCTGGGCTCTTGGCGTCGATTTCCCCGAGCACGTTTCCGCCTCAGGCGGACGTTATCAATTTAAAGATGACTGGCAATTTTATGACACCTTGCTTACCAGCTTTTCTTATCCCGACAAACTCATCGAGTGGGAGGGTAAGTGCTGCCAAGGCATGAAGTTTTACGGGCGCGACCGCGGATCTTGCATAATGGGCACCACCGGTTCGGTTGTTGTCGATCGCGGTGGCTATGAGGTTTTTGATCTCAAGGGGAACAAGACCGCCGAAGTGAAATCAGAGAAGGCAGCGGATTCATCAGACACCATTGGACGCGATTCGATGACCGATCTCCACTTTGCTAACTTCATTGCTGCGGTTCGCAAAGGCGACAAGCTGAACTCGCCGATCGCAGTCGGAAATGTGGCTGTGACCATGCTTCAGCTCTCGAATGTCTCCTGGGAAGTGAATCGTGCGCTTGCCCTTGACCCAAGCGATGGCAAGATTCTCAACGACCCTGCAGCCATGAAATTCTGGGGCCGCGCATATGAGCAAGGATGGGCTCCGCATTTGTAGTGAATGTGCATTCTCATAGCCGAGTTATTGCCTTGCGAGTTTCAGAGGAGTATCGCAGTTTATGAATCGACCGCTCTCACGTCGGACCTTTGTGCAAACAGGCGCGCTGATCGCGGCCGCATCTGCTGTACGGGGCCCTGTGCCCTTATTGGCTGAGCCCTTGCAGGCCACCGGAAAGCCAACGCCCATTCATCTGGGACTCGCTAGTTATACTTTCCGCAACTTCACTCGTGCGCAGATGATTGGCTTTATGAAACAACTTCGAGTCAGTGCGCTCAATTGCAAAGATGTTAAAGATCACCTGCCCATGGATTCTGGAGAAGAGGCAAAGGCGCTTGCAGACTATGCTGCCGCTGGTGTCAACTTGCACGCTGCCGGCGCAATCTACTTTCCCAAGGATGAAGATGAAGACATCCGCAACAAATTTGAATACTGCAAGCGGGCCGGCATTCCAGTTATCGTTGCCGGCGACCCTACGCCTGAGACGCTCCCGCGCGTGGAAAGATTCGTGAAGCAGTATGACATCCGCATTGCGATTCATAATCACGGCCCCGAAGACAAAGTGTGGCCTTCGCCGCTGGATGTGCTGAAACTGGTGCGAAATCTCGATCCGCGCATTGGATGCTGCATCGATGTGGGCCACACGGTGCGTGCTGGAACTGACGTCGTGCAGGCGATCCATGAGATTGGACCACGCCTGTTCAACATGCACATGAAAGACCTCACCGATTTTCATAGCAAGGAGAGCCAGGTTGCCGTTGGCCAAGGCAAAATGCCAATTCGTGAAATCTTTGAGGCCCTTATCAAAACCGATTACAAAGGGTTCGTCGATCTTGAATACGAGATAAATGAAAACGATCCGATGCCTGGGGTTACCGAATCATTTGCCTACATGCGTGGCGTTCTTGCCGGTATGGGTTATCTGTAATGAATGCGGCCGCTCGTGGGTGAAGAGTCAGGGTTGAATCTATGATGATTCATGAAGATCGTTTGTTTCCGGCCGAACCCCATGCACTCGGCGTGGCCAGGGCTCTCTACGCGAGCATTAAGGCGTTGCCGATCGTAAGCCCTCACGGTCACACGCAAGCCGCGTGGTTCGCCAAGAACGAGCCTTTTCCCGACCCGGCCAAGCTCTTCGTCCAACCAGACCACTACATATATCGCATGCTTTATAGCCAAGGAGTTCAGCTTGAAGAGTTGGAAATCGGGCAACCCGAGTTGAAGGATCCGCGTGGAGTCTGGCGAATCTTTGCCAGCCATTACTACCTCTTCCGTGGAACGCCTACGCGGATGTGGCTTGACTTCGCCTTCCATGAACTCTTTGGCCTCGCTGATCGACTCGGTGAATCGACCGCCGACCTCTATTACGACATTATTTCCGAGAAGCTAGCAACTCCCGAGTTCCTGCCGCGTGCACTTTTTGAACGATTCAATCTTGAAGTCCTCGCTACGACTGACTCCCCACTTGATTTACTTGCCGACCATCAGGCTATCCACGATTCGAATTGGAAGGCGCGGATTTTACCCACCTTTCGCCCCGACTCGGTTATCGATCCGGAGTTTGCCGGTTTTGTGGCCAACATTGCGGAGCTAGGCAACCAGACGAAAGAGGACACGACCAGGTGGTCGGGCTATCTAAGCGCGCTCCGCAAAGCTCGAAGCCGATTCAAGGCGCTCGGATGCACAGCAACCGATCACGGGCATCCCACTCCGCAGACTGCTGATCTGACCAATACTGAAGCAGAGGCGCTGTTTCAATGCGTCCTCACTGGCTGTTCCGACGCCCAGGAACAGGAGCTTTTTCGCGCCCAGATGCTCACTGAGATGGCACAAATGAGCATTGAGGATGATTTGGTCATGCAGATTCATCCCGGTAGCGTGCGCAACCATAATTTGGCCCTTTATGAGCGCTACGGCCGCGATATTGGCGCTGACATTCCGCGTTCTACGAACTACGTCGATGCGTTGCGCCCGTTGTTGAACCGTTTTGGCAACGAGCCTAACTTGACGATTATTCTTTTTACGCTTGACGAGTCCACTTACAGCCGCGAGTTAGCTCCTCTTGCAGGGCACTACCCATGTCTGCGTCTTGGGCCGCCGTGGTGGTTTCATGACAGCCCGGATGGAATGCTTCGCTTTCGCGAACTGGCTACAGAGACCGCAGGATTCTATAACACGGTAGGGTTTAATGACGACACGCGCGCATTCCTTTCCATCCCGGCACGCCACGATGTTGCGCGCCGCACGGACTGCGCATTTCTCGCAAAGCTCGTTACGGAGCATCGTCTTGCGGAAGACGAAGCCTTCGAAGTCGCCCACGCCCTGACTTACAGCCTGGTAAAACAGGCCTACCGGCTCTAAGGAGGGCGAGGATGCCGAACACAAATGCGCGCCTGACACTTGTCGAAAAGACGCCTTCCGCGAACGATAGGATTGGTCGCGTGCGTTGGACCATTTCTGCCATGCTCTTCGTTGCCACTTCCATCAATTACATGGATCGACAAGTTATCTCAATTCTAAAACCCACCCTCATGAAACCCATCGCCGAACACGGGATCGGCATGACAGAAGTCGACTACGGCTACATCGTAGGCGCTTTTACAATTGCGTACGCGCTAGGCTTGCTTGCGGCCGGGCGCTTTGTCGACAAAGTTGGCACGCGGATCGGTTACATGGTCATCATGGCTGTCTGGAGCCTCTCCGCCATGGGCCATGCACTCGCAAATTCCGTCATCGAGTTTGCCATTGCCCGCTTCTCACTGGGCCTCGGCGAATCAGGCAACTTCCCTGCCGCCATCAAGACTGTGGCAGAATGGTTCCCGCAAAGTGAGCGCTCGCTCGCGACCGGTATCTTCAATTCAGGCGCAAACCTTGGCGCCATTCTCGCGCCAATCATCGTTCCATGGGTGACGATCCACTATGGCTGGCACGCGGCGTTTCTTGCCACTGGCATCTTTAGTGCATTATGGATTTGTTTCTGGTTCCAGAAATATCGCAAGCCGGCTGACCACCCCACCCTCACCGGCGCCGAGTTACGCCACATCTATCGCGACGCCGCCGCACAAATGGGCCCTTCAACTCCTTGGGTCAAGTTACTGGGCCTTCGCCAGACGTGGGCCTTTGCTGTCGCCAAATTCCTCACCGATCCTATCTGGTGGTTTTATCTCTATTGGCTTCCGTCCTTCTTCAGCAAGAATTTCCACCTGGATCTGATGCACCTTGGGCTGCCACTTGTTCTTGTCTATAACGCTTCTGCCATCGGCAGCGTTGGCGGGGGCTGGCTGCCCACGCCCTTTCGTCGGTTTGGATTGTCGGCCGCGAACGCGCGTCTAGCGGCGATGCTTTTGTGTGCCTGCCTGGTCGTCCCTGTCTTCCTGATCAACTATCTTCACTCGGAGTGGGCAGCTATCGCACTGCTTAGCGTTGCCGCAGGTGCGCACCAGGGCTGGTCTGCCAACCTTTTCACGACGACGGCGGATATGTTTCCACGCAGCGCAGTCGGGTCGGTCACTGGGATTGGAGGCATGGCAGGGTCTGTCGGCGGATTCCTTCTCGCAACGTCCGCAGGATACATTTTGAAGGTCACAGATAGCTATGCCATCTTGTTCGCCATTGCTGCGAGCGCTTACCTGGTCGCTCTGCTGATCATGGTCCTTCTCGCACCGGGTCTTAAGCAGGTGGAGTCGCTGGCATGAGCCTCTTTTGCAGCATCGGAAGTGCGGAAACCGATCTCTCGCCGGAACATCTGAATCAGCTTTTGGCAGAAGCTCTTTCTAAATTGGGACCCCGGCACCGCGTGTTAGCTGTCCCTCCCGATCAAAGCCGTGAACATTCGCGCGCCGGGGACCTCACCCGGTACGCATGGAAGTTCTTTGGCGACCGGCTCAAGGCGGTTCTCCCTGCGCTGGGAACACACACGCCAATGCGCCACGATCAGCTGACTCACATGTTCGGAGAAGTACCAAATCATCTCTTTCATGTTCATAACTGGCGAACCGACATTGATACTCTTGGCGAGGTTCCAGCCGATTTTGTCCGCGAGAAATCCGAAGGCAAAGTCACTTATGCTTGGCCTGCGCAAGTCAATCGACTTATTTCGCGCGGCGGTTTCGATCTTATTCTTTCCATCGGTCAAGTCGTTCCGCACGAAGTGATTGGAATGGCGAACTATACGAAGAACATCCTTATTGGCACCGGCGGCCGGGAAGGGATCAACCGCAGCCACTTTCTTGGCGCTGTTTACGGAATGGAGCGAATCATGGGTCGCGCTGAGAACCCCGTGCGCTCTGTGCTCAATTTCGCTGCCGATCATTTCTTGCGATCGATGCCCATCGTATATGTTTTGACCGTCGTCGGACGTCGAGCCGAAGGCGGACTGGCTGTGCGTGGCCTCTTTATCGGCGATGACTCTGAGTGCTTTCATCTGGCTGCTGAGCTCAGCCTCAAGGTCAACTTCGAAATAGTCGATCAGCCTATTCACAAGGCGGTCGTCTATCTCGATCCACTCGAGTTTCATTCCACCTGGCTTGGCAACAAGGCAGTCTATCGCACGCGTATGGCTCTGGCCGACGGCGCAGAACTTATTATTCTCGCACCCGGCGTGAAGGAATTTGGAGAAGATAAGACCATTGACGCAATGATTCGCAAATACGGATACCGCGGCACCCCAGCGACACTTGCCGCAGTAGACGCGAACCCAGATCTCGCCGACGACCTTGGCGCCGCCGCACACCTCATCCACGCATCTTCAGACGGGCGTTTCCAAATAACCTGGTGCCCCGGCCACCTGACGCGGGAAGAGATTGAAGGTGTCGGATTTAAATACGCGGATCTGAATTCGATGCTTGAGCGCTATAACTTAGATAAGCTTGGTCAGGGATATAACCAGATTGGCGGCGAAAAGATTTTCTTTATTGGCAATCCGGGGCTCGGCCTCTGGGCCCATCGCAGCCGGCTATGAAAGGTAAACACATGGGTTCGCAGCTCTTCAGTCTTGAAGATAAGGTCGCGGTGGTAACGGGCGGCACCTCCGGAATTGGCCACGCTCTTTCAATTGGTTTGGCCCAGGCCGGTGCGCATGTTATTGCCAGCTCACGCCGTCAGCAACAAGTCGACGAAACCGCGGGAGAGATTGAAGCACGCGGCCGCCGGACGCTCCGCCTCCCTTCCGACGTGTGCGACCGCGCCTCGCTTGAGCGATTGCTAGCCGCCGTTTTGCAACACTTTGGAAGAGTCGATATTCTCATCAACTGTGCCGGCAGAATAAAGCGCGCCCCAACACTAACTATGCCGGAGGAAGAGTGGAGCGCAATTTTTGACACAAACCTGAATGGAACATTGCGTGCATGCCAGGTCTTTGGCGGCGCTATGCTTGAAAGAGGGTACGGCCGCATAGTCAACATCGCTTCGCTAAATAGCTTCGTCGCTCTGCATGAGGTCGCTGCCTATGCAGCGAGTAAGGCCGGTGTTGCTTCGCTAACCCGCTCACTCGCAGTCGAGTGGTCGAGACGCGGTGTGAATGTCAACGCCATCGCTCCTGGCGTCTTCCGCACGGAACTCAACGCACAGTTGCTAGACAGCACTCCGCGCGGGCAGGAACTTTTGATGCGAACACCCATGGGCCGATTTGGTAACACGGAGGAGTTGGTCGGAGCAGCT
>JBEKVS010000166.1:0-12210 GCA_049513795.1 Occallatibacter sp. | reverse complement strand
CCCTCTTGTTTGGGGAACCATAGTCATATTGCTTGCTTCAATCCCTCATTTGCTCGGGTCGGGGTTGGACGAGACCGCTCCCGCCTCGCTCTGTGACCGCTGCGGCTCCTGATGTCTGGCGCGTCGGGAGCTTGCCCAGCCCCCTTTGGCAACCTGATGAGCGCGGGCTACGGCAAGGGCGCCCGCGGCTACGTCCTTTGTAATGCACGAGCCGGCGCCAATGTACGCCCCATCTCCCACCGCGACCGGCGCAACCAAAGTGGAGTCGCTGCCGATAAACGCATTCTTGCCGATTTTCGTGGTGTGCTTCTGGATGCCGTCGTAATTGCAGGTGATGACGCCTGCCCCGACGTTCGTTCCCTCACCAACCTCGGCATCACCGAGATAGGTAAGATGCCCCGCCTTGACTCCCTTGTGCAGTCTGGCCTTCTTGGCTTCGACAAAATTGCCGATGTGCACCTCTTCGCCGATCTCGCACCCCGGCCGCAGGTGCGCGAAGGGGCCGATCTTGGAGCCTTTTTCGATAGAACTGCCAGCCAGCACGCAGTTCTGGCGCACCAGCACATCGTCGCCGAGGCTGCAATCCTCAACCACCGAGTACGAACGGATTTGGCAGTCGGAACCGATGCGCGTGCGGCCAAGTAGCTGAACGAACGGCTCGATGATGGTATCTGGTGCGACTTCAACCTCGGAGTCGATGACGCATGTCTCAGGCCGGAAGATGGTGACACCCGCTGCCATTAGTCGCCGAGCTGTTGCAAGACGAAGTTGCGCATCCAGATTCATCATCTCGGCGATGGTGTTGGCGCCCAGCAGTTCATCCGCATTTGGTGCTTTGAAGGCCACCACCCGCTCGCCGGCGGCGTGCAGCACCTGCGCCATGTCGGTCAGGTAGAGCTCGCCATGGGGATTGTCGCTGGTGAGCTTGCCGAGATGGCGCAGCAGCGGCGCGGTCTGAAATGCGTAGAGCCCCATATTGACTTCGCGGAGAGACAACTGATCCGGGTTGAGCATCTTTTGCTCGACGATAGCTAGAACATCGAGCGAATCATGCGCCGGGTGTATCACCCGGCCGTATCCAAATGGCTGTTGCGGCTCGGCGGAAGTGAGAGTCATGGCGGCTTGATGCGACTCGTGAAACTTCCATAGCGCGGCGAGAGTTTCCGGTTCGATCAGGGGTGCATCGCCGGAGAGGACAAGGACATGTTCATAGCCGGCGATGGAATCCTTCGCGCATTGAATAGCATGGCCGGTCCCGCGCTGTTCGGTTTGGTCGACAAACTTGATTCCGGAATCTGCGACCGCAGCCTTCACCGTCTGGGCCTCGTGACCTATGACCGCATAGATGTCGGAGGGTGAAATGATCTTGCTGGCGGCTGAGATGACATGACTCAGCAAGGTCTTTCCACCAACGGCGTGCAGCACCTTGGGGCGGCGCGATTTGAGGCGGGTGCCTTTGCCGGCAGCCATGATAACGATGGCGAGTTTTGCGCCGGACACCGAGGAATTAATGCCCATCACGCGATTCCTGTCGAGGTCCGCGCATTCCCGCCCCTGCCACACGAGCTGGGACGTGGCAAGGATCGGGCACCCGGCAGTCGCGGTGTAAATCGGCAATCGTCATTGCTTCTTCTCTTCCCCAGCGGGTCTTCCGGGCTGCGGGATGGTGATGTCGATCGGATGCACCGGGCCCAGGTTCAGCTCGTCCAGGCCAGGCTTGATCTCGGCCGCATTGCCGACCACCAGCACCGCCAGCTTGTCGGGATGGATATACTTCTTTGCGCCCGCCTCCAGGTCAGCGACGGTCACTTTCTCAAGCGCTGCCTTGTAAGTCTCGAGGTAGTTTGCCGGGTACCCGTAAAACTCGAGACGCTCGCTCTCCGCCAGGACTTTATCGCGCGTGTCGTAACGGAAGAGGAACGAGTTGAGGATGTTGTCTTTGGCGCGGGCCAGCTCTTCCTGGGTGAATGGCTTTGAGGTGAGGCCGGCGATCTCCGCCAGCGCCGCCTTCGTTGCGTCCACGGTCGAGGGGCTTTTGGTGATCACTACGGCGCGGAATTGCGCGGGATGGTCGTAGGCGAAAGAGATTCCGCCGCCGACGGCATATGCCAACCCCAACTCGGTGCGCACCTTCTGGAAGAGCCGGCTGGCGAAGCCGCCGCCGAGAATTTCGTTCATGATTGCCAGCGTGGGTACATCGGGGTTGCGGCGGTCGGTCCCCAGGCCAACAATCTCCACGTTCGACTGGTTTACGTCTTCCTTGTTGATGAAATAGACGCCCGGCGTGGGGCCGTTGAAAACGTCGTGGCGCGGCGGCTCCGCCTTCGCTTGTGGAAGCCCTTCAAAGGCAGCGCGCAGCTTTGCTTCCATGGCTGCCGAGTCGAAGTCGCCGCTGATGCCAACGATCAACTTGCCGCCGCCCTCCGTTCCATTGCCTACGGTGCGGTCGTGCCAGGCCTGCAAGTCGTCCAGCGTAACGGCGCCGATGGTAGCCAGTTCCGGCTGCCGCGTGTAGGGGCTGTTGACACCGTAAACCAGCTTGGCTGACTCACGTTCTGCAATGGCCGACTCGTCGTCATTACGGCGCACGATGCCCGTTGCCTCTTGTTGCTGGGCCAATTCCAGTTTCTCGGCGTTGAATTTCGGATGCAGTAACAAGTCCAGCGCGAGCGCAAAGACCTGGTCAGCGTCGCCCTTCAACGAATCCCAGGACAGCGCAGTCGAGTCTTCATCTCCAACCGTCTCGATGTGCGCCGCTTTGGCCTCGAGAAGATCGTCGAGGGCGTCGCCATCCATCTTGGCGGTTCCGCTGGTCCGCCACGCCTGGCCGTAGAGGCCAACAAGGCCAGCCTTGGCGGGGCTTTCGTCGCGCGAGCCGCCGGGGATGAGGACTGCGCCCGAGACGAAGGGCAGCTCATGATCCTCTTGCAGAAAGATCACGATGCCGTTCTTCAGCTCGATGCGCTTGGGTTGTTGCGGCTTGAACTCGTGCAGCTTGGGAATGGGGATCTGTTCCCATGGCTTCGCCTGCTGAGCAGGAAGCGCGGATGGGGCGAGCATGGCTGCCCCGGTTGTCAAAAGGCCGAGCTGAACAAGAAGCTGGGCGGCTTTGAAAGGGCACGACTTCAGTCGTGCCGCTTGGGGAGCCGAAAAACTCGAGGGCTTTAGCCCCTGAGGGCGGTTCTTTCCATTCATCCCCGTTCCCTCGGCGGCTAAAGCCGTGTCCTTCTTTGGGAGTTGTGTGGCACGGCTAAAGCCGTGACCTTTCAAAGCGCCGCGCTCTGTGCCTAGTGGAAAAAAGATGTTCATTCCGCGCCTCCGTCTTTCGCCGGCGCCTTCTGACCGGGCGCCTGAGGCGCTGCCGTTTCTGTCCACGCTTCAGTGCGGTTGGTCGACACAAATACCTGGTTAGCCACGCGCCGGATGTCGGCCTTGGTCACCTTGTCGACTTTGTCGAGTTGCAGAAACAGCTCGCGCCAATCGCCATAGCGGGTTTGGTATTCGGCCAGATCGTTGGCCAACCCCTGGTTGTCGGCCAGGCCGCGCAGCAAGTCGGCGCGACTGCGTGTCTTGTACATGGCAAGTTCGTCATCCGTCACGTCGGCGGCCTTGAGCTTGTCAATCTCCTTGTGGATGGCGTCGCGCATCTCCTCCGGCGTGTGGCCGGGCAGCGGAGCAGCGAAGAAGACGAACAGCCCGGGATATTTTTCGCCTGGATAAGGGCTTACCCCCTCGGCCACGGCGGCAATTTGCTGATCGCGCACCAGGCTGCGATAGAGCCGCGAGACGCGGCCATTGGAGAGAATGTCGCTGATGGCGTCGTAGACGGCGCTGTCAGGGTCGCGATAGTTGGGCCGGTGGTAGCCCTCCACATAAATGGGCTGGCTGGGGTCGCGGATCACCACCGTCTTTTCGGCGAACTGCTTGGGCTCGACGGTCGTCATCTCTTCCGGCTTGGGGCCGCCCGGCACGCGGCTGAAGTATTTCTCCAGCACCGGCATGGCTTCAGAGGTCTTCACATCGCCCACCACGGCCACCACGATGTTCGATCCGACATAATACTTCTTGTGGAAGGCCATGGCCTCGGTGGCGTTGATCTGGCTCACTTCGCTGGGCCATCCGACACCGCTTCGCCCGTAATTGTGAGCCACATAGGCGGTAGCCAGAAACTGTTCGAAGAGCCGCCCTTCGGGGTTGGAATCGGTGCGCATGCGACGTTCTTCAAGCACCACATCGCGCTCCTTGTAGAACTCACGCGGCACGGTGTCGGCCAGGCGGCTGCTTTCCATCCACGCCCACAGCTCGAGGCGATTTTCGGGCATGGACCAGAAGTACATGGTGTTGTCCAGGGCGGTTTCCGCGTTCAACCCCTCGGCTCCGTTGCGTTCCGCAATATCCGTGAACTGGTTGGGAATGACAAACTTGTGCGCCTCGGCCTGCGCCTCGGTAAAGGCCTTCTTCAACTCGACCAGCTTTTTCGGATCGCGGCCGACAGCCTTCAGATACTCAGCCTCATAGGCGTCGTTGGCCGCTTCCACCTTGGCCAGCGCCACCTTCTCGGCGGCGTAGTCCGTGGTGCCGATCTGGCTGGTTCCCTTGAAGGCCAGATGCTCGAACATGTGCGCCAGGCCGCTCTCGCCGGATGGGTCGTTCACATCGCCGGCGTCAATGAATGTGGAATAGCTGAAGACGGGCGCGTCGTGACGTTCACAAATGATGATGGTGAGACCGTTGGGAAGCACCTTGGTGGTTGTCTTCTGTTCAAAGCTTTTCAAATCCTGAGCCTGAGTTTTCGGGTCGCCGGCAAAGGCCATGACCACCAGTCCCAGACCCAGTGCCGCAGTTCGCATTCTGCTTGACATCCAATCTCCTTCAACGATCTCTCTCTTCCAAGCTAGTGCCCCGCCCCGAGAGGGGTCAAACCCGGCGCCAGGCAATGAAGGCAAGAACGGCCTGTGAACGCTCGCACGACGTCAAGCCGATGGTGACGCGATTGCCGCTCCCCATTCCTCCGGGCTTACGTCGCGAGCGTGCTGCGCGAAAAGCCACCGATGCCCGTCAAGGTCATCAACGCCATATTGTCGTTCTCCGTATTCGGTTTCGTGCAGGTGCTCCCAAACGTTTGCGCCTTCCTCGACAGTTTTCCGATAGTGCGCGTCGACATCGGCAACAAAGACGGTAATCATTTGGGTTCCATATCCCAGCGTTGCCGGGCTTTGGGAGTGCTGGCCAGGTCCGTGCAGCATGACGTATGCCTCACCCAGGAACATTTGCACGCCGCCCACCGGATCGCCGTAGCGGAAGTGCTCGGTGAATCCAAACACCCTTGCAAGCCACGCACAAGCCTGGGGCAAATTTCGATAAACAAGATGAGGAAGCACGATGTCGGCGGGTACGGATCGATTCTTCATGGATAATGTCTCCATTTTTTGCTGACTGAGAAAGGTACGCAATCGGGCCGGGAATGGTTGCAGCCACCAGCCAAGAACCAAGACTGGCGCGTCGGATGGCGCAGAACTTTGCTACGTTAGAGACTCGATGCAATCAAATTGGAAAGATCGCGGGCGCCGAACGTCCATCTTGCGGGCAGTCATCGAAGTCGCGTTTATTATTTTTCTGTTTTATTCCAACTTGCTGATGGGCGAGTTCACCGCATCCAACCGGCATGCCAAGACCTTTGTGTTTGCCTTGCGCGATATCTTCACTCAAACAAACTTCACCATTGCCATGGTTTCCGCCATCATCGGCTATCTGATCTTTGAAACCTTGCGCAAGAAGCTCTGATGGCGTCCGGCCCGATGTCGCCCGTAGGCGCCTTGACCCGGCCCGGCGCGCTTCCGTATGCTGCGATGGTTTCCGCGCGGTGCAGGCTCCTGCAGTCGAAGCCGCTTGAGGGAGATTTCTCATGACGACCGCCGCACCGGTTGCAACTCCCGTCGCCAGTCCCGCCGCACAACCTTTTCTGGTTCGCCGCGCAGCCGTATTGGGTGCTGGAACCATGGGTTCGCGCATCGCTGCTCACCTGGCCAACGCCGGGATTCCCGCCCTGCTTCTCGACATGGTTCCAGCGGGCGAAGGCGACCGCAACCGGCTGGCGAAGGGTGCGATCGATGCATTGGGCAAAGCCAAACCGGCAGCGTTCTTTGAACCGGGGCTGGCCTCGCTGGTGACGCCGGGCAACTTCGACGATGACCTGGCCAAGCTGGCTGGCTGCGACTGGGTCATCGAGGCCGTGGCCGAGAACCTGGCCATCAAGACAGCCTTGCTGGCGCGGGTTGTGCCGCATCTTGCGCCCCACGCTGTGCTAACCACCAACACATCTGGACTTCCCGTGAAGCAGATCGCGGCTGGCCTGGCCACACGCCGTGATCGATTCTTCGGCACGCACTTCTTCAATCCGCCGCGTTACATGCGCCTGCTCGAAATCATTCCGACTGCCGAAACCGATGCCGCCGTGGTGGCTGCCTTCGCTGCCTTTGCTGACAGAAATCTCGGCAAGCAAGTCGTCTTTGCCAAGGACACGCCCAACTTCATCGCCAATCGCATCGGCGTCGCGGTCATGTTTACCGCCGCCAATCTGATGCTTGAACAGGGTCTGACCATCGAGGAAGCGGACGCGCTGACCGGCTCAGCCATTGGCTGGCCGCGCACCGGAACCTTCCGCCTGGCGGACATGGTAGGCATTGACATCCTGGCGCATGTGGCGGCGAACTTCCCCCAGGGCGTCACGCAGGGAAGCTTCTCTCAGGGTCTGGAAGAGATTGTGAAGCGCGGATGGCTGGGCGATAAGGCTGGCCAAGGTTTCTACAAGAAAAGCCGCGGCGCCGATGGCAAAGATGCTCGGTTGGTGCTCGACTTGGGAAAGATGGAATATCGGCCAGCAGCCAAGCCCGCACTGCCGGCCCTCGAAATGGCCAAAAACGCCGCATCGGTCAAGGAGCGGCTAAGGCTGCTCCTGGCCAATGATCCAGCCAAAGACAAGGCCGCAAAGTTCCTCTGGCCCTTTCTCGCGTCGCTTTGGAACTTTGCCGCGGACCGGATCGGCGAAGTTGCCACCGACGCGCCATCGATCGACAGCGCCATGCGCGCCGGCTTCAACTGGGAGCTCGGTCCGTTTGAGATGTGGGATGCGGCCGGCGTCGCGTCTACCGTAAGACGGATGAAGGCCATGGGCTTGCCGGTGAGCCAGCGCGTCGACGATTTGCTCGACTCCGGCCAGGCGCCAGGCAACTCATCCGCCACGGTTTCCTGGTACTCGCCCGACGGCCCGCAATGCTACAGTCCGGCCACGCGCGAGTGGGAGCCAGTTCTGCAGCAGCCGGGCCATGCGCGGGTTGCAGATTTCCGCCGCACGCACGGTGTGGTCCGGAGCAATGCGGGCGCCTCGCTGATCGACCTTGGCGATGGCATCGGCTGCATCGAGCTCCACTCACTCAAGAACGCCATCGGCGGCGATGTCCTGGCCATGATCTCGTCCGTGCTCAAGCCGGACTCCGACGCCGTGCGCAACTTTGCCGGCTTCGTGATCGCCAGCGACCGGGAAAACTTCTCCGTCGGCGCCAACCTTATGCAGCTTCTGCTGGCTGCGCAGGAGGGCGAGTGGGACGAGCTGGCCGCAGTGATTCACGGCTTCCAGCAGATGACAGCAGCCATCAAGTTCTGCCCGCGTCCGGTGGTTGCCGCGCCCTTCGGATTGACGCTCGGCGGCGGCGCGGAGATTTGCCTGCACGCCACACGTCGCCAAGCGCATGCGGAGACTTACATCGGGCTGGTCGAGGCTGGCGTGGGGCTGATTCCCGCTGGCGGCGGCACCAAGGAGATGCTGCTGCGCGCCTTCGATCAAGCGGTCGCGCTTGCACCGCCTGACCCGAAAGACCCGCCGTCAAGATTCGCCCAATCGGCCGAAATGGGCACAGCACTGAAGCACGTGTTCGAGACGATCGCCCTGGCCAAGGTTTCCACCTCGGCAGCCGAGGCGCGGCCTTTGGGGATGCTCGTCCCGGCAGACCGAATCACTCTGAACCGTGAACGCCAATTGCTGGACGCAAAGGCCCAGGCAGCCGCGCTGGCCGGAACCGGCTACATCGCTCCCCAACCGCGGACGCAGATTCCAGCACCCGGCACGGCATCGCTGGCCACGCTCGAGACAGGAGTATTCCTGATGGGCGAAGCCGGCTACGCCTCGGAGCACGACCAGAAGGTGGCGCGCTGGGCGGCCTACATCCTCTGCGGCGGCCGCGTCACGGCGGGCACCTTGGTGAGCGAGCAATACTTGCTGGACCTGGAACTCGAAGCATTTCTTTCTCTCTGCGGCGAGCGCAAGACGCAAGAGCGAATCGGCCATACGCTGAAGACCGGAAAGCCGCTGCGGAACTAGCGATGAGAGAAAGACTCAATTCGCTGGCTATCGCAGTGCTGACAATGGGATCGTTCGCAGCGGATGGTCAGAACAGCCCGCAGCCAGCAGGACAGAAGCCGTCTCCGCTGACGGAATCGGGCAAGGTCGTGGTAGCCGGGCAGTCAACGCCTTATCTTATTCGCCATCTTCCGGTCAGCTCCTTTCCAGAACTTCCCGCGGATTTAGTGGAGATACTCAATCGGCGCGGCTGCGCAATTCCGCAAACCTACCAGGCGCACCATCCGGAGAATGTGATTCATGCCAGCCTGGAGTATCCCGGCTCTTACGATTGGGCGCTGCTTTGCTCCGTGAAAGGGACAGTCTCGCTGCTGGTATTCTTCGACGATGCAGCACAGAAGAGACCGGGACAGAATGCGGGACAAGCCGAGCCTCAGCCAGTTGTCTTAGCGTCGGTGCCTGAAGTTCAGCGGCTGCAGGCCCATGACCCAAGCGGTGTTCTGGGGTTCAACTGGGGCATCGACCCTGCGTCGCCGCGGCAAGTGCATGAGGCACAAATCAGCCTGCAAAATCCTCCTGCCCGTTTGGATCATGACGCGCTGGCCGATTCGGTAGTGGATCATCGCACCATCTATCACTTTTATTCCAAAGCCGCCTGGACCATACTCGAAACGCCGGATTAACCATTGCCGGGCGCGACACCTTCGCTGGGTGCCCCATCCTTGCGCGTCTTTCCAGCGCAAGGGTGGGAAACCTCAAGCCCCATCGCCATGATCCAGAAGGAGCACCGCAATGCCCGAAGCCGTACTCGTCAGCGCCGTCCGCACGCCTGTTGGCCGCGCCCCCAAGGGCGCACTCTCCACAACCCGTCCAGACGATCTGGCGGCCCTCGCCATCGGTGCAGCTTTGGACCGCATTCCAGCCCTGGACAGGGCCGAAGTGGACGACGTGATTCTCGGCTGTGCACAGCCGGAGGGCGAGTCCGGCTGGGACATGGCGCGCTGGGCTGTGCTGCGTGCGGGCCTTCGCGTTGAGGTTCCCGGCGTAACCGTGAACCGGCTTTGCTCGTCGGGGCTTGAGGCCATAGCACAGGCGGATATGCGCATTCGCGTGGGTGGCGACCGGGTCGTAATCGCGGGCGGAGCCGAGACCATGAGCATGCTGCCATTTGGAGGCCTCAAACCCAGCCCCAATCCCTGGCTCGCCGAACACTACCCGGCCTCTCTGCTGACCATGGGCCTCACTGCCGAACGAGTCGCGCGCCACTATAACATCTCGCGCCTGGACCAGGATGCATTCGCCCTGGCCAGCCACCAGAGGGCTTTAGCCGCCCAACAAGCCGGACGATTCGCCGATGAACTGGTTTCAGTGACGGTGACGAGCGCAGTAGCAGGCACGAAGGCGGGCAAGCCGGTGGTCACAGAAAAGGTCTTTGCCGCTGATGAAGGCCCGCGCGCAGATACCTCCGCCGAAGCCTTGGCGAAACTCAAGCCGGCTTTTCACGCACAAGGGACCGTGACAGCCGGAAACGCCTCGCAGACCTCCGATGGCGCCGCTGCCGTGGTGCTCATGAACGCCGAACGAGCCCGCGAATTGCGCATTCAGCCGCTTGCCCGATTGGTGGCCTACGCCGTGACCGGCTGCCTGCCGGAGGAGATGGGCATCGGCCCGGTGACGGCCATCCCCAAAGCTCTAAAGCGCGCCGGACTCACGTTGGACCAGATCGAACTGATCGAATTAAACGAGGCCTTCGCCGCGCAATCGTTGGCTGTGATGCGTACTCTGGGCCTCGATCCGGAGCGAGTGAATGTGAACGGCGGAGCCATTGCGCTCGGCCATCCGCTGGGGTGTACGGGAGCCAAACTCACAGCGACTCTGCTCGGCGAAATGCGGCGTCGGCAAGCGCGTTACGGCATGGTGACCATGTGTGTCGGCGGAGGCATGGGCGCTGCGGGAATCTTCGAGCGGCTGGGGTAACTCGCAGCGTCGCGAGTTATGGAGTTATGAGGACGCCAATACCAATCAAGTTAGGGTCAGTCATGAAGGTGGTTACGATAGTTTAATTATGTCCAAATTGTTACCCGTCAGGGTGTATTGAAATAGGACACATATTACCGATTCGCGCCCAGCCGAGATATTGCTCAATGATCCATATTCAATGAAACTTCATTAGCAAGTTCTAAGTCGGCCAACCTTTCGAGATAGCTTTCCTTAACAACGTGGGACTCGCGCGCCCTGATGGGTCCCGCTGGCGCTCTTCTGCCGCCATTCTCGTTTGCGTGATCGGCTTGTTGCCTCTTGCTGGAGGTTTCGATGAGCCACAGGATCGCGTGCTGGGCTGTCATGCTTTTGTGTGCAACAAATTCGGCGCTGGCCTTTGCGCAGTCGAAACCGGAAGTTGCGGGCGTTTCTTCGTCCGGAAATCAGCCAGATCGTGCTGCGAGCACGCAAGGCCCTGACGCGTCTTCAGAGGATTGGCGGAGGACTTCTTCGACAATGCACGTTGATGCTGACAACCAGGCGATGATCGATGCGTTGGGGCCGGCACCGAATCTCTCCCAGGCTGAGATTCTTTCATCGGCAGGTACCTACGGAGACTTCAGCCGTTACCTGCAACTGTTACCCGGCGTGGTGTGGAACAGCGATCTCAGCAATGAAGTGCTGGTGCGTGGCGGCCATCCAACCGAGAACCTATTCGTTGTCGACGGCGTTGAAGTCCCCAATGTAAATCATTTCTCGCTGTCCGGTTCGAATGGCGGATTCACGTCGCTGATCGATTCAACCGCCGTCGGCAGCATGAGCATGAGAGACGATGTGTACGATGCTGGTTACGCGAGCCGTCTCTCTTCGCTGATCGAAATCCACACTCGCGACCTCGGACAAATGCGCCAGGCGGGAAATTTCACCGCGGGAATCTCTGGCGTCGGAGGGTTGTTTCAACATGCTTTGGCAAACAACGGAAACATTCTGATTGCGGGCCATCGCAGCATCCTGAACCTGGTTACGAATGACATCGGCATCAATGGCGTTCCCACCTTTACGGATGGCATGGCGCATGTCGAGTTAAAACCAAGTGACCGCGACAGTCTCTCCTTCTTCAGTTTGACCGGCGCCGACTCGATCGATATGACTCCGTGCCAGGCGCGCGAGGCGACCAGCAACCTTCAAACGCAGTATTCCGGCTGGCGCACGACGCAGGCAATCAGCTGGGGACATATCTTCTCGCCGCGAGTAACATCGACTCTCATCGCCAGCACTTCTTTCACGCAACAGAACATCGGCCAGCAGCAACAGCAGGGCATTCAACTGGTCGATGGCGCCTGCGAACCTAAAGCTCTTTTGCAGATTTACAACGAAGACTCGCTGACTGGCTTGTCGGCATTGAAATACGTCTTGCGCTCCGATCTGCACGGCTGGCTGATTTCAGCGGGCTCTGCCGGTAACCTGACCACCACCAATGATTCGGTTGCCCAGCCTGTTGGCCAATTGTCGCCTTTCAGCGCGGATACTTCAAGGTCTGACGCCGTAACCTTCCATCGTAATTTCTCTGTCGGCGAGAGCGCCGGTTTCATTGAGGCCGAGCGTAGCCGCGGAACCAGGTGGAGATTGATGGCCGGGTTGCGCGCAGAGTCCTTTGCCATCAATGCGAGTTATGCGCTTGACCCGCGCGTTTCCCTTAATTACAGACTGAATGATCAGCAGACTCTTCATGGTTCAGTAAGCATGTCTTCTCAATTGCCCCCGTTTATCGACATGATCAGTTATGCGAGTAACAAGAATCTGCAGCCCACCCAGGTAAGGCAGGAGACTTTGGGCGTCCGGCTATGGCAGGCTAACTGGGGCACACTGGACGC
>JBEKVS010000165.1:0-12345 GCA_049513795.1 Occallatibacter sp. | reverse complement strand
AGGCCGGGCGAGGACGCGGGAGCTGCGGGAGATCGATAAAGATGAAGCCAGTTCAGGATGGCGACCAAAAGCGCGCCCATTGTGATGGCTACTAACCCGGGCGGAATGCGCAACGGTAGCTTGAGGCGCGATCCGTAGAGGGTGAAGAGAACCAGCATGGGCAGCAAGGCGATGGCAGCCTGGTCGATTACTCCGAAGATGAAGCCGAGGCAAAGGTAAGCCAAGGCCAGGCCGGCCAGTGGACATAAGAGAGCGGCGCGCGGCGTGTGGCGGCGCAGCCAGTCGGTGCAAAATGCGCCGGCCGTCTGCACGACGCCGCTGATGAGGCTGGCGAAGATGCCCGCCTGCCAGGCCAGTGTGCCCGAATGGGTGCGCGTGTACACCGGTCCCATGATCAGGAAGACATAGGCGAAGATGGTAGGCGTGTTGACTCCGAACGGGATGGCTGTCACATCGCTGCGGCCTGTGCGCGCCGCCAGCCTGCGCCCCTGCCAGGCGTAGAAGAGATTGCCGACGAGGATGGAGACGGCTACTCCGGGCAGTACCTGGCGGGTGACAAAGTCAACGGAGAAACCGCAGACAGGGGCCAGTCCGACGATCAGCAAAAGATCGGGAAAGCCGGAGAAGAACAGACCGAAGAACCCGTCTACATCGCCGGATGTGAACCAGGGGAGATGCGGCTGGGCTGAAGCGGAAATGCCGGCCGGCGAAGTACTCATGCCGTTCCGTAGGTGAAGCCGGTGGCGCGCAGCCATTTGCGATAAGCGATGGCCATGCGGTCAGAGCGCAGGTGCAGTTCGGCTTGCAGATCGAGAGGCAAGAATTCCGGACGTTGCGACTCGACGACAATGCGATCCTGCTCGGTGACGTGGTCTTGAAATCGGAGCAGGTCCTCATCTGAGGTTTCATCGCCGTAGTTCAGGCACATGATCAGGCGCGATTCGCAATACTCTTCATCGATGGGAGCGACCTGAGCGAGAATTCCAAAGCGGCGCTCGCCGTCGGTCTTCACGAAAGCCCCCGTCAGGGGGCCGATGACCCAGTAGTGATAGTCGACCAGCGCGGGCATTCCTGTTCCGTCAGGGTCGGGCTGCCAGATGCGGATCTCGCGCGCTTCGGGACCTTGGGCCGTTGTGCCGGGGGTGACTGTGTAGTCTTCGATTTCGCCGCGCGCGGGATCGTCAAGCAGCCCGGCATGCACAAAGCCAAGATGGGCCACGTCAAGCAGGTTCTCGATGACCCGCGGACCTTGCGCTCTGAATCGATAAGGCCCGGCGAGAAGAGTGCGAAAACCGGCAGAGTCGGCGATGGGAAACTCCGGCAAAGGAAGTAGCGGCTCTTCGAAGGCAACCCAGACCACTCCAAAACGCTCGCGCGCGTGAAAGGTCTCCACGCGCGCCTTGGGCGGTGGCGTCATTTCCGGATGCGCTGGAATTCGAACGCACTCGCCGGAGGGCGCGTATTCCCAGGCATGATAAGGGCAAACTAAACAATCGCGAACCCCTGCGTAGGCCGCGGATGCACTGGAAGGCGCGCCGGAGCGGATGGCTCCTAGAGAAAGCCTCGCGCCGCGATGAACGCACAGGTCGCGCCAGCAATGAAGCCCCTCCTGCGATCGCCACAGGACCATGTCTTTGCCCATCAGGCGGCGAGGCAGCAACTTACCTGGCTCGACTTCACGCGACCAGGCGATGGCGAACCACTCCTGCTTGAGCAGCGGGTCGTCGAGCGGCGAATTGTGTTGGACTTGAGTGGGGAAAGCCACATCCGCTGCCATGAGCCCGCACCGCCTCCAAGGCGAGATTTCAGGAGAACTGTCTCGTTGTGTGGCTAGTGTACACGAGCAGTTTTTCGGCGCGGGAACGGGCCGAGTCCACCGTGGAAACGATCAGAAGCTGAAACGACTGCCGACTAACGGAGCAAGGTTGTTGTCGGAGCTATACGGGACGCCGGGGCCATGCGGAATGGCGATGGCCAGACCGCCGCTCACGAAGGAATACGAAACTCCTGCAAAGGAATCGAAACGCTTGGTGAAGTGATGATCGAAATAGAACGACCCTTCGTTGAGACTGCCCGCGCAAGACGCTCGGAAACCGGCTGTGGCCGAGCAGGTTGACGGAACGCGGAAGTCGTTCTGCCGTTGTTCATACCAGGCGAAAGTGAAGTCCGTTTTGCTGCGGTAGGTGTACTTCGCACCCGTCCACCAGATCTGCACCCGCTTTTCAGAATCGAGATTGTTGTCTTCAACGCCGCTCATGAAGTAACCGCCCTGGTCCGAGGCGCCCACGCCCAGCGGATTCTTGGGATTGTTTTGCCACACGTATTCGTAACCGGCAAAAACTTTAAACGGCTCCGTCGCATATTTGGCTGTGGCCATCACTGCGTTGTTGTCGGTCACGATGCCGTACACGGTGTTGTCCGTACTGATCAGGTTGACTCCGGTGATGGGGTTGGTGTCGATACTATCCGTGGTCGACTGATATTGACCTGCCGAACTCAGACTCGCAGGCCCCAGCAAGGGATTCAATACGCTGATCGCCTGGTTGTAATGCTGGTAGACGATGTCAGCGAAGAACTTGGAGTAGGTCCCGCCGAGGTCGAATCCATAGGCGTTGTTATGCGCCTGTTCCGGCGTGCAGGTGGCCGCAGTCCAGGTTGAGGAAGCGGAGTAGCAGCCGGCAGAGCCATCGGCGAATTTATACATGGCGCCGAAGTGGGCTGGGCCATAGGCGAGACGATACTTCAGGGCGTCGTCCCAACGGCTGTCCTCGGTGTCGCCGCCGCCGGCCATGGTGCCGTTATATCCGATGTACGAAAAGGCATAGCTGCCGCCGGCCGGATCGTAAAGGAGCATGGCATCGGTGCCGAGAGAGCGCTGGCGGCCGAAGGTCAGCGTGCCGACATACTTGGACGATACGCCCGCATAGTATTCGTCGTTGAAGGGCTGGCCGGCGCGCGCGCCGTCGATGGCTATCGAATAGCTGGCCCGGGGAAGCCCGTTGTTGATGATGTCGGTTTGGGATGCGTTGGCGAGCAGGCCGGACTGCGGGTTGATGCCCGTTGAAGCGTTGAACACAACCGACCAGCCAGGCAGAAACTCTTCCCTGCCCCTGACGCCAAGGCCCGTCTGCTGCAGGTTGTTCGGTGCGATCAGAAATCGATGTTCATAGCCGTTGCGGTTCACCAGCGATTCGCCTTCGTAGTTATAGCCGTTTTCCGGCAAGCCGTGGCTGACCCAGCCGACGCCGGCGTCGTATGCGCCGTAGAGCGTGATGCCGTGCCAGGTCAGCGCGCAATCGGTGGTGGCGAAATCGCGGCCGCTCGCGCAGGGGTCGGGGGCCTTCGGAGGCGTCTTGGTATCGACCTGACTAAGCGCCAGTGTCGACGAGAAGAAGAAAACCGCCGCCGCAAAAACCAACTTCGTCTTGTTCACATTTCCTCCAAAATGAAAATGACCGCACGCAATCTTGTTGTTCGATTCTAAACGAATGACACGTTCGATTCTATACGGATGATTGGAGGTTTTTCGACGGTAGAGCGGTGAGAAGGTAAACCCTTCGACTTCGTTTTGCTCAACAAACGAGCCGAACTCCGCTCGGGATTGACATGCTTGTTTTCGTCAGGAACTTGAGAGACAGGACATTGGCTGTCATTGCGTGTGAGACGCCGCGGGCGGGTGTCTGAGCGTGGCCACCAACTGCTGGAAGTGAGGATTCTGGCGAAGGCTCTTGAGATCGTCGTCGGCCGTCAGCCCATCGGCGTCCTTATACCCGCGGTTGATGGATTCGTGAAGATACTGAATTGCTTCATCGGGCCGGCTTGCCGCCGCCGCCACACAGGCGAAGGAATACCACACTGACCAGCGGTTTCCCTTTCCTGAGGAATTGCTTGTTTTGTCGATCGTGTCGCGAAAGAGCTTGCTGGCCTCGGCATAGCGATGGGTATGAGCCAATGCCGTTCCGAGTTGCTGCAACGACGCCAGCGTATATGGGTGTTGAGGTCCCAACTTCCCAACTTCGACAGCCAGCGTCTCACGGGCGATCTTTTCCGCTTCGTCGGGATGGCCCTCCTTATTCAGCATTTCGGCGAGATTGGACTGGGAGATCAAGGTATCGAGATTGTCCGGTCCCAGCACGCGCACTTGCGCCGCAAGCGTCTCTCGCTGCATTGTGACCGCCTCGTGCACCCGGCCTTCCTCCAGGAGCAAGCCAGCCAGGTTCGCCTTGGACTCCAATATCTCGCGGTGGTTGGGGCCAAGAGTCTGTAGCCGGATTGCCAGAGCGTCCCTGTACAATTTTTCTCCCTCAGCAAGGCGGCCCTGGGCAACAACAAGAGCAGCGAGGCCATCCATATTCCGGGCTGTCTCAGGATGGTCGGGCCCCAGTACACGCTGATCGATGGCCAACACCTGGCGATAAAGCGCCTCGGCCTCGGCGCGGCGGTGCTGCGATTTGATCACCAGGGCCAGATTGGCCATGGTCAAGGCTGTCTTGGGGTTGTCGGGTCCCCACACCGGAGGTCCCACTTCGAGCAGCTTGCGATACTCCGCTTCCGCTTCGGCGAAGCGGCCCTGGTACCAGAGCGCGGAGCCCAGGTCTTCCATGGCCAAAAGCGTTTGCGTGCCTGATGGGCCTTGCGTTCTGGTCGCAACATCAAGCACAGCGCGCTCCAACTTTTCCTCCTCGTCGTAGTGACCCAGGTGTTGCAGAATGATGGCCAGCGTATCCATGGTGTTCAAGGTAATTGGGTCTTCGGGAGCAAGCACGCGGCGTTCGGCGGCCAGCGCCTGGCGCTCCAGCTTCTCGGCTTCCGCGTCATGGGCTTCCTTGTCGAGAATGTAGCCGAGCTGGTTCATCGACTCCAGCGTCCTGGGGTCGTCCGGCCCGAGCTGGGTCAGACGAGAATCAAGTGCGCGCTTGGCCAGCTCATGAGCGCGAGCGAAGAGCCCCAGGTTCTGGTACGTGGTGGCCATGACCTGCATCATTTGCGATTGCACTTCGGGGTCTTTGGCCAGCCCCGTGCTCATTTCATTCGAAGCCTTGTCGAGAATCTCGCGGGCCGTCACGCTGTTGCCGCGGGCCTGACTCGGGTCGGAGACTTTGAACATACCGGTCATGAAATCGGTGATGCGGCTGGCTCGATCGCGCTCGCGATTGGCGCGGTCGCGCTCACGCGTAATGCGGCGCAATTGCACTGCCTGCACCAATGAAAACGCGGCAAGCAGCACCACCAAACCTGCCGCCACAGCAACAGCCACGCGATGCCTGCGCGCATACTTCCGCAACTGGTATCCGGTGCTTGCGGGGCGCGCCACTACCGGCTCATGGTTCAGAAAACGGCGAATGTCAGCGGCCAGTTCTGAGGGCGTGCCGTAGCGGCGGGCGCGATCTTTCTCGAGCGCCTTGATGGCGATCCAGTCAAGATCGCCGCGCAGTGTCTTCACCAATTGCCTGGCCTCGGTGCCCCGCGCTTCGGCCGTTCCGGCAGATATAACCCGGTCGCTGCCCACCTTGGTGCTGGGAAGCGGCGGTTCTTCCTCGCGCAGCTTGCGCAACAACTCGTCGAGCGATTGCTTTTGTTTCTGTTTTGCGTCGAATGGTTTCGACCCGGACAACAGTTCATAGAGAACCACGCCGAGGGAGTACACATCGGTGCGAGTATCGATGTCCTGCAAACTGGGGTCGGCCTGCTCCGGACTCATATACCCGGGCGTCCCCATGAACAGCCCCAGTTGGGTGAGCAAGGGCTCGTCCGCAGCCTGGGGTGAGGCGGCTTTGGCCAGCCCGAAGTCGATGATACGCGGCATCGGTTTGCAGTCGACTTCAACCACCAGAATGTTGGCGGGCTTCAAATCGCGGTGAATGATGGCCTTCTGGTGGGCATGCTGGACGCCGTCGCAAGCCTGGATGAACAGCTCGAGCCGGTCGGCGATAGGGAGTTTTTTTTGATCGCAGTACTCGGTGATCGGCAGTCCGGGGACGTACTCCATCACAAAGTAGGGCTGGCCTTGCGGAGTGGCGCCGGCGTCGAAGACCTTGGCGATGGCCGGGTGGTCCATGATGGCCAGCGATTGCCTCTCCGACTGGAAGCGGTGCACGACCGACTCGTCATACATTCCGGCCTTGATCAGCTTCAGTGCAACTTGCCGCTTGACCGGCGCGGTCTGTTCGGCGAGCCAGACCTGGCCCATTCCGCCTTCGCCGAGTTTACGGACAAGGCGAAAACGCTCGGCGAAGATCTGTCCGGCGGTCAAGGTTCCGGCGAGGCCGTCTCCATGCGGCGTCGACTCCTCAGCCGAAATCGGCGAATCCGAAATGGGAGTTTCGAGGAAGCTTGAGCGCACACCGTCTTCAGCCTGCAGAAGTGACTCTACTTCTTCTCGCAGCGTGGCATCCTGCGCGCACGCTTCATCGAGGAACGCGGCGCGCTGCTCGGGCGCCAGTTGCATGGCCTGGTGCAGAAGCTGCTTCACTCGCTCCCAGTTAAGCCGCTCCCAGTTCGCCCGGTCCGAGTTCGTCCGGTCCGAGTTCACCGGCTCTTTGGATGGCGCGCTCATGGCGATGCAGTCCGGCTCATCTGCCGATGCAACCACACTCGGGCGGTAGCCCAGTCGCGGTCGACGGTCGCGCGCGAAAGATTGAGAACATGAGAGATCTCGGGAGCCGACAAGCCGCCGAAGAACTTCATTTCCACAATCTTTGCCTGCCTTTCATCCATGCGCGACAGTTGCTCCAAAGCGTCATCCAGGGCCAGCAGTTCGGTGTCTCCACTGACCGGGAGAGCGTCAAGATACTCGACGGCGATCCTGCACCCTCCATCGCGTTTACCGGCCCGGCGTTCGCGGGCGTAGTCCACCAGGACTTGGCGCATGAGCCTGGAGGCAACGGCAATGAAATGCGCGCGATTCTGGAAGTGAACCGGCTGGCTGCCCAGCAGACGCACGTAGGCCTCATGCACCAGGGCTGTGCTCTGCAGCGTGTGGTCGGCACGTTCGGACTGAAGATGGTAGTGGGCCAAACGGCGAAGCTCTTTGTAGACCAGAGGCACGAGATCGCGGAGAGCTTCCTGGTCGCCCTGCGTCCAGTTGTGCAAGAGCTCGGTTACCTGACCGCCTGAGACGTCGGGAACAGAGACGGCGGGAACGGGGCCGTCGGGCATGCGATCGTCGAGCATGGGCCTCTTTGCCCCCTTCTGGAGTGCTTTCGAGTTTATTCGTGGCCTTGGGGGCCGTCAACGGCCATTCTTTTTGCCTGCTACTCCAAAGTAGTGACCAAAAGGCGGAGCGCGTTTCAAGGCACTCCCGATTCATCTCTCCGCAACAAAAGGCCTGGATTCACCCTTCAGGTCCCCATTTCACCCTTCGATGAAATATTCCGACTTGGGATGAGGCGATTGACTCCTGCTTTTCGCATTTCTGTGCAAGCGAGCGAAGATTCATCTCGCGATCCCGATGCAGAAGTTAATTGGGCCTGGATGGTGGGCCATTCCGCACTCATAGATAGATGAGGGCGCCTGCGAAGGCAAAGCCCGTTCTCCCCATGCGGCTCGGCGCGACGGTCCGATCGGACTGTCCTCGAACTGCGCAACAAACCTTGGAACGAAAGCAACGAGGAGGAGTCGCAAATGAAAAACGTATTGGAGCATATAACATTCGGTCGCCCAAACACAGTTTGGGCCGCCTTTATGATATTGGGTCTGCTGGTATACGGTCATGACGCATATTCGCAAGCCCCGAGACCTGACGGTGGTCCTCAATTCGAGCCGGCTGCAGTCGATGTTGCCGCAGGCAGCGACTGCGTTCTTCACCCTGAAGGGATCTCAGACCCGGGACAATCGATCTCCGTCCGAGCCGATGAGGACGGAGTGGTCCGCTTTCAGGCGGTGCGCGCAACGCCTCTGGACAGCATCAAAGCGCTGGCGCTCGATTGCGTCGACTCCGGCGGAAGAAGCACCACCTATTCCATCGATCTTGTGGCCGAGGAGACCTTCGCACCACGCCCGTTCGATCCGTCGCAGACGAATCTGACTTTGCGGCCGGGTTTGAGCGGCGATCCGCTCAGCTATACGCAGCAGGAGCTGATTCAGGGCGGCTACGGTGTGCGGCCCGATCCCGAAGCGAATCCGGATTTATACCAGAAGTGGCTGGCGGCGGTGAGCGAGCCGGCATACAGCCTGCGCAGCGCGGCTCGGCCTGCGTCGGCGGCGCTGGGCACGCGCCCGCGTCCGGCGCTTCAACCATCGGCCCCCTCCGCCGGATCGGAATCCTTCGAGCCTGAATCCTTTGGGCGGGTTTCCGCCGCGGTAGAATCCGGCGACGCAGAATCCGGCGCGCCGCCATTGAACGCGGGGGTCTACACCACTCCGTCGTCAGGCTGGACCGGCCCCGTCATGTACGGCTCTTTCAGCAAGGGCGCGACGTCTGCCGACACCATCAGTTACGTGCTGAACGCAGCCAGCTGGAATGTCCCCTCCTTGACGCCGGGCGGCTTCGAGACCGGCACGACCGCGATGACGGTATGGAACGGACTGGGCAACGTTTTTCAAGCCATCCTCGATGTGGGGACGACATCGACAGCCGGAGGGTACGGCATTCATCGCCAGGACTTTGACCCGCATACGGCCGGAACCGACGAGGGAGGGACACGATTTACCCCGAATGCGGGCGACACCATCTTCGCCGAGGAGTGGTATTGCGACTCCAAGGGAAATGTGAACCTGACGGGCGGGTATGCGTGCACATATATGTCTGACAGCCAGCAACACGTATTCTGGGCGTGCGATTCGGCTACCACCACCAGTTCGGACTGCATTTCGTACAAGCTTGAGTCCGCCGACCTGGCCAACGGCAAACTTGGATTTCAAGCGGAATTCATCATTGAAGACGACACGGACGAAGACGTGAAGAACTCACAAGAGTGGCCCGATTTTTCGCCCGTGACGATGACCGGCGCCGCCTGTGTGGTTAAAGGCAGCAGCGCGGACTGCGAGAAGTGGGTGTCGACTGAGGCTGGAACGGCTGGCTCCGAGCATGCGAGCACCGATCCAACCATCAATCTGTTGACCGACGACAATATTAGCAATCCGATGGTTCGCGGGGACGGTCATCTCAACATCACCCTACAGCCCGGCGGAGTCACCTGGGACGAGACGGTGACAAATATCTACGAATGGAATGGCAGCAACTTCAACACCTTTTCGGTGGCTTGCGCTAGCTCCATCGGTGTGGGCGTGAATTCTCGCGGACTCACCAACGGGACCCCGTGGAGCACCGGATGCCACCCGGCCGCGGATGGAAACTATGGCATCTACCAGATGCAGACCGGCGGCAAATGGGTAGACATGCAGAACGACATTGCAACGCAGGTTGCGGTGTCTCCGTTGCCGAACAACATCGCGTGGGCGATCAACAAGGCGGGCCAGATCCTCTACTGGAATGGGAGCAAATTTGTGGAGAACGCCGCCGGGGGCTGCGCCACGTCGATTGGCGTTGGACCCGACTCGCGGGGGCTGACGAACGGCACGCCCTGGATCACCGGCTGCAGCGCCAATTCGGCCGGGAACCGTGGCATCTACCAAATGCAGACCGGAGGGGCCTGGGTGTTAATGCAGTCCGATGTTGCCGTAAAAGTTGCGGTAGGACCGCAAGGCCAGGCTTGGGCCATCAACGCGGCAGGACAGATCCTCTACTGGAACGGAAGCAAGTTTGTGGAGAATGCCGCAGGGGGCTGCGCCACCTCGATTGGCGTTGGACCGGACTCGCGCGGGCTGACCTACGGTACTCCGTGGATCACCGGTTGCAGCGCTGACTCCCATGGGAATCGCACCGTCTATCAAATGCAAACCGGCGGTAAATGGGTGCAGATGCAGACCGACGTTGGTTGGGATATTGCGGTTGGACCGGCGGGCAACGCGTGGGCACTCTCAACGCTCAGATAACGCGGGAGGGCCAGGAATTCTCATGCGGCTATGGGGGTTCCTGGCTTTTTTTGCAGTATACGAACCAAAAAACCGGACCTCGCCCCAGGGGCTGAACAAGCAGCTGAAAAAGGGGGAATTGCAGGCGAATTGCTCGGGGAAATGTACCTCAGGGGCTAAAGCCCCGTTGATTCCGCCGACTTAACGCCAGGGATAAATCCCTGGCCTACCACCCGACAGGTTTTTCCGCAGCCTGCAAAGCCCATCGGCTTGTTCAGAGATTCCCTGAAGTTCGATCGCTAACTCACCATCACAGCCATAAAACAAAAAACTGTAGCAAAAAGCGGAAGCAGGGCGCTTTGCAGGCGGTCTGACTTGATCTGGCGGATAAGCGAGACCATCAGGAGTTCGTCGCACATCGACGCGAAAAGGTCGGCGTCGGTTGCGGCCGACAAAGTCGCGGTGTAGGAGGCATGATCGTCCACCAGCACATCTCCCACCGATTTGCTGAAGGTGTGGCGAATCCAATGATGGCCCTCCTGATGATGGATGAAGAACTTCGGCAGGGCGCGCCCATGTTCGACGGATGTCGCGGTTTGGGGCTTGACGACGGGGAAGATGACGCGCATGCAAATGATCAGGGAAAGGCTGACAGCGCCGAGGAACATGACGAAGCTGATGCGATGAATCGTCGACGGGTGGCTTGCACCCAGCTGTAGCGATCCGGCGACCATGCACGAGAGCAGGGTGACACAAAAGGCAGCCTTGGTGTCGATAAACCGAATCGTGTTCTGAGTATCGTCGACGGCCTTGTAAAGGAAGTCGAGACGGCTGGTAAAGTCCACGTCTTCGCTGCATGTCACCAAGGTTACCCTCCACTTGCGCGGAGTTTATCATGCTGCATTTAAAGATTGCACCCCACGCCGGGGAGCTATAGGCTGGTCGTGTAAACATAACCAGAATGAACCATCCGAGACTCTCGATGGGCTGTGTGCTGGCGACGGCCGTGCTGACGGCGCTGGGTGGGCAAGTTGTGGCCGCGCAGGCCTCCGGCAACGCACAGGATCAGACGACGCAGCCTCCCGAAAGGCGCATTCCACAACAGAAGCCGGCGACCACTGGGGCGGTACAAGGCATTCTCTTCGATGAAGACGGGCGCCCGTTGCCGGGAGTGATGGTGCGGTTGGAGTCGGCGGGCCACGTCGCAGTGGCTGAGACGACCAGCAACGGCGACGGAATCTTTCGGCTGCGCGAGGCGCCACCGGGGGTGTACGATCTGCTGCTATCGCCTGCAAGCGGCAGCGTTACGTTCCGGCGAAGCGAGATTCGCGTGGGTGCAGGGGTTGTGCTTTCCATCGAAATTCATTTGACCGGCTTTCGCCCGCCCCAGCCGGCGGCGCCTTTGCCGCAGAATCCAGCCGCCGAGAATCCAGCGGAAGGCCAGCCGGGCGGCGTTTTGCCCAGGCCCGGCGCACAGATTCCCGCGGCGGTGGAAGTGGAGCTGCCGGCAGAGGATGTCGTCTTTCAGCCCCGCCCCGATCGCTGGAATACCGAAATGCCCGACTACCATCGCTATCCCGACATGGAGGCGCCGCTGATTCTGGGCCACTGGTATGACCCCTTCAATCGCAACCGGCTCAAGGGCGACAAGCCTTTGTTTGGCAAGACATTCTTCAGCTTCACGGGAGAGAGCATCACCGCCCTCGACGGCCGGCGCCTGCCGGTGACCTCGGGATTGTCTACTGCAGAGCCCGGCGAATACGGCTTCTTCGGGAAGGGCGGCCAGTTTTTCATGGCCCAGACCTTTCGCACCACCTTCGATCTTTTTCACGGAGACACAGCGGCGTTCAGGCCAGTCGACTGGCGCATCCGGATAACGCCGGCCGCGAATCTCAACTATCTTGCCGCGCGCGAAAACGGCATCGTCAGCCCGGACGTGCGTGAAGGGACGACCCGCTTCGATACCCACGTCTCCTTGCAGGAGGCTTTCGGCGAGGTGAAGCTGGCCGACGTTGGCCCGAGCTATGACTTTATCAATCTCCGCGTCGGCATTCAGCAATTCGTCAGCGACTTTCGCGGCTTCATCTTCGCGGATGAACAGCCTGGGGCGCGCCTCTTCGGCAATTTGCGTTCCAATCGCATTCAGTGGAACCTGGCCGGATTCGACTTGCTGGAGAAGAACACCAACAGCGGCCTGAACACGTTCTCCCGGCGCGGGCGCGAAGTGGCCATCGCCAACGTCTATTTTCAGGACTTCTTCGCCAAGGGCTATACCGCCCAGCTCAGCTACCACTTTGTACGTGACGATGGCCGCATGCACTATGACGACAACGGCTTTCTAGTCCGTCCCGCGCCGCTGGGAAAGATTGAGGCGCACCGGCTCGACACCGACTATGCAGGCTTGACCGGCGACGGACACATCGGCCGCAT
>JBEKVS010000164.1:0-12355 GCA_049513795.1 Occallatibacter sp. | reverse complement strand
ATCCAGAAGATTCGTTTCGGAGCCGGTCTGCGCATTGAAACCCGCGTCGCACCTGAAGTAAAGTACGCGCTTGTACCTTGCCTTATTGTTCAACCTTTGGTCGAGAATGCGATACGTCACGGCATCTCGAGCCGTGCCTCCGGCGGAACTGTATCCGTTATCGCGCGACGCAACGCTGAGCGCGTTGAAATACGTGTAGCCGACGATGGCGTTGGACTGCCTCCGGGGTGGACGCTCGAAAACTCGAAAGGACTGGGGCTGTCGGTCACGCGCGAACGCATCGCCGGCCTCTATCCCGACGGAAGCAGCCGCTTCGCAGTTACGCGGCGCAGTGGCGGCGGGACTGAAGTGGAGATCTCATTGCCAATTCGATTGACACACGAGGAAGCCGATGATCGCTCCGCGCAATGAAGGTATCCGCATCCTTGTGGCGGACGACGAGGCGCCGGCGCGCCAGCGCCTGATCGATCTGCTGCAAAAGGACTCTCAAGTCAGGGTCGTGTTCGAAGCCGCCGACGGACAAACCGCAGTCGAAGTCATTGAACGCGAGGCGCCAGATCTCGTCTTCCTTGATGTGCAGATGCCGGAGCTCAACGGTCTTGAGGTGATTGAAGCCGTCGGCTCAGCCGCGATGCCGCTCACCATCTTTGTCACTGCCTATGACCAGCACGCTATTCGCGCGTTCGAGGCCAATGCGCTTGACTATCTGCTCAAACCCTTCAGTGACGAAAGGCTTGAGGCTGCGCTGGTCCGCGCCAAGGCCCGGCACGAGGAGCGCAGCGTTCATGAATTCGGTCGCAACGTCCTGCGCATGATTTCCGCAAGGTCGCCTGCCGACCGCCGCCTCGACCGCTTGGTCGTGAGGTCTGCGGGAACTACGCGATTCGTGCGCGTGGCTGAGATTGATTGGATCGAGGGTGCCGGCGTCTATGTCAACCTGCACGTGGGAGGCAAGGAACTGCTCTACCGCGCCGCCCTCAGTGAGCTTGCGGACAGACTTGATCCCAAGCGCTTCATCCGCGTCCATCGATCGGCAATCGTCAACATTGACAGCGTCGTTGAGCTCCAGGCCATCTCTCACGGTGAGTTCGAGCTTGTCCTGAAGGATGGTCATCGCGCGCGCGTCAGCAGAACCTATCGCGGGCAGCTCGAGGAGCGACTCGGCCAATCTTTGTGATTTATGGTGTCGCCAAATCACTTGTAAGCAACAGCTGCGGTGATGTTCGTTGCCCTGGGGCCCAGCAACTTTGACCCGGCTAAGTCGGCTCCCGCAATCGGAATGCCGCTGCTATTAGGATGCCGCCCTCGGCTTTCGCGAATTCTCATCCAATGAGCACGAACGCCGGTGAGAATCTCCTCGCGGGAAAGGCGAAACAGAGATTCCGGATAACCGCCCATTTTGCTTGCAGTATCCGCTTTGCAAGCATAGTATTTGGATCGGTTACCCCCCGTAACCGCTCTCCCCCTAGAACAAAAATTCAGAATGGAGATTGCATCATGTCACGTTCAATCCAACTTGCAGTTTGCTTAGTTGCCTTCGTGTGCACAACGGGTGCCTGGGCTCAGTCCCAGGATACCGAAATCGACGACAGTGTGTCTGCGGCCAGCGCCCCAGTTGCGCATGTCTACGTAAATAGCGGGAGCAAGATTCTAGCCTTCTCCGCGGCTCCGAATGGGAAGCTTACAACGGTGCCCGGCTCCCCATTCAACTACAACCTTTCCCTGATGAGAGCGAACGGGCGTTACCTTTTTGGATATGAGGCAGGCGGTCCGATCATCGCATCGCTTTCAATGGCCCCGAATGGCGCACTGCTCAAGGTGGCAACCACCAACCCCGCCGACTTTGACTCGAACGGTTGCCCTCCCGATTTTGGAGCGGGATTCAGAATCGACCATTCCGGCGAGAATCTGTACAACGCAGCGATCTACGACGCGGACTTCTGCTCGACATCGTTCCAGTCTTTCAGAATCGACGACGCCAATGGGAAGCTGACCTTTTTAGGCGATACCAGCGGGTATTTCGACGGCGGATCCGACCTGAGCATTCTGGGAAACAATAAGTTCACGTATTTGACCGAGTGCACCGATTTTGATGCGCCGACGCCTGTACGCGATCCGGACAACAATTTCCATGGCGGTATCGTCATCTACCAGCGATTAAGCAATGGAGAACTTGTTGACTCGAGTGCGACATCCTCCTTTCCGGCTGCGCCGAACGATAGTTCAGATCCAAGTCAACCAAGTCCGGGATTCTACTGCCCGTCCGGGGTCGCCACGGATCCGACGAATCACGTGGCCCTGATGCTGCAGGCTGTCGACGAGAATCTCGCCGAGTATTATGGGCCGCCGGTAATCGCGGTCTACACGGCAGATGCAGATGGAAATCTGACCACAACCAGTACATATAAAAACATGGCCGCATCGGAAACGGGCGGCGGCTGGATGAGAATGTCTCCTTCAGGCAAGCTTCTTGCCGTTGGCGGATCGGGACTGGAGATATTCCACTTCAATGGCGCCAATCCGATCACGAAATACACGATGCTGCTATCCGGCGACGGCGTCGACGAGATTTTCTGGGACAACGACAATCACATGTATGTGCTGGGAAGCGACGCAAAGGGCGGAGAACTGTGGGTCTACACGGTTACCCCGACCAGCGTCACGGAAGCGCCCGGTTCGCCCTACCCGATCGCCAACGCCGGGGGTCTATACGTTCAAACCCTTTGACACCGTTTCCATAGATTCTCGTTCATAGATTGTCACATGCAACTTACATGGAGGTCGGCAATCTGATTTCATGACAGCGTCGGCTCCCCCAGCCCGACTACACTGGTTGCTTTTAAACGACCGTGAAGACCGGGAGAAGGAGCCGACGCTGTCATGACAAGGTAACTCCGTGAGGCCAGTCTAAAATCATCGCCGAGCGGGACCAAGATATAACCACAGCGTCGATCACTGCCGAGCTATCTTCAACCCGAAAGGCTGCCCTCAAAGAAACAAGCCCCACCAAAATGGCGGGGTTTGTCAGCAGCCTGGTTGGTCCTTGCCCTGAAAGGCTGAGGACCAAAGGTGGCGACCGACTACCCTACTGTGGGATCAGGTGCGGTAGATCTGGATGTGCGGCTGCTCACATCGAGCAGCAAAACGTAGCTCGGACCCAACTATTAATTTAATAATTGACAAGCGGATGCTGCTCGCCGTATAAATTGCTCGAAGTATTAATTTCTTAATTGTTCCCTTGGAGGAGATGTTGGGAAGAAAAAAGTCACTCAACCTGACGGAGGGCGAGTTGCCGCTCATGCAAGTGCTCTGGAAGAGGAGGCGCGCGACAGTGGGCGATGTGGTTGCGTCCCTATCTGCCGATCCGCCGCTTGCGTATAGTACTGTTCTGACGACGCTCCGAATTCTCGAGGCCAAAGGCTACGTACGGCACACGAAGGAGGGGCGGGCTTTCGTCTATGAAGCTGTAGTGGTTCAGGAAGAAGCGAGTCGCAAGGCACTTGATTACTTAGTGAACCGATTCTTTGGCGGCTCGTGCGAACTGCTGGTTGTCAATCTGCTCAAAGAAGAATCGATCGGGCAGGCAGAATTGCGACGGATCAAAAAGATGATTACGGAAAGCGAACTGGGAGGGAAGAAATGACGCACGTCAATTTTGCGATGACAACTCTCCTCAACGGAATCTTGGAGGGCGCATTCCTGGCGGCGGCGATGTGCCTCTTCCTGAAGCTGTTTCCACGACTGAACCCGACAACTCGCTTTACGATTCTATGGTCAACCTTACTCGCGATCGTCGCGCTGCCCCTCGCAACGTTGACGCCAAGAGCGTTCACTCCAGGCGCGCATATGGATTCGCTTGCGATTGCAGCGACCAACAAACCCACGACCACGACTCTCGCACCGGCCAGCATGCAGCCGTCGAAATCCAGCTATCAGAATCAGGACACTCATTCCGAATTGCATTCTGTATCAGTCCCGAAATCAGAGTTCGACCCGATATATGGGCGAGCGTCTGAATCCGTTGGAGTCTTGAAAAGCACTTCCCGAAGTGGATCGATTGCGACAGCGGCGGTTGAACATCCGCTGATTCGTATTCACTCTGGAAAGTTTCTGGCCGCGCTCGAGATCATGTGGGCCTTCCTCTCTTCAGGGATGCTGGTGCGCCTTGGATTTAGTTTCCGAAACTTGCGGCGACTGAAAGCAAAAGCCAAGCCGGCCCCGGCAGATTGGCAGGTGCGGTTGAGAAGTCTTAGCGGAATCAACAGTGTTCGCCGGCAAACTCAATTGCTCGTCTCGAACAACATATCGACACCGATGTCCCTCGGATTTCTCAATCCGGCGATCTTGATCCCTCGAGAGCTTCTCGATACGCTTTCGGATTCGGAACTCGAACACGTGATTTTGCATGAGCTAGGCCATCTTCGGCGTCGCGATGACTGGACCAACCTCGCACAGAAGTTGATCGAAGCGATGCTACCGATCCAGCCGGCCGTTTACTGGATCGGCCGCCGGATGTCGATCGAGCGCGAAATGGCATGCGATGACTGGGTCATCGCGGCAACTGGGACGGCCGAGCCGTATGCGGCCTCACTCACAAGAGTGGCAGAGATCTCGCAATGGGCGCGCGCGGGCATTCTGGCGGCCGGCGCAACGGGAAATCGCTCGCAACTCTTCAGCCGTGTCCATCACATGCTCGACAGGACTCGTAACGCAGCCCCTAAGCTTGCAATCGGCCCTCTGGGTGCGGCGATTGCCGCAATCGGCATTTTGATTTATGTTGGTGCGCGGACGCCGCAAATGTTCGCCTTGGCGCAGACGCCAGCGATTGAAAACAGCCGGCAGGAGCCGATTGCGCCCAGGGCGCCGCACTCGCCACAAGTATCACGAGCACTAATTCCAGCGTCCGTTCCCGATGAATCGCCGGCGTCGCTGACACCAGCCATAGCTGTGGCTTCGATGTCACCAGCGGACCCACCTATTTCCTCTGCTGAGAGCGCGCCACCAGCTCCGAATGCACCGACCGCGCCAGCTGAGCCGCAACAGAACGGCGAGACTCACATGGAGATGACGACCCACGATGGAATGTCGTCGCTCAGCATGAAGATTGACGGCGCCATCGAATTCACCGATGACGATCGTGACGTCAAGTCACTCTCTCCTGGCGGCCATTTCCGAGTGGAGGAAGGGACCTTGCTTTCCGGCCGGCGCTCGTATGACGTAAAGGCAGATTCGGCAGGCAATCTCACGAAAACATATTTAGTGGGATTGTCCGCGAGACCCCTGGACTCCGAGGGGCGTGCATGGCTGGAGACTTTACTGCCGCAGATGATTCGGGACAGTGGGGTCGGAGCCGGGCCTCGTGTCGCTCGAATTCTTCGCCAAGGCGGTACGGAGGCCGTGATCAATGAGATTCGATTGATCCACAGCGATGGATCGAAGCGCACGTATCTGGAGCAGCTTTTTTCGCAAGCATCGCTCAACACCGAGCAGTCGAGAGAGGCCGCGAAGCTAATCCGGGGAATATCGTCGGATGGCGATAAAGCCCAGGTACTCGTAGACGTGGACGGAAAGTATTTCAGCAGTGAGCTGCGGCCGGAACTCTTCGAGGCAGTCGAGAGCATCAGCTCGGATGGCGACAAACGCAGAGTGCTTTCCGACATCCTTAAGAAGGATGCGGGAAACGCCGACACGTTTTTCAACGTGGCGAGAGCGGCGAAGCATATTTCGTCTGACGGCGACAAAGCCGAAGTGCTGATCGAGATGGCAAACTCCTACCGCGAGACCGGCGGCATCGGTATGGCCTACTTCGATGCGGTGAAGTCGATTTCGTCGGATGGCGACCACGCGCGCGTTCTCTTGACGCTGCTCACCGCACATGGCGACGATCGCGACACACTGGCCCGGGTGCTGGCGTCGGCCGAGAAGATTTCTTCAGACGGCGACAAAGCGCGTGTGCTCAAAGAGGCAACGGGCAGGTATAGCGACGACGAAGTCATCAGAAAGGCGTTTATCAACGCAGCGAATTCGATATCCAGCGATGGCGATCACCAGCAGGTCCTGGTGGCACTCGTTCACAGGCAAGGAATCGGCGCTGCCACGGTTGGCGATATTGCCAAGTCAGCCCAGCGAATTTCGTCGGACGGAGATAAAGCTCGCGTCCTGGTCGAACTCATTGCAGCGAATGTTGAGCCGGTCCGCGACAGTTTCATTGCCGCCGCTGACAGCATCCATTCGGACGGCGACCACAGCCGCGTTCTGTTGGCACTGCTCGACAAATCCGGCACCACTCCCTTGATGGCGATCGCAGCAATTCAGTCGGCAACTCACATTTCATCCGACGGGGATGCGGGTCGCGTACTGATGGATGCGGCCCACCGATACTCCAAGGATCCCAACGTGGACGCAGCGCTGCGCAAGGCTGTAGAAGGTTTGCATTCGGACGGCGTATATCGATCGGTCATGTCGGAGATAGCGCGGGCCGATCAAAGCAATTGACCACATCAATTCTGTTCGCTCACGATTTGCTTTCGCTGCCCCCCAGAGTTGGTGATCCGGGAAATGCGCCCTGCCTGTCTCGCAACAGTTCTGCTACTGAGGACTCTTGCAGGTAAAATTCCCCGCGTCCTGCGGATCGCCTGAGCCGTTGTATGCGGCGTATTGCGGATAGGGGCAGAGCGGACGCGTGCGCCCGGGAAATGCAGCCCCCTTCGCCACGATCGATTGTGGCGCCTCGCCCTGTTCAACCCACTTTTCGAGTGAGGTTAGTGCGTCGAATTGATCCGTGGCTGGCCCTCCGCCGCAATGCGCCATTCCGGGAATGAGGAAGAGACGGGCGAAAGAAGAAGATTTCTCCGCGCCGCCACTGTTGCGTTCGAGTTGGCCGAAGTAATCGATGATGTCATCGGCGGAGAAGACTGGATCGCTGAGCCCCTGGTAGATGATCAACTTTCCGCCGCTGGTCGCGAACGTGGAAAGATCGGTGGAAACGGCGTCGTTGATGCGGGCGGTTTGATCAGTTAGAGCGGCGGCGCGGTCGAAATCGAGATTCGTCGCAGTGAGACCATCGATGTAGGGATGCACGAAGTAATCATGCAGAGACATGGCGCCCAGCGTGGTGTTGAGTGCGTTAGGCACGGCGGTGTCCGAGGTTCCCAGCTTCCACATCCTCCAACCCATGTCGCCGATGCCCGCATCGTATGGCCAGCTGGAGTAGAGAGGATTGCCATGGGAGTCGTGCGCGCCACCGAATGACTTTTCGAGAGCCTTGACCTGCTCGGGGCTCAGGCAGTCGGCGCTTTTTGCGCCTTTGCAGATGAGCTCGGCCGGCGAGAATTTGCAGGCGGCCATATTGTTGATCTCGCCGTCCTTCAGCCCATCGAGCGCGTCGCACCTGGCCAGGACGGCATCGGCCACGAGTTTGAGGTCTGCGCTGGAAAAGGACTTGCTCAAGATGGGATGGCCTTCGGAATCTTTCGGCGCGGCGGCCAGGAACGACTGCGTATCCCATGCCTCTGCGATGGCGGCGTGCGTGAGCCGAAAGCCGGGGTCGCCGGCGATTGCTCCGTCGAAGTCGAGCGGATTGCGTTCAACGTCCATCATGGCTTCGCGGCCTCCGTTCGAGCAGCCAACGAAGTACGAGTGCACCGGAGCCTTGCCGTAGTAGGCGGCGATCAATTGCCGGGCCACGCGCGCCGTCTCTGGAGTTGACTCGAAGGCATAGTCGAGACGTGCCTGCTGCTCGCGGCCGAACGATGAGTCCATGGGGTTCTCATGGCCGCCGTCGTCGCTGGCCACTGCATAGCCGCGGTCAAGAACCGTGGGCATCCCGGGGCCGATCATCCCAATAGCGGGCGAAAGCATGCCGTCCAGACCGCCTCCACCCTGTAAGAAGAATTTGCCGTTCCAGGCGGCGGATGCGGGCAAACGCAATTCGAAGCGAATGCCGTAGTGTTTTCCATCGGAGCCGGTGCGGTCGCGAATCACGCCGGTCACCTTGCAAAACGCGGGCAGGGGGCCGATCTGCATATCCGGCCTGGCCATCGGCATCGAAACCGTGCTCCCGGCGGATATAGCCTCCGCGCTTTCGATCTTAGCCTGATCGATAGCGAGGCTCTTCAGCCCAGTGCAGTCCTGCGCTTTTGCACCGGCGGAGCCTATGCAGAGGACTAGGATTCCCACCATGATCGCAAGAGCTCGCAACGCATCGCGCATCGTTCAATTCACCTTTCGCTCGTCGTTCTCTTCCCAGTCATTGCAGGTAGAAAACGGGCCTGTTGAGCTCATCTACCGCTGCGCCGCTATTGTGACGCTTGACCCTGAAGCCTGCAATGGCGCTAACAAATTCAAGTAGTCCCTACAGTGGTTCCAGGCATGGAAGCCCCCGGCTCTCGTGCTCCTCGGTCTTGATTCTGCCCTGGTGAGCAATTCTACGGTAGCGTGGCTATTCTGAAGCGCGATATCGTACTTCCGTGCATCGACCCAGAGGAGGGCGGAATGGCTTGCGGAGGCGGCAGTTGAGGTTGCCCGAAGCTCTAGTTTCGGCGAGAGACATGCCCCAAGGCTCAGGCCACGGGATGCTGCCCGGTTGATTCGGAGGGCGAATCCCGTTTCTCGCTGACTTGGCTTCTTCGGCAACCTCATCCCACAATCAGTGCGGTCACTGCGGCTGGACAAGCTGGTTTGTGGGAACCTCGCGGCAGCCGATGCCCTGCCGCTCGCAGGCGTGGAGGACCTGTTGCTCGGCGCCAATCTGGGTTTCAAAGCGCTTGCCGGTGTCGGTATTTTCCATGGTGCTGACACCGCGGATGGCTTCATCGATGCCTTCATTCACGTTGTCGAAGACGTGCATATTGTGCTGTGCATGTTCCGCCATCATGGTCCGCGTCTGCGCCTGAGTTTGGGCGGCATGGTTGAAGCTGCTCTGGACATAGCCGCTGTCGAGCTTCCAGCTTTTCCAGATACCCATCATGGCCTGGGCCTCGGCATCGAACTGTTGCTCCGGCGCGGCGATGTAGGAGATGAAGAACTTCCAGATGTTCATCTGCATGGGATTGGTCTTGACCAGCGCCAGAGCCTTGTACCGGGTGCCGTCCTGGGTCTGTGTCTCGACGGTCATGAATTCGCCTTGTTCGCCCGCATTCCCCTGCCCTGCCGGCGCGCGGTCCAGGACGCGCAGCAGTTGGATTCCATTTTTCCGGGTGAACCACTGCAGCGCTTGCTCCGGCGCCCGCCATGCCGCTGGCCACGGTCGAGAGTCTCCAGTTGGGCGGCAATGCGACGGTGGCAGAGCGGTCGCCGCCAGTCTGGCGTGTCCATGAAGCGGTATCGAGACCAGCCGCGCCAGCGACGGCCGGACGTGATGCAGCCGGATTGGAATCGGCCGGGCTGGAATAGGCTGCGCCGGAGCTGGCCGGATCATACGAGACGGAATCGTACCTGGCTGCGGCGGCGTCCACCGGGCGGTCGTAAGCCTGGGAATCCTGATCCATTTGGCCAACCTGGTCGGGTGAGTAGGCTGCCCGGCCAGGAGCCGGACGGCTGGTGTCACCGGCCGCGTAGAACGGGGCTTGCATGGCCGTGTACGGGTTGGGCTGCCGTTGATGGGTCTTGCTGTAAACGACTACGAGGGCGACTGTGATGAGGCTGACTGCTGCGATGCGGCGACGATTCATAAACCACCTCCATTTTTTGGGTTCCGAGTTGAGTGCTATTCGCGTGGACGTTTTCATGCTTTACCCGCGAGATCAACCGGCAATTCCCTGGAACTGGGGGTGTGCTATACTCCGCTCACTCGTTGCAACTTCGGCCCCCGCGGTCCCGTTCCGCTGACCTCTGAGCATCATGAAACCGCAGCAGCCGGGCGAGAGTCCTTTATCAGGCCTTAACCAACCGTTAATTAGCTCTAAATCCCCATTGCTGCCCCATGAATCGGCCAGAAGACGCCCGCTGGAAATTCGGTTCCTTTAGGCTGGACACGGCGCAGTGCCTCCTTTTCCGCAACGGAGAACTGGTGCCTTTGCAGCACAAAGCCACCGAGATTCTGACGATCCTCGTGGAAAATCACGGACAACTGGTTGAAAAAGATGAGCTTATGCGCCGCGTCTGGCCGGATTCCTTCGTAGAAGACGGAAATCTGACGGTGCACATCTGGCAGTTGCGCAAAACGCTCAGTGAAGAGGGCGGCGATTGCCGCATCGAAACCATTCCACGCCGAGGTTACCGATTGCTCGGAGCCGTGGAGCGTGAAATTCCGTCTGCAGAGCCGTCTTCTCGGGATATGGCTCCGCCTATTCCGGCTGGAGAAGCCCCAGTCAGCCAATTGAAGCCCGAGACCGAAGTCTCTGTCCTGGAAAACGGAGCGACCGCGGCCGAGTTTCCGGCTGCGCCGGAACAATCAAAGCCAACGGAAACCCTCAGCCGGAGCCACAGGCCGGCAGGCTGGATTTGGTCAGCAGCGGCGACGGCCATTTTGGTTGTTGGTTTAGTTGTGGGGCTGAGATTTCGGAGTAGTGGGAAAGAGGACCAGACGCGTGCCCCGGCCGCAGCATCCAACCAGGCGGTTGAGCGGAACTGGATCGTGCTCGGCAACGTGACAAACAACACAGGCGAGCCGGTGTTCGACACCACCCTTCATGAGGCCATGGTGATTGAACTCGAGCAATCGCCCTATCTGAGCCTCCTCTCTGAAGAGCGGATGCGGGAGTCGCTTCGTCTGATGGGCAAGCCGACGGTCACGGCGCTCACCCCTGAATTGTCGCGGGAGCTGTGCCAGCGCAATGACGGTGCGGCGGCTGTGGACGGGTCGATTGCCAAGCTGGGGACGGAATATGTCCTGGGAGTGAGAGCCGTCAACTGCCGCACCGGCGATCATCTCGGCGACCTGCAGGCCACAGCCGCCAGCAAAGAACTGGTGCTGAAGGCGTTGGGCGATATTACAAGCCAGTTGCGCGCCAGGCTGGGAGAATCCCTCAGCACGGTGCAAAAGTTCGACACGCCGATCGAGGAAGCTACCACCTCGTCCCTGGAGGCTTTGCAGGCTTACAGCCTGGGGCGGGAGACGATGGTGCAGAAGATGGAGTCCGCCGCTTGCGTGCCATTTTTCCAGCGGGCAATCCGCCTGGATCCGGGTTTTGCGATTGCCTACGCCGCGCTGGGAAACGCGTATTCCAATCTGGGTGAGACCGGCCTGGCTGCAGAAAACACGCGCAAGGCCTTCGAGCTTCGAGAGCACGTCAGCGAACACGAGCGGTTCTACATCGAGTCGCATTACTACCAATTTGTGACAGGGGACCTCATCAAGGCTAGCCAGACCTATGAGTTATGGGCAGCAATGTTCCCCAACGACGAGGCGCCGAAGACAGACCTGGCCGTAATCGACAGCGATCTGGGCAAGTTGGACAAGAGCCTCGAACTGGCCCAGGAAGTTGTGCGTCTCGCTTCTCACGAAGGGCAAAGCTACGCCAACCTTGCCGACGCCTACAACTTTCTCAACCGGCCGAAGGAGGCAGAAGCCGCCGCAGCGAAAGCGATCTCTCTGAACCTCGATTCGTCGGCGCTGCGGCTCTATCTATATGATGCTGCGTTCCTGGAGCAGAACACCGCGGGGATGGAGAAGCAATTGAGCTGGGCCTCCGGCGAACCGGGGGTGGAAGACGCATTCCTGGGCGATCAGGCCGATTATCTGGCGACATCGGGACAGCTCGCCCACGCCAAAGAGATGACCGCGCGGGCCGTCGAAGCGGCAAAGCGGGCCGACGAAAAGGAGACGGCCGCAGGATACGAAATCGAGGAAGCGCAACGTGAGGCTGAATTTGGAAACGACGACCAAGCCAGACGGAGTGCGGAAAGCGCTCTTTCGCTGGCCAAAGATCGAGACACGCTTTTCGGGGCAGCGGTTGCGCTCGCGCTGGCCGGCGCCCCGGATCGTGCGCAGCCCCTCTCCACTCGACTCGATAAGGAGTTTCCCGACGATACAATCGCGCAATCCATCTATCTGCCGTCGATCCGTGGCGCAATCGCTCTTCGGCAGAATGATCCCACTCGCGCCGTGCAGGCGCTCGAAGCGGCACTTCCGTATGAAGCTGGCGCGTCCGCGGGATTGCTTCCAGCTTATATCCGAGGCCTGGCATACCTCAAAGCAAAGGACGGAGAGCGGGCGGCAATCGAGTTCCAGAAGATCATCGACCACCCAGGCGTGGTGATGATTGCGCCCTTTGGCTCCCTGGCGCGCTTTCAGTTGGGGCGCGCTTTCCTGATCCAGGGGAAATCCGCGCAAGCCAAAGCCGCATATGAGGATTTCCTCAACCGTTGGCGGAATGCGGATCAGAGTATTCCGGTTTTGCGAGACGCAAAGGCA
>JBEKVS010000163.1:0-12395 GCA_049513795.1 Occallatibacter sp. | reverse complement strand
GCTGCCGGATCGAGTTTGGAGAAGGATGCGGAGGCGGGCATGGCGAAGGTCCTGGCGTCTTTGGCCAGCGGCAGCGTCACGCGGAACTGCATCCACTCGTAGATCTGCACATGAGTCACGGTTAGATTGCCCCAGCCGGGAAAGGGGGCGTTGGCGCTGTTCGACAGAGTCGCTGTCTTGCCTTCGAGGCCGGTAAAATCGACGATCAGATCGGCGCGCTCGGCCGGCGCAATGGGCAATTTTTCGAGGGCCACGGGCTTGGGCAAGAATCCGCCGTCGGTGCCGATCTGGTGAAACCGGACCAGCGAAGGGACATCGGTGGGATGCTTGGCAAGATTTAAGTAGAGATTCAGAAAGCGTGAATTGCATCCGTTGAGCAGGCGAAAACGGTAGGGACGCGGCTCGACGTTGAGGTAGGGGCAGATTGCGCCATTGGCCAGCGGCAGATCGCCAAAGAACTCCGGCCCCCACACGCCGGGTGGTAGCTTCACGCCATCATCCATGGTGGGCGTGTAGGCGAGCTGGCCGTTGTCGTCGAACGAGCGATCCTGCAGAACGAGCGGAATCTCATAGGGGCCGGCAGGGAGATTCATGGAGCGCTCTTCGTCGTCTCGCAGCAGATAGAAGCCGGACAGGCCGGCATACACGTTGAGGCGGGTGATGCCTACGGCGTGGTCGTGATACCAGAGCGTGGTTGCGGGCTGTTCGTTGGGATAGTAGTAACGCTCGACGGCGCCCGGGGTGAACCATTTCTCGGGCAGGCCGTCGCTCTCCGGCCGGGTGCGCGAACCGTGCAGATGCGGAACGACGCGGACGGGCGGCGCAGGTGGCATGGCGCCGTGAATATGGGGGTCGATGGGGAAGATGTGCTGCGCGGGCAAGCTATTTTCCCAGTTGACTTCGACGGGTTTGCCGCGCGTGACATCGAAGGTCGGGCCGGGGTACTGGCCTTCATATCCCCACAGACGTGCGGGCGGGAGCTGCGAATGCAGCTGTTGTTTGAACTCCATCATGCGGACGTGGTAGACATCGCCGTTCTTGCCGGTTTCGGCCGGCGTCAACCGCCGGGGAATGGGCAGAGGGTCAATGAAGCGCTCGATCAGATCGGGCGTGAGATAAACGGGCCTGGTTTGCGATTGGGCCAGCGATTGGACTGGGCCTGCGGTTGACCCCGGGCTGGAGCCTGCCCCCGGGCTCGCGCTTGTTTGCCCGCCAATGCGGTCGGCAATTAGCAGCCCGGGTACGGATTGCATGCAGAGTTTGAGAAAAGAACGCCTGCCGCTCGAAGACATTTCACCCCATGCCGCGCCGAGCCGAAGGTTCAGCGTCATTGAATGGCGATCGATTTGGCGATGTAGTTTACGCCGTCGAAGTTCGTGGTCACAGTAATGTGCTGCCCCATTTTGAGCTGTTGGGTTTCGGGAAGATTGCCCGGATTGAACGAAATCGAGTAGGTTTTGTCGTCGCGCGGATCGACCAGAGCCAACGTTCCCGCGTGGGTGTCGAGGGCGGCGATATTGCCGATGAACACGAACTCCGCGCCCGGAGTGGCCAGCACTACGATTTTGGTGGCGACGCCGTGACCCGATTTGTCGGCTTCAAATGTGGCCGAGACGAGCGCGCCCTTCACCAGGTCCGACATGCCCTGCTGGCTGGCGGTGAACGAGGGTTGGCCTTCGCGCGCAATGGGCGTGCCGGCCGGGACGAGCAGCTTCATCGGCTGGTGGGACAGGATGGAACTCAGCGTCAGCTCCGTGGTGGCTGCGTCGAAGCTCAACACGCGGCCCTGGTAGTCTCCCTCGGGGGACTTCGACAAGACGTGCACGCTCAGGGCAAAGACTTTGGTCCCGTCGAGGATGGTCTGCACGGAAGCGTGCTCGGCGGGCTTAAGGTCGTGGAGCGGGACTTTCTTACCATCCATAAAGAGCTGGGTGCGCTCATCGAACAGGATCTTTACGGGCTTTTGGCCGTAGACCTTCAGCGTCAACACGTCGCCGACGGGGTCGATCTTGCGGATTTCTCCGCCCAGGATGGTACTTTTTCCGCCCGGAGGCGGAGGGATCGGGGGCAATGCTGCTGCGGTGTCGTCATCCTTTGCATCGGCCGGGGGCGGGGCAGCCTGCCCGGCCTGCGCCTGTGCTGCCAGGGATCCCGGAAGAACCCATCCGGCCAAAACACAAAGCGCGACCGCAGCGGTAAACCGCACCATATCAATACTTCCCCCGTGGATGATTTTGTATTTTCCCGGTAAACCGGCTGCTTCGATTTCAGTGGCGGCGGAATGTTTATGCCTGTAAAATGAAATTCTCTGCCTCCAATTGGCAACAGAGTGCAGCCATACGCATCTAATTGATTGTAGGCGTGTCACTAAAACCTCCTAAGCCGTACCGAAAGGTAATCACGAGCACGATGTCCAAGATGCCCCTCAACTTTATTGTATCGATTGGACTCGTGGCATGCGCTGCGCCTTCCGCCTGGGCGGGAGATGTAATCAAACTTACAATCCCCCGGCACAGCGAACTGACCCCGGTGCAGCGCCTGAATCAACAGGGCGTTGAACTGGTGAAGAAAAGGGATTACGAAAAAGCGGCCACGCTGTTTTACAAAGCTTACCTTTATGATCCGGCTGATCCGTTCACGCTGAACAATTTGGGTTACATCTCCGAATTGCAGGGCGAACTGGAACGGGCACGCAAGTTCTATGCGCTGGCGTCTGAACAGGGCTCCGATGCCAATATCGACAAAAGCAATGCCAAGGACCTGATCGGAAAGCCGATGCAAACCGCCTTTTCGAATCTGCAAGACGGGCCCATGCGCGTGAATCGCATGAACGTGGATGCGATGAACCTGCTCAGGGAGGATCGGAGCTTCGAGGCCATCACCCTGCTCAATAAGGCTCTCGCGCTGGATACTGCGAATCCGTTCACGCTGAACAATCTGGGCGTGGCCGAAGAAGCGATTGGAGATTTCGACGGCGCTCTGAAGTATTACGGACAAGTTGCCGGCGAGCAATCAAAGGAAGTGGCCGTGGTTACCCCGGAGCGCTCATGGCGAGGGAAATCCGTGAGCAGCATGGCGGCCGCAAGCGCCAGCCGTCTCGAGCAACGGATGACCAAGATGAATACCGCCGAGGAGCAGGCGGTGAAGTTCACGCTTCGCGGCGTGGTGGCCAGCAATCAGAACGATCCCTCGGCGGCGAAGGACGATTTCCTGCAAGCCTATTCACTTGATCCGAACAGCGCGTTTTCACTCAACAACAGAGGTTTTGTTGCGGAGATGGAGGGCGATCTGGAAACCGCGCAATATTTTTATGACAAGGCGCGCAGGGCAAACGATGCCAGCGCCCGCATCGGCATGGCGACTCAGCACGCGGCCGAGGGTCAGAGACTTTCTATAGTAGCGAGCGACAGCGATAGACAAATTGATACACAGCTTGCGAAGTACAGCCAGGAACGTCGTCAGCAAACCGGTCCCATTGAACTGACGCCGCGCGACAACGCACCATCCGCACCGCAAAAAAATCCATAGTTTCAAGAGGGAATATTCAAGAGATGAGCCAGCAAACCGCACAGCCTCCTTCGCGTCAGTCGATGACTCTGCTTTCCCGCCTGTTGCTCGTGCCGCAGGCAGGGGACCCTTCATCGACGGCGATGGCGGAACTGAAGTCAGAGATTCAAAGCATCAGCAAGCCGGATTTCGATGAGCTGCTCTCTTTGGCAAATTCGAATCACGTTGTGATTCGCGGCATGGAATTGTTTCTCGACATGGTGCTCGAGGCCAAGGACACGATGCGCGCGGAGTGGGCCGAGACAGCCCTCGCCGTGGAGCGGTCGCGCATCATCAACGCACTCAAATTTCTGCACCAGATTTGCGCCGCCATCGAAGAAGCGGGCTACGACGTCTCGGTGATCAAGTCGCTCGATCACTTGCCCGATCTGGGCAGCGATCTGGATCTCTATACCAATGCAAGCCAGGACAATATATCGAAGGTGATGAAGAGCCGCTTCCACGCGGAGACAGCTTCTCGCAGCTGGGGAGACCGCCTGGCATGCAAATGGAACTTCGAGATTCCGGGATTGCCGGAAGCGGTAGAAATCCACATGGGAAGGCTGGGGCAGACGGGCGAACAGATTTCAATCGCTTCGTTGCTGATGGAGCGCTCGCGGCTAATTTCGGTTGAGGGCGCGACTTTCAGAGTCACCGCCGTGTCAGACAGGTTGATGATTTCTACTTTGCAGCGCATGTATCGTCACTTTTACTTCCGGCTTTGCGACGTGCTGGACAGCGCGGCACTGGTGGAATCGGGTGCTGTGGATTATGGTGACCTCCGTAATGTGGCCACGGGAGCCGGCATATGGGAAGGTGTCGCGACGTACCTCGTGATTGTGGCAGACTATGTCAAGCAATATCGAGGCAGAGGAATCGAATTACCGCAGATGGTGATAGATGCTGCTCGCTTTGGCGGGGACCAGGTCTATTATGCAAAGGAATTTATTCGCGTCCCCATAATGCCGCAATCCGCCAAGCTGTATGGGTCGCAGCTTGCGGGCCTGTTTCGCAAGCGGGAGCTGCAAAGCGGTGTACGACTGAGCCTGTTGCCATGGCTCGCTACCGCTGCATTGGTCGGTCAAAAAGTCACAGGCAGTGACAAGGGAATCTGGTAAGGAAGTTGCAGAAATTTGCAGGCGAGAACTTTTACTTGGCGCATCTAAAAGATTGAGCCAGGTGTTTGTTGAACTTTTTTTGTTGCTAGTTAACTTGTGTACAACCGAGAGAGGAGATGCCGGGATACCTTCCGCCGGCAACATTCTATGGGTAATCTAGTTAGTACAACTCCCGAACCTATTTTGGGTGGTATGCTATCCGCCAAGGGCTCAGGACGCATGATGCAGGATGCGAGTGCTTCCACGTGGCCAGCGATGTCATCAAACCGATCTGATTATTCTCAAATAAAGGTAGAGCCATTGGAAACTGTTGCCCGCCCGATGTTTTCCACCGACTCGCTGGTATTTAAACGCGATCCGAAATCGAGCGCAATTTCGTTTATTGTTCATGCCGTGGCGATCTCGCTCCTTCTGACCGTGGCTTTGAAGGCGCGCAACATTGTCGAATTGCAACCGGTCACGGTGGTGAATCCAGTCGAATTCAAACTGACAGCGCCTCCCATGCCCATGCCGGTGGCCAAGGTTCAAGGCGGCGGCGGCGGCGGCGGCGCTCACGCAATCATTGAGCCGGTCAAGGGGCGTCAACCGGTTGTCGTGGCGCGCACCACACCCATTCTGGCGCCTCAGGTGATCCGGCTCAGTTCGCCGAAGCTGGCCGTTGAGCCTACCGAAGCGGTGAAGATGCCGGATAACAATTCATTGCCAACTCTCGGCATGGCCCAGTCGCCGCAGATCGCACTTGCCTCGCAAGGCAGGGGCAGCGGTTCAGGCTTTGGCGCAGGCCTTGGCGGGGGATTGGGAGCAGGCAAGGGCCTTGGCGGCGGTCCCGGCAGCGGCGGCGGCTATGGTGGCGGCCTGATGTCGGTGGGCGGCGGCGTTACTGCTCCGCAGGTCGTTCACTCGGCGGAGCCGGAGTTTACCGAAGATGCGCGCCGTGCGAACTTCCAGGGCGACGTTCAAATCAAATTGATTGTGGACACCCAAGGCAATCCGCAGGATATACGGCTGGCCAGTCATCTGGGCATGGGCCTGGAAGAAAAGGCCATCGAAGCGGTCAGGCAATATCGCTTCAAACCGGCCATGTACCAGGGGCATCCAGTGCCAGTGCAGATCGTGGTCGATGTTGCGTTCCACCTGCATTGATCGAATCGATTTTCCTCAATCGGACCACATAGAGTCCATAACTTAGCAACGAGATACTAGGGGAGCCGTTCTTGGCTCCTCTCTTTTTTTTGCGTGGCCAAACAGGCTGGGAGAGAAGAAAGCAAGGAACAGCGCGTGAGCTCCTCCGAAAGGACCCGCTCAGCGGCTAAAGCCGCGCTGATCCTGCGGACCGGCTGTGAGGGATAAGTCCCTGGACTACCGTCATTCTCGCAGCCGGCTCAGCCGCCGAGATGTATCTCATAGCCGATAATTGGGGCGAAGCTGCGCAGCGACATTGCACGGGGAGTTAGTTTCACCGCCAGGTCACGGATGCGGCACCATCCCGGCGAGCTGACCTGCCCGAGGTGGCCCATTCGCCGCGAACCCAGCACAATTGATTTCGTGCGTTCGATCCGCATCGCTTCATACCTTCTCAGACTCGCGGCTTCGCTTGGTCCAGAGGCGAGGGACTTGGCCAGTTGCAGAGCGTCCTCGATCGCCTGGCAAGCGCCCTGGCCCAGGTCTGGAGTCATGGGGTGGGCGGCATCTCCAAGAAGGCTGGCGCGGCCGCGTCCCCACTCCGGGAGCGGCTCCCGATCGTAGATATCGTTCCTCAAAATGCTGGGGCCGGAAGCGCGAATCAAGTTTTCAACTGGGCTGTGCCAGCCTTTAAAAAGAGAAAGCAACGTCTCCTGCGGGTTCGGATTCGGGTCGCGCTCACCCTCAGGGGCGTTGTTGGTTGCGTACCAGTAGATCCGTCCATTTCCCATGGGGAGAATGCCAAAGCGCTTTCCGCATCCCCACGTTTCGCCGGCAACGACTTCCGTCGCGTCGAAACGGGCTACCGACCGCCACGCCGTATATCCGGAATAGCGCGGCTTGTCGCTATGCCCGAGGTACGCGCGAACCGAAGAGCGAAGCCCATCTGCTCCGATGAGAATATCGGCTTGCGCTTTCTCCCCATTGGCGAAGAAAGCGCTCACGCCGTTGGCGTGCTCTTGAATTCCGTTGCATGTGCGGCCCAAATGGAAATGCTCGCTGCCAACGCAGCGAGCCAGCATATCCAGCAGTTCGGCGCGATGAACGATAATTACGCCGCCTCCAAACCTTCGCTCCAAATCCACTGTTGCGGTGTGCGAGAGGATAGCGCCATTCCATTTGCGCAGATAAAATTGCGGGTTCTGAAAGCTGATCGAACGCAGGTCTTGGCCGAGTCCCAATTGCTCTAATGCTTTGACCGCGTTGGGCCAGAGAGAGATGCCGGCTCCAACTTCCATGAGCACTGGGCTTCGCTCGTAGACATCTGCGTCGATGCCTCTCGCGCGCATTGCAATGGCGGCAGCCAAACCACCAATGCCGCCGCCGATGATGATGGCCTTCATGCCAGTTCACAATCCAAGTCGCGATGAGGCGCGATTTGAGCCTGGAGGAAGAATGGCTTGCACGATGCGTGGAGCTTCCTGGAACAGGGACTTGCGAGAATGGTGTTTATGGCATGGCTCCAGCGGGCGCATGGATGCATGAAGAAGCAGTCAGGGTTTGGCTGCTTCCGCGGTTTGTGTGGGGGGCTGGGCGGTCGACTTGCTGGCATAGTAGCCGCGGCGGGTGCGCACAATCATCTTGCCGTGCTTGGGCGCGCTGGCTTCGATGCGTACTGTGCGGAAACCGCCCAGGTTGGCCGCCTTGGTCGAGTGATAGCCGATGGTGTATTGGTCGCGAATGTCGCGGGCTACCTCGGTTGCGATGTTATCCACGTCGCGCAATGATGCGGGGAAGTAAGCGATGCCGCCGGTCTCGCGCGACAGGCTCTCCAAATCGCTCTTGGCGCGAGCCGCTTCTTCCTTATCCGCATCGAAGAGCAGGCCAATTGTGTAAACAACAGGTCCACCCAGGTTCTGCACCCGGCGGATGGCCTGGACCAAGTCAAGCCGCGACGCATTATCGGCGCCATCGGTGATGATCAGCAGCACCTGCCTGGGCATCTTGCCGTGATTGGATAGCTCGTCGGCCGATGCGGCCACTGCATCGTAAAGAGCGGTTGTGCCCTTGGCGTCGTAATGCGAGAGTCCGCGGTTCAGCAGGTTGATGTCGGAGGTAAAGCCCTGATCGAGGAAGGCGTGCTCGGAGAAATTTACGATGAACGTCGAGTCCTTGGGGTTGGATGCCCGCAGCAAAGTCAACGCCGCGGCGTTCACGGCCTCGCGCTTGTCGCGCATGGAGCCGGAGTTATCGACCATAATGCCTAGAGCTACGGGCTGGTCCTGATGCAGGAAGGACGTGGTGCTCTGCGCGACGCCGTCCTCCCAGACGTGGAAATCGCCCTGCTTCAGGTCCTCAACGGTGCGCCCCTTTTCGTCGACCACGGCACAGGTGTTCAAAACCTCATCGACGTCGGTGTGCATGGTGTAGACGCCGTCTTTGGCCTTCTGCAATTCGCCGGGGTGGGCCGGCGTGGTCGTCGATGTGGTGCCGGAGGGCGCAGCTTCTTCAATGTCGGGAGAGAGAATTGGATCGCGATCTACGTCCAGGCGCTGCTGCGTCTCGGGACGGGTGGGATCGTGCATGGCTGGGACCGTGATGCTCGGAGCCGATTGGGTCTGGGTCTGCGTGGGCTGTACCTGCGTGGCGGGCGCCGGCTCGGTTTGAGCCATTGAAGACGAGCCAGCGGCGAGAAACAGCGCGAGCATCGCCAGCGGGGCGAACATCGCCGGAGGAGCGGCCCGGAGCGTGCGCGAGATCGGAAAGACTCTTGAAAACATAGACAAACTTCGAATAACCAGCAACTCAATTCTACGCCAAATGCAAACCGTTCAACCGGACACCCATGCACAACTGGGTACAACTTCTGGCACATGAACAAGCTTTGCCGATACCGATTTTCTGACGGGCTGAACGAATTTTTGTTTCCTAATCATTCAGGACCGTCTTGCGACTGGGCATCCTCTCCTGAAGCCACGACTCGGGCAGAGCTTGACGCAAGACGCAGCGTCAATGACCGCCGACAATCTGATCCATCGGCAGTTCGAGGGAAAACAAGGAGTCAGACCCTTGATTGGCATGCACCCAGATGCCATGAAATCCCTGCTGCAACTCGGGGTGAAGGCCGAGCAGCGCCAGCATGACCTCGGTAACCTGTTTTCGCGCCGAGGGAGGGTCGTGCAGCTGGGCGGCTTGGCCGCTGTCCGGCGTGTACTGGACTTCAAGATCGTATCCGCCCAGCTCCGAGGTTGTGTCGATACCCGTTACCTGGAAAGTGGAACCATTTTCACTCAGCACCAGCGGCTTGTCGCCGGGAAGGTTCCCGGGCTTTACCGCTTCCTGTTCATGCTGCAGCTTTTCCATGTTGGGGCTGGAAAGAAAGTCGACCGGATCGAGAAAGTACGCCGCGGTTCGGTAATAAAACCAGGCATCCCAATTCATGCTCTTCTGCGCGAACTTGCGCGCCGACACCCAATACCAGAGGCCGTCGTGGCCGGCTTCCGTCATGGCCTTGGGGAACAAGCCGCCCAGCATCCAGCGCTGATCCGCCCCTTGCGCCAGGACCAGTGAAATCTGTTGCGGCTTGGGTACGCCGGTAGCGTGAAGAATGGCCAGGGCGTAGACGCCGGGCGGCAGGTTGGGAATGTTCATCACCACCACTGGCGAGCCGCAGAAGAAATCGGTGCGCGCGGCGTCAGCGGGATCGGTTGAGGAGTCGAGCGCATAGAGGCTGTCGATGGTGATGGCCGCATTCGCCAGCAGGGGCTTCAAGGTGTCAACCGAAGCTGAAATGCCGGTGAAGTCCGCGGCGATCGCGGGCAGAGTGTTGGCCTTGAGAGCGTTCACATCCCCGTTCTGCATCTCGCCGACCATGTTGCGCGCCGCACTGGCCAGGCCATCGCGCTGAGCGGCGGTCATTTGCGACTGGGTCTTGCATGAAGCAGCTTGGGCGGGCGGCGGCAGCAGGGTGGAGGAGATTGCGCCCAACACGATTGGCCAGAACACGATTGCGCCGGCCGAGAAAAAAATGCGTCCCAAATCAAAAGCTCGTCCCAAAGGGGGGATGGTCCGATTCATAACTGCAGCCTTCCACGTCATTTGCTGGTGATGTAACCAAAGTCACCACAAGCGTCTTACACATTATTATATGATGCAATCAGATTTGGCCGGCCAAAAGGGCGACCGGGGAGGAGCCTAACTTGATGCCTTTCGTCACTTGGGAATGCGTGCCGGTACGGTATTTCACTCCGCCGCCCAGATGGAATGCGGCCACGGTTTGCTGTCTGGCAGCTTGTCTGTGCGCTCCATCCGGTGCTTACGCGCAGGCTTTGGAGCCTCCCGCGAGTCCGTCGCTGCCCTCCCAGGCGACGAGCGCGGCCTGCGCAACGCAGCCCGTCAATGCAAACGCTGCGCCGGCTTCCAAGCCGAGCGGCGTGGTTGCCGGCACAGCGGCTCACCTGCCATTTCCTTCCGATGCCGCCACGCAGCCCGCGAAGGTGATTGTGCGTGACGGGAAGCTGACGATAGAGGCCAATAACTCCGATCTGCCCCAGATCCTGAATCAAGTGGCCGCCATGAGCGGCATAAGCATCAAGGGAATTGAGGGCAATGGAGTCGACCCCGGTCCGCGGGTCTTCGGAGTTTACGGCCCAGGCGAAGCGCGCGGGGTTCTTGCGTCGCTGCTGGCCGGCTCCGGCTACAACTTCATCATGGTGGGCGGCTCGTCCGATAGCGCTCCCCGCGAGCTGCTGCTCACCCCCCGCGCCGCGAACGACACGGTGGCGGCACATGTCGATCCCGCAGCCGATCCCAATGCGGACACTGACGATCCCGACCAGGCGGACAGCGCGCCACCGCCAGCGGCTCAAAATCCCGCGGCGGCCGCCAAGGACGAGGAAGAAGTGCAGCGCACCCTGCAGAGACTCAAGGTCATCCACGACAATCCGCAGATTCCTGCGCAGACTCAGCAGCCTGGGCAGACTCCGCAGCCGCAGTAGGCTCTGCCTGCGCCGCCCATCGGACATTCCTGCGCAATCTGGTTCAGCGACGCGCTCCTCTCGCTCGGAATCCGGGAGCCGATTGCGAACAGCCTGCGTTTGCCTCTAAACTTATCTCGCGGGCCTTATAACGCGGGACTGTCAGGGGCAATGCCTGAATCGTCGCCCGCAAGCTTGGAATGAGGCAAGGGCGACTCGGCTTCAATGGCCATGCGGAAGTGGTGAAATGGCAAACACACTAGCCTTAGGAGCTAGCGCCGAAAGGCTTAGGGGTTCAAGTCCCCTCTTCCGCACCAGATTCATAAGCAACAAGTTAAGCTGGGGCTGGCCAATAACGGTCGGCCCCTTATTTTCACAAACGTAACCGTAAACGTAGCCGTTACGAGGCGCGCACCTGCGCAACCATTTGCCGGACGATGATTTCCGCCAGTTCGTCAGCGCTGACCGGCTTTCCCTCAACATGCGCACGGATATCTTGACCAATCTCGGGCAAGCCATACACGTGAAGTGTGATATTGGCACGCTCAGTATCGCGGTACCAGCAACGGATGTACCCCTTGCCGGGGATATACCACAGATTGACCCACGCACTATCCGGACCGTGTCTGAGAGAGCGACGGTCAACGCGAGCGTAAATATTGTGCTCTGCGCCAGTGATTGATTTGGAAAAACTACCGAAGAGCTCAGCCCCTTCTAGCTTGTCCAGCGCCTGTGCGTGCGATTGCATCGCCAGCCCAAGCTGGTTAAAAAAACCCGTTCCGTGCTGCTGTAGGAACTCAGCATCGTGCAATTTTCTCTGCGCAGTTGCGTTCTCCAAACTCCTGGCTGTGGCTATCTGCTCGTTTTCTTTCTGAATCCATCCTGGAAGATTACCCATGCATACCTCCACTTCCATTCTCCCTCCACTCCAATCGTGAGTCAACCATTATCAGGTAATCTGCTGCCTGTTCAAATATTCGTCACGTTTTCGCCTTACAATGGCGCATGGCGCACCGGGTCTATATGACGTTCTTTGACCGCGTCGGCTGGCAATGCCAGTTCCTGGAGGCTGACCTGAAGACGTCACTGCCCCGGAAGCTGCGCTTCGCCTCGCCAGACAAGGTTAGGGAGTTGGTAGAGCGGGGTGGGGGATTCAAAGACCGAGAGGCAAGGCTGATGCTTGACGCTGGGATAGCCCAAGGCCGGGGCGGTGTGTTTCTAGACTTGACCGAGGAGCAGTATGTGAAGCTGAGGTAGACTCCCAAGCATGAGAACTCTTTTGCTAGTGCTTGTTGCTCTCTTTGCTTTGTGCGCTGCACAGGGCCAAACTAGAAGCCTCAGCTCTATGGATGGGAACACACTCTTGGCTAAATGCCATCCTGCGGAACAGATGGCAGAAGTCTCTCCCAAGCTCACAAATGACGAATGGGCGGCGGCATTCTATTGCCTTGGGTTTGTTCAGGGAGCCATGGACGCCGACGCCATTTGGCAAACAGGTGAAGCAAAGATCCCAGGCCAGAAGACACGGTCTATTTTGCCTTATTGCGCCCCCAAAGACGTGTCATGGCCACAGGTTATCAGGATCATCGTGAAGTGGCTGGAGGACAATCCAGACAAGTTGAATGACCCAGGT
>JBEKVS010000162.1:0-12458 GCA_049513795.1 Occallatibacter sp. | reverse complement strand
CTGGCAAGAGAGCCAGGCCTTCCCTGGCGGCAGCGACGGCCTTTGCGAACTGCCCATCGGCGCGATAGGCCTGGGCGAGAAGCAAAATGTCGTCGGGATTTTTGCGGTGCTCCAGCGCAACCAGGCGTTCGGCATTCGAGACTGTCGCTTTTGAGTTGCGCAGACTCTGCGGAAGAACTTCAAGGGAACTTGCAACGGCGACGTCAAGAACGTCGATGGTTGCGTCCCTGGCTGACGCTAACTTATTCAGAGTCGCAATTCCGGACGAGGCCAACAGGGCACCACTCTTTGCGTCAGGTGTCTTCTGTTGCAATGTGCCGAGGAGCACCTTTTCATTGGCAAGATTCGTTTCCCATATGCGATTGCCCGGATCTATTGCTAGAAGGTGCTCAATGACAGTCGTTGAATCCCGCAACAGATCGACGGCGCGATGCAGGTTTTCCTCCCGGTTCTCAGCGTTCGGGTTCAGTTCCGGATTTAGCATGTCGATGTAGGTGTGCGCCTCATTGTCTTCGAGGGCAAACAAATCGGTCTCGGCTCGAGCGTTATTGCGGTCCGCCGCGGCATAGGCTCGAAAGGTCTTGCCGGCCCGTTCAAATGAAATCAGCGCAGCCTTGTATTCTCGGTTCGCGGACAAGGCCACTCCAAGCTTTGCACCCACGCTGGCCATGTTGCGCCCGGTTGTGGTGCTCGTGTCCCCGCCTGCGACCAGCTCAGACCATGCCGCCATGGATTGCTGATATTCTGCCACTCCTGCTGCGGGATCCGTCTCGGTTTCGACATAAGCAATCTTGGAGTGGCCGAGGGCCATTGTCCGTCTCGCGCGGGTGAATTTGGGATCGATGGCGAGAGCTCGGCGGGAGAGCTCGACAGCCTTGCCATAAGCTTCAAGAGCGCCCACGGAATCGCCCAGACTTGCAACGCCGGGAAGGCCTAACTGGTCGCCCAGGCCGTTGTAGGCGCCTGCTTCTTCATTGAGTTCGGCCGGCGTAGCGTGTGTGGCTGCGAATTGTGCGTCGAAGGCCTCGATAGCGGCGCGCATGGCGGCGATGGATTCCTTGGTCCGGCTGATTCCAAAGAGCACATTGCTGCGCGTCTTTTGTGCGAGTGCGATGGCTCCCAGCACGGCAGGGTCATGCGGGTATTTTGACTTGAGTGTCTGACCAATGGCGAGCGCCTTATCCAGACTTGCGAGGGCTCCCAACGAGTCACCGATGTTTTGGTCGTATGGGTTACCCTGCAGGTTTCCAAGTCGGGTATACGCGGCTACGAGATCGAGCTGCGTGGTTCGATCTCCTGCTTCATCATTCGACATGCGATCGAGGTACTGGAGAACGCGTTGCACCAGCAGTTGTCGAACGGAGGTGGAACCGGGGAGCTCTTTCACAGCCTCGTCGATCTCGGAAAGAAGGCTGTTGCTCAATTGCCGCAGATCTTCGGAGCGTGCCTCGGCTCGGCGGCGCTCCAGGCTGGTGGCGCGGAATTGCCAAAGCACGATTACCAGGCCGGTGACTAACGTCGCCAACAGGAGCCCAGCAGCTGAAAGGAGGAGCTTGTTGCGCTTGGCGAATTTCCCCGCACGATAGCGCAAAGTTCCGCGCCGAGCCTGCACGGGCCGGCCATTGAGATAGGCGAGAACATCCTCGCCCAACTGATCGGCGGAGATGTATCTGTTTTGAGGTTCCTTGCGCAAGGCTTTCAGGGTGATCGCGTCCAGATCCGCATCGGGCGGTTCCGCTGAAACGGCCCTGGAGCTTGGTCTGGGGGGCTCTTCGGTGCAGATCACGCGCAGCATGGACTCGGTCGAAAACTCCTTCAACTCATAAGGAGGAACTTCCGCCAGCATCAGGTAGAGAAGCACGCCGAGAGAGTAAATATCGGAAGCGGTTGAAATGGGTTTCCCCATCACTTGTTCGGGGCTGGCGTATTGGGGTGTAAACGACTGCACGCCAAGAAGGGTGAACTCGCCAGATGCAGGTACGGGAGTTAGCAGCTTGGCAGTGCCAAAGTCGAGAAGGCGAGGCGTGCCGTCGTCAACGACCAATATGTTGTCCGGCTTGAGATCGCGATGGACGACCAGGTTCTGGTGCGCGTAATGGACGGCCTCGCAGACCTTCTTGAAGAGTTGCAGGCGCGCTCGCAGTGGCAGTTGATTCTGCTTGCAATAGCGCATGATCGACACGCCGTCGACGTACTCCATGGCAAGGTACAGCTCACCGTGGTCGCTGACTCCGCCATCCAGAAGGCGAGCGATATAGGGATGGACGAGTCCAGCGAGGATCTGGCGTTCCATGCGGAACTGCTCGCGAAAGAAATCGCCGGCGAGGGGCAGATCGATCAGCTTAATTGCCACGTGTTGCTCGAATGCGCCGTCAACCCGATGCGCGAGATACACGGCGCCCATTCCTCCGCGGCCGAGCAATCGATCCAGTTCGTAGGGCCCAATGCGTCTGCCGGGAGAGATGGACGGCGCGGCGTCCCGCGCTTTTTGAGACAGCGTCTCCTCGGCTTGACTTGATTCGACGAGCGACTTCAATTCGTCGATCAACGTGGAATCACCGTTGCAGAGGAGCTCAATCAGCGTCGTCCGTTGATCTTCGCGCGCATCGATAACCTCATGAAAAATGGTCTCTACGCGCGACCTTTGCTCGGCAGGTTCGTTCACCATGGACAAAGCACGCCTCCGGCCAGGAGTTACAGCTATATAGGATTGCGGAAAAAACGCTGAAATCGAATCAGCTAGATGTAAATTCCTTACTCATATCCGGCTTCATGCGGCGGAACAACCAGGCTTTTGCGTATTTCATGTCACGGTCGACGGTGGCCTTCGAGACCTTCATAAGATCCGCGGTTTCCTCGGCTGTGCAGCCAAGAAAGTAGCGCAATTCCACCATTTGCGCCTTTGTTGCGTCGATCGCCGCCAGTGAATCCATGGCGCGGTTGAGGTCGATCAGATCCGGGCTCTCGAGCCCAACCCAGGGAATTTCTTCATGGAGCGGGACGTGTTGGGCGCCTGCTCCGCGGCGCTGCGCCTGGCTCTCCCGCGCATTGTCGATCAAGATCATGCGCATCACCCGGGCGGAGAAAGTATAGAAGTGGACACGGTCTTCCCAGGCTGCGCTCTTCTGGTTGAGTAATTTGAGGCAGAGCTCATGGACAAGCGAAGTCGCCTGCAGCTCTGAAGCCATTCGTTCGCGCCTGATATAAGCCGCAGCGACCTTGCGCAGATGGGGATAGACAAGCGGGACGAGTCGCTCGAATGCGTCCGGCTCACCGTCCTTCCACTTCGCCAGAAGAACCGTGATTTCACCCCCAGCGGGTTCCACGCAAGCCTCCGGATATCAGTGCCTTTGCGCTCCAGATTAGCATTTTGTTTGCGCGTGGCGGCAGGAGCCCGGTTTTACGGCATCACAGACCCATTCCGATTGTCCAGCATCTTCTTGATTCGAAGGCAGATCTTTATTCTCGCCGACGCGGCGGTTGCTTCCGTCCGACGAGCTCTTTATCGCAGGTCGCCGGTAGAGTCAAATCTGAGCCCGTTTGCGGTATGTTAACTTGTCCTTACACCCCAGGTTCGACAAGTCGTTTGGGCGGGTACAAGAGCTGCGGTGCCGAACGACGGGGAGCCCTTAACATTCCAAACTTAGACCACATGAGGGTGGATGGGAATTCATGTTGCGCTGAATCACCGGACGACTTACCGGTACGAAAAGGCAATCTCCCTCGGACCACAGGTGATACAGTTGCGTCCTGCGCTCCACTGTAGAACTCCGATTCTGAGCTATTCTCTTGACGTCACGCCCTCCGAACACATCCTCAACTGGCAACTGGACCCCCACCACAACCGCAGAGCGCGCTTGCTTTTCTCCCAAAAGACGAACGAGTTTGTCGTCGAAGTGAACCTGGTCGCGGATCTTTCCCCTCAAAATCCATTCGAGTTTTTCCTCGAACCGGGGGTCGAGGAATACCCGTTCGAGTACTCGGCCGAGCTGGCCAGGGATCTTGAGCCTTACCGGTCCGCGGATTTGCCGGGGCCTTTGCTCCAGGCGTTTCTTCGCGGGTTCGAAGGGACTAAGGACGGTACGATCAATCTGCTCCTGAACGTGACTCGAAAAGTGCGCGACGACTTGGGCTATGTGACGAGGCTGGAGCCGGGTGTGCAAAGCTGCGAGGAGACCCTTGAAAGGCGCACAGGTTCTTGTCGCGACTCCGCGTGGTTGTTGGTGCAGATGCTGAGGAACCTGGGAATCGCGGCGCGATTTGTTTCCGGCTATCTGATCCAACTGGCAGCCGATGAGGGTGCGTCGGATGGGCCGAAGGCGGACAGTGCAGAACTGCATGCGTGGGCAGAGGCTTTCCTTCCCGGCGCGGGCTGGATTGGGCTTGACCCGACTTCGGGTCTGCTGGCCAGCGAGGGACATATCCCGCTCGTCTGCACTCCGAGTGCATCACAGGCGGCGCCTATCGAAGGTACAGTCGAGCCGGCAGGGACGGAGTTCGGTCATTCCATTTCGATTCGGCGTACGAATGAAGCCGCGCGGCCTTCGAAGCCATTTACCAACGAGGCGTGGGATCGCGTAAGACAGGTTGCGCACAACATCGATAACGAGTTGCGCGCGCAGGACGTGCGGCTCACCATGGGCGCTGAGCCCACATTCGTCGGCATTGACGACGCGGAGAGCCCGCAATGGAATATTGAGGCGCTCGGTTCAATGAAGCGAACGCGCGGCCTGGCGCTCATCCAAGGACTGCGCGCGAGAATGGCGCCGGGCGCGCTACTTCACTATGGGCAAGGCAAATGGTATCCCGGCGAGCCGCTGCCGCGCTGGGCGTTGAGCTGTTATTGGCGCGCCGATGGCGTGCCTGTCTGGGAAGATGTCAGCCTCATCGCGCGCGAAGATCAGGATTATGGATTTGGGGCTCAGGACGCATTCAAGTTCATCTGCGCGCTCACGCGCCGGCTTCAGGCGAGCACGGAAAACATCCTGCCTGCTTTTGAACCGGAGCCGCAATCGACGGAACCGGAGTCGACGGAGCCGGCAGGATACATTCTGCCCATTCGCCGTCGACAGCCTGAGGGCCGCTTACGCTGGTCGAGCCAGTTGTGGTTTGCTCGCCCAGAGCGCCTCATTCTCTTGCCGGGAGATTCACCGATTGGATTTCGTATTCCTACCGAATCCCTGCCCTGGGTTGCCCCGGACAAGCTGGAGTATGAATTTGACGCCGCGCCCTTTACGGATCGCGTCAAGCTTCCGTCGCACGCGGAACGTCGCATGGAGTTGTTTGAGGTAGACCCGTCACAGGACCCGCTGCCTGCCGTTCCCCTTGACGCGGATACGGCGCCCGAGCTTATCCGTCCATCGCTTTGTCTGCAGGCCCGTGAAGGGCGCTTGCATGTATTTCTACCCTATGCTCCGGTCCTTGCCGACTATCTTGACTTAGTGGCTGCGGTGGAGGATACATGCAGTTATCTCAAGATGCCGGTCTGGGTCGAGGGATATACGGCGGCAGCCGATCCGCGGTTGCGATTTTTCAGTGTCACTCCCGATCCGGGTGTGCTGGAGATCAACCTTCCGCCTGCGAGTAACTGGGACGAGCTCGAACAGATCAACACGGTGCTGGATGAGGAAGCGAGAAAGAACCGGTTGACCGCCGAGAAGTTTTCCAATGACGGCGGCCATATCGCTACGGGGGGCGGCTGCCACATCGTGATCGGCGGAGCTACCGTTTTTGACAGTCCCATACTTCGCCGGCCGGACCTGCTGCGCAGCATGATCGCGTTCTGGCAGAACCATCCGTCGCTGTCTTATTTGTTCTCCGGCATGTACGTCGGACCGACGAGTCAGTATCCGCGCGTGGATGAAGCGCGGACTGAAACTCTCTACGAGCTTGAAGTCGCGTTTCGCAATCTGCCGGCGAGCGATTGTCCAGCTTATATTGTTGACGGATTGTTTCGTAATCTGCTCGCCGATGTTACAGGCAATACGCATCGCGCCGAATTCTGCGTGGATAAACTCTTCCCGCCGGAAGGCCTTGGCCTGCAACTGGGCCTGCTCGAATTGCGCGCGTTTGAGATGGCTCCAAATGTGCGTATGACTCTGCTGCAGATGCTGCTGATCCGCGGCCTGGTGTGCATGTTCTGGAAGACGCCGTTTGAAGGCAGCCTGGTGCGCTGGGGCACCGCGCTTCATGACCGGTTCATGCTGCCGGATGCGGTGAAGCGTGATCTCTTGGAAGTGCTTGGAAAGTTGCGGCGCTCGGGGCTGGATTTCGAGGATGATTGGTTTGCCGCTCATCTCGAATTTCGCTTTCCGAAGATTGGGAGTATCTCCGCTGAGGGCGTCGAACTCGAACTTCGCCAGGCGCTCGAACCTTGGAACGTGCTTCCGGAAGAGACGGTTTCCGGTCGGACGGTGCGCAGCGTGGACTCGTCGCTCGAGCGCATCCAGGTAAAGTTGTCAGGACAAATGCAGGATTCCCGGTACGTCGTTTCCTGCAATGGGCGGCGCGTTCCGCTGCAGAGGACGCACGAGAATGGTGTTGCGGTGGCGGGCGTGCGCTATCGGGCACGCAGCTTGTCGGTAACATTGCACCCAACCATTCCTGTGCATGCGCCGCTGGTCTTCAATCTCATTGATAGCTTGAAGGGTAGCTCGATCGGCGAGTGCGCTTACCATGTCACGCCTCCGGACGGACGAATCTACGCGGGGCGTCCAGTGGATGCCGCAGAGGCCGAACAACGGCGGCTCGAACGCTTTCAAGTCAGCAGCCTGTTGCACGTTCCGATGGCGCCGCCTGAGGAAGAGAGCAATCCCATTTTTCCTGCGACTCTCGATCTGCGCCTGCCGCCGGAAGCAAAGTCGCGGAGCAAGCTCCCGAGAGTTGAAGGATGACGGTCGACCTCTATCAGAGCCTGTTGCCGTATGGCGATGCTTTTAACGAGTCATCGGCGGACGGTGTAACTCCGCGGCCGCACTGGGCGCGGCTGATGGAGTCATTGCAGGAGATTGGCCCGGAGGAACTGGAGCGGCGCTGGGGGCGTGCAGAGCGTCGCATTCGCGAGAACGGCATCACCTATAACATCTACAACGATCCGCTTGGAGCTAACCGGCCGTGGAAGATCGATATGCTTCCATTTCTGATTGCGGCGGACGAGTGGCGCTATATCGAGGCGGGCATTATCCAGCGCGCGCGCGTGCTGAGCCTGCTCCTCGAAGATCTTTACGGTTCGCAAAGCTTGCTCGCCAAGGGGCAGTTTCCTGCTGAACTGCTCTACGCAAATCCTGCATTTCTGCGGCCGATGGTGGGCGTGCGCGTTCCCGCGCAGAGCTATCTGCATATGCTGGCCGTCGATCTGGCCCGTTCGCCGGATGGCCAATGGTGGGTGCTTTCCGATCGAACGCAAGCTCCCTCGGGCAGCGGATATGCACTTGAGAACCGCACCATTGTGGCCGATGTTCTGCCCGATCTGTTCAGAAACTCCAACGTCCTGCGCTTGGCGCCTTTTTTCCGCGCGCAACGCGATGCCCTTGCCGCGCTTGCTGAATGCGATAACCCGCGCATCGTATTGCTGACTCCCGGCCCGCTCAACGAGACCTACTTCGAGCACTCATATTTGGCGCGATACCTGGGTTTCACTCTGGTCGAAGGAACCGACCTCACGGTGCGCGACCGATGCGTTTTCTTGAAGACGGTGGTCGGCCTCGAGCAAGTGAACGTGATCTTGCGCCGCGTGGACGACAGCTTCTGCGATCCTCTCGAATTGCGCAGCGATTCTTTGCTCGGCGTGCCTGGCTTGGTCGACGCGATCGTGGCGGGGAATGTGAAAGTCGCGAACGCATTGGGCAGCGGCCTCATTGAGACCGCGGCGATCATGCCGTTTCTTCCCGGCCTGTCCAATTACCTGACCGGCGAGAAGCTGAAACTGCCATCGGTAGCGACCTGGTGGTGCGGGCAGCCGTACGCCCTGGATTGGGTGTTGAATCATCTTGATTCCGTGGTGGTGAAGCCGGCGTTTCCATCGCGCACCATGGAGCCGGTGTTCGGAGCTGAACTGGAACAAGGCGCCAAGGGCAGGCTTGCCGAGCAACTGCGTGCCCGTCCTCACGATTACGTCGCGCAAGAGCAGATCACTTTATCGAATGCGCCGGTTTGGGAAAAGGGCAACCTCTTCAACCGCAACCTGGTGGTGCGCGCTTATGTGCTCAACACCGGCAATGGGTGGACGGCGATACCCGGCGGGCTGGTGCGCATTGCCGAGGTGGAGGGGTCGGTGGTCTCCATGCAGCGCGGCGGACACAGCAAGGACGCGTGGGTGCTATGGGACGGCGCGGTTGATACTTTCAGCATGTTGCACCCGCGCCATGAGCCGATCCCGTTGCGGCGCGAAGCGCTCGGTGTGCCGAGCAGCGTTGCGGATAATGTTTACTGGCTGGGCCGCTACGTAGAGCGGGCTGAATCCATGGCACGGATGTTGCGCTCCATGACCACGCGCGCAAGCCGCGCCAGCGAAGAAGAACTCGCATGCCTGATCCGCCTTCACGGCTGCCTGGAGTCCGGCCAGAGCAAGCTGCCCAAGAGCAGAAAGAGGCGCGTTTCTGTGCTTGAATTTGAAAAGGAGTTGGTCTCGATCGTTGCGGATGCGAAGAGAACCGATAGCCTTGCTTCAACGCTGGCGGAGATAGGACGCGTCGGCGGCAGCGTGCGAGAACGTCTCTCGGCGGATATGACGTTCCTGATTGGCAGATTGCGGAACTCGATTCAGACAGAACCCAAAGCGCCATCTCTTGAGTACTCTGCGATGTTGACGAGCTGCCTGGAGCTTCTTTCCGCCTTCTCCGGCATGGAGCGGGAAAACATCAATCGCGGAGTGGGTTGGCTCTTTCTCGGCCTTGGCCGGCGTATCGAGCGCGCAATTTTCCTGACCAGGCAATTGAGGGAGATTACCAGGCCTCTGGGCGAAAAGGATTGGCCGCTGCTGGAGTGCCTGCTCGAAGTTGCCGACAGTTCGATGTCATACCGCTCGCGTTACTACACCACTCTGCAGCCGCTGGCGGTGCTGGACGTGTTGATGGCGGATGGCGTCAATCCCCGGTCTCTAGACTTTCAATTGACACACCTGGTCGGCCTCTATGAGCAGCTGCCGCGCCATGCGCCCGAAGACCTGGATGCGATGCGGGAGGCGCTCACCGTGCTGCGCAGCTTCGATATGCGCAAGATAAGCTACCCGCTTCCAGGCGCCTCGGCGGGGGCCAATGCCGCGTATGGGCTCTCGCGGCTGGAACGTTTTCTCAAAGGGCTGGAACTGCTTCTGCCCTCGTGGTCAAATAATCTATCGAGCCGATACTTCAGCCACGCTCGCACGTTGCCCATCACCGTAGGCTTATGATCTACAAAATCGCTCATCGCACTACTTGTCTATACAGGCGCCCGGTCTCAGTTGGAAAGCATGTCGCTTGTCTTCGGCCGCGGTCTTTGCCTGGCCAGCAACTGACGATGAGCGAGCTGCACATCGAGCCATCCCCGATATCTGTAGACGAGAGAGTCGACTATTTTGGGAACCTGCTTTACTTTTTCACCGTCCAGGAACCGCACAGGAAACTGGTGGTGGAAGCGAGAAGCGAAGTAAGAATGCATGCGAAAGCAGAATCAATTGCCGATGTCGGTGTAACGGCATCGGCGCGGTGCGCAATACCATGGGAAGAAGCTTTGCAGCTTCTTCGCAGCGATCAGCGCGGCGCGGGCCTCGAAGCCTACGAGTTCAGCTTTGAATCGCCGCGCATCAAGTTGCGCCCGGAGTTTGCAGCCTATGCGCTTGAGTCATTCACACCGCGCCGTTCAATGCTCGATGGGCTCCTCGATCTGACGTCACGGATCCATCGCGACTTTCGCTTTGACTCCAAGGTCACGAACGTGCGCACAACCACCGATGAGGTGTTTCGAAAACGCAGAGGCGTATGCCAGGATTTCGCCCATTTTCAGATTGCCTGCCTGCGTTCTCTCGGGCTCCCTGCCCGCTATGTCAGTGGATACCTCAGAACTCATCCGCCGCCAGGACAGCCGCGGCTGGTGGGAGCGGACGCGTCGCATGCCTGGGTTTCCGCCTACTGTCCCGGAGCGGGATGGATTGACCTCGACCCCACCAACGACGTCGTCCCCTCGATGGGGCATGTGACGCTTGCGTGGGGGCGGGATTACGGCGACGTGAGTCCACTGTACGGTGTGATTCAAGGCGGGGGCGAACACATTCTCAACGTTTCGGTGGACGTCGAAGAAGTCGAATCGTGACCGAAGGTACGGCGACCTTGCACGCATTCGAAAGCGGCTACGTCTTTTCCTAATGCGCCGTATTTCCTGTTAACATCTGAATCCTACGGGATGCCGCTTTGTCGGCAGTTTCGACTTAAGGATGTGTTAACTAGCGCGGGATCTGAGCGAATGACGAGCTGCCATCCTGAGGTTCGGCCAGAATCCCTTCCGGCTTAGGCTTTGGCGGACTTTCCTAATCCGGTTGCAATGGCCCGATGGGCCGCCGGCACGCGATCTTGTGAGGTCAGAATGGCAATCAGCAATCTTGTAATCACCAGCCGGATTCTTTTGAAGCATCCGGGGTTCACCTTAACCGCAGTGCTGACGATCGCGTTGGGTGTGGGTGCGAGCACGGCGATCTTCAGCGTGACGAATGCGGTTTTGTTGCGGCCGCTTCCGTACCGGGAACCGGGGCGCCTGGTGATTGGCGGAATGGAGCTGCGCAAACGCAACGTGCACGACCTGCCGTTTTCGAATGCCGATTACATCGATTTGCGGGAAGGCACCAAATCATTGTTCTCGGATTTCGCCGGTGTTTCAACGGGCCGGATCGTGATGCCGCGAGAAGATGGGACGCCGGAGCAGATTCGCTATGCCGTTGTCACTTCCAACTTTTTCCAACTGACTGGCGGGAAGATCCTGTTCGGCCGAGACTTCATTCCACAGGACGGGCTGCCGCAGCCCGCAGCGCCGGCGGGAGGCGTTCAAGATGCTTCTTCACGGCTGCCGTCGTTCGCCATCCTCAGCTACGAGTACTTTCGCAGACGGTATGGCGGCAATTCGGACGTGATTGGCCACACCATGACATTTACCGGTCGGCCCGGGCCAGTGATTGTCGGTGTGCTGGCGCCGGGCTTTCGGCTCTACTTCCCACCCTCGGCAAATGTTGAAGCCGCGCCGGATTTCTGGATTGCGAACCGTCTGAGCTACGACGCCGCCAACCGCCTTTCCTTTGGCATTTGGCCGATAGGGCGGCTCAAAGATGGGGCGTCGCTTGCGAATGCGCAGAGCGCAGCCGATGGGGTGGCCGCAGAGGCGCGCAAGAATTTCACCATATCCCAGTCGGCCGGCTATCAGATCAGGCTGGAGCCAATTCGGAAGCACCTGGTGGCCGAGGTTCGGCCTGCGATTCTGGCGTTGATGGGTTCGGTGATCTTCCTGCTGCTGATCGCGTGCGCCAATGTGGCCAACCTTCTGTTGGTGCGGGCGTCTTTCCGGGAGCATGAGTTCGCGATCCGCGCGGCCATGGGCGCAAACCGCTGGCGCCTGATTCTTCCACTGTTGACGGAATCATCTCTGCTCGCTGCGATGGGTGCGCTTCTAGGCCTCGGTCTGGGCTGGGCAGGCATTCACGAATTGCGTGTTCTTGCGCCGGCAAATCTGCCACTGCTCGACGATGTGCGCATCGATGGCGCCGTGCTGGCATACACAGCGCTGGCCGGCCTGATTGCCGCGGCACTGTTCGGCATTGCCCCAGCATGGCGCGCCTCACAACCGGCGCTCATGAACGTGCTGCGCGGCACAAGCAGAACCGCGGGGCTCGCCAGCGGAGCAGTTCTGCGCAATGTGGTCGTGATGGTGGAAGTTGCGCTCTCTTTTGTGCTTTTGATTGGATCGGGTTTGATGTTTCGCAGTTTTGTGGAATTGCAGCGCGTCGATCCCGGCTTTGACGCGCACAACCTGCTGACATTTCAGTTGGTGGGTGCTCCGCTGCGCCGCGAGACTCAGCAGGAGCGCGCGGTACTGATCGGCCAGATCGCGCAACGCCTGCGCGCCATTCCCGGAGTTCAAAGCGCGACCGCATCGTTTCCGTTTCCGTTGACCGGAGACTTCAGCCCCATTCGCTGGGGTACCGAGGAAGCGCTCAAAGATCCCAGCCGGTTCCAGGCAACCGAGTTTCAGGTTGTTCTTCCCGGTTATTTTGAAACCCTGCGCACCCCTGTGCTGGAAGGGCGTACCTTCACCGACGAAGACAATTTGCCGGGGCGTAATCGTGTGGTGATCGACGATCTCTTGGCGAAGAAGGCTTTCCCCATGCAGTCGGCGATCGGCAAACGCATCCTGATCCGTATTCGCACGCCGCAGCCGGAGTGGGTTGAAGTGATTGGCGTGGTCGCGCATCAGCGCACGGTATCTCTGGCGGAGACCGG
>JBEKVS010000161.1:0-12554 GCA_049513795.1 Occallatibacter sp. | reverse complement strand
GAGACGGACGAGGTCGGCGAACTGGTCAAGAAGGCCATGCAAGGGGTGGTGACGCTCAATGTGCCGCTTGTCGCGGATCTTGCGTTTGGCGCCAACTGGCGCGATCTCTGACCGATGATTGCGATGGGAATTGAATGCATCCACAAAAGCGCGGGCGATTTCATCCGATGGAATTGACCATCCGCGGTGTTTCAAAAATTCATGGGACTGCAACCTTACCGGCAGCACGGCTTCCTATCATGGCTGCATGGCGACCAAACCCCAGTCGATAGCCACATTGCCCATGAGCCTCAAAGATGCACTCGCCGCGCTGCTAAGGGCAGCTCTGGCACCCGGCAAGAGAGACCCCAACCCCGTGGGACCTGTGTGGCCTCCCAGGCTGCGCAGCTAATCCGGATACGGATGAGGCGCCGAATGCGCGCGTCCGTTCTGGATGGCCTGAAGCTATGTCACGAGGTTGATGGGGAGGCATTCAGAAGCCAGTAGCGGAATCCGTCCACAATCGCCATCAGCGCTGCCTGGTTCAGATCGCTGCTGACGCCCGCCGTCGTCCATGGCTCGTGGCCATCGGCGTGGAAGCTTAGAGTTACACGGACGTGCGCCGCGGTGTCGTGCGCAGATACATCGAGTGCCGTTACGCTGAAGCGGCCCAGAAACATCCTGGCGACCGCCGGATACCATTTCTCAAGCTCCTGCCGCATCGCTTTTGTCAGGGCATCGACCGGGCCTGCGCCTTCGGCTCGCGTTGTAGTTACAGCCGAGTTACCGATAGTTAATAACATCGAGGCTTGAACATAGCGATTTTTTGTCTCATCGGACTCATCGATCACGCGCCAGCTCTTCACATTGAAGCGGTCAGGAAGTGTCCCCAGAACCTTCATGCAGGCGAGTCGAAATGAGACCTCGCTGGCGGTAAACCCGCCGCCTTCGATCATGGCCTGGTTTGCATCCAGAAAGACTTGTGCCTGTTCAGCATCCAGCGGAGCGCCGAGCGACTCTGACAGCAGGATGACATTGGCTTTGCCCGATTGAGCATTGACGCCGATGACGGGGTTCGCGCCCACCAGCGCGGGATCGCACCAAAGATACGCCCCGGGATTCTTGCGCTCGCTGCTGCCATGCATACCGGCCCATGTGCCAAACGCGCCTGTTCCGACGATCGGCGCGCCGTGCGGTACGTCGAGCGAAAAAGCCGCGCAGGCGGAGTGAGCCAGCGCTGTGAGACCAGCCAGCGCATCAGGAGGAACGAATTGCGCTTCTCCGCGCAACTGCATGCTGCCGACCACGGTGGTCAAATTCACATTTCCGCATCGCTCGCCCGTGCCCAGCAGCGTGCCCTGCACCTGGACCGCACCGGCAAGAATCGCAGCGCGCGCATTCGCGACTCCCAATCCGCGGTCGGTGTGGCCATGGAACCCAAAGCCAACTTTGGGGTAACTCTCAGTAAGTCCCTTGAAAGCATTCGTAACTTCTTCAGGATTGGCGCCACCGGTCGTGTCACAGATGACGATGCGGCTAACCTTCTGACTTACGCACTGCGTCATCAGCTGGTGAAAGTAGTCGAGGCTTCGTTGATGAAAATCAGCGTCGCAGGGCTGGCCGTTCTCCCGCCGTCCGCATTGCGCGTCCATGGCGTGTTCAAAGTCCACGATCACTTCAAGGCCATGGTCCTCGAGGCACGCAATTGTCTCGCGGGCCATCAGCAGATTCTCTTCCGGTGTAGTTTCAAGAGACCGAATCACATCAAGCAGCCTGGACTTGACGACTAGGACCGCTGCCGAAATCCGCTGCTTGCGGGCCAGGATAAATTGCACATCGGGCCATTGCTCGACTCGCGTGCCGCGCCCCCTGGTCCGGCCGAACAAAGCCAGCTTCATTGCGCCTGTGTCGACAGAGTCGAGTGCAGCGGTCAGGTCGGAGACAAACTGGTTTGCGCCGGCAAATCCAATCTCCGCGTAATGCACTCCGAAGGCGGACATCTTCTGCAGCAGGCCGACTGCATTGGGCACCGAAATGTCGATACCGGGCTGCTGCAGGCCGTCGCGCAAACTGGTGTCGAACAACTCGACGCGTGGGCTAACGGCCTGATTCATTGGTTGCCATACATGGCAGGAATTGCCCTTCCTGAAAGCTTGGACTGCATCTGAGTTGCGACCACTTTATAATACGCGACCCGGGGAATACGTGACCTCGAGAATGCGTCACCGGAAGCGCAAGGTGAAGATCGAGGGGGCGGACAGTTCAAACGCCCAATTCGTGCCGAATGGCGTCGGCGATCGCGGACGAATGGTGCTGCATGGAGTCTTCAGATTCGGCCTCGATCATGACCCGGGCAAGAGCCTCTGTCCCGCTGTAGCGGATGACCACACGGCCTGAATCTTTCAGGTCTTCCTCCGCGGCGCGAATGGCGTCCGCGACACTGGGGATGGATAGGAGGGGACGTTTTTCACGCACCTTGATGTTGACGATGACCTGCGGAAAGACCTTCAAGTCGGCGGTCAGTTGATCGATTGATTTTCCCGTGCGATTGATGAGGTCGAGAACCACCAGCGCGGTCAACAGGCCGTCGCCGGTGGTGGCCAGATGCGGCAGCAAGATGTGGCCCGACTGCTCACCGCCCAGGGCAGCATTGTGCTCAAGCATCTGCTCCAATACATAGCGGTCGCCCACCGGAGCGCGCAGCATGCGGATGCCGGAGCGCTTTAGCGCCGCCTCAAGCCCCATATTCGACATGGTCGTCGCGACCACCAGATCGCCGGTGAGCAGGCCGCGGTTTTTCAAATCGCGCGCGACGGCCAGCAGAATGGCATCGCCGTTGAGCACGTTGTTCTTCGCGCCGGCTATCATGCAGCGGTCGGCATCGCCATCGAAGCTCAGGCCCAGATCCGCGCCGCGCGCCATCACCTCCGCTGCCACATGGGCCGGATGAAGCGCGCCACAGCCGTCATTGATATTGCGACCATCGGGGCTGATGTTGAGCAGCGTAATAGCGGCCGAGCCGTCGGCATTGATGCGGCGAAAAAGCTCAGGAGCAATGGCCGCGGCCGCGCCGTTGGCGCAATCGGCAACTATGCGCAGCTTGCCCAGTTTCAGGCCCGGAAGGCAGTCGATCAGAAACTGGATGTAATCAGCCTGAAGGCCGGCATTGTCTTTTAACGGTGTTTGGCTTGCCTGGTCGTTCGCGGTGGACTGCGTCGTGCTTTGCGCGGCGTGATAGACGATCTCGTCTTCCATCGCCAGTTCGTCCGAATCGGGAAGCTTGAAGCCATCCGGCCCAAAGAGTTTGATGCCATTGTCGCGCCATGGATTGTGCGAAGCGGAGATGACGACGCCAGCCTGGAACGCATGTGTCCGGGTTAGGAAAGCCACGGCCGGCGTGGGTACGACGCCGGCGCTCTCCACGCGTGCGCCGGCGTCACGCAGGCCTGCAGTCAGCGTGGCGGCAATCCATGAGCTCGATTCGCGTGTGTCACGGCCCAGAATCACGGCTGGGTTTTCCGTCTGGCGGCGCAGCGAGTGAGCCAGGGCCAGGCCGACAGCAAAGATCGTGGTCGGATCCAACGGAGCCTCTCCAGCTATGCCGCGAATGCCGTCGGTGCCGAAGAGTTTGCGGGCTGCGAATGTGGTTGCGTTCATAAAATCGTTCTTGGAAATCTCAAAAAAATACGCGCTCCATTCAACGAATGGCACGCGACCGGATGACACTCATTCCAGCATACCTTAGAGACACGGTGCAGCTGGAATTGTTGTGTTCTTTTGCGTTTTGGCGCTCGATTCCCACGGATCTTGCAGATGCCAAGGCCTAACTCGCGGCTTTGTCCGGATTGGAAGCGGCTTCGACGCGGCTGGTGAAGACGCCATCGGAGAGGCGCGTGGTGAGCGCGTCGCCGGGGGTGAGTTGCGCTGTTGACCGAACCAGGGACCCGCCTGCGTCGAGCACCAGGGCGTATCCACGGTCGAGCACAGCGAGCGGTGAGAGGGAGTGCAACCGCGCATTGAGCGCATTGAGGGCATTGGCTTCACCGTGAAGCCGGAGTTCAATGGCCCGGCATAGCTGGTGGCGGCTGGACTGTAACCTTTCACGCGAGTGCGCCAGCGCCTGACGCGGATCGTGGCGCAGGATATTCGCCGTGAAGCCGGCGATTTGATCCTGGTGACGGCGGAGCCGCGAGGTCAGAGCCATTTCCATGCGGAAGGCCAGGTCATCGAGACGCTGCGATAAGCGGTGCTGCAGCGTTGCTACGCGGGACTCGGCGCGGCTGATGGCCAGGCGGCTCAGTCGCTGTCGCGCCTGCAATAGCTGAAAACGGATGGCACGATCGAGCCGATGCGATTGATTGGCGAGGTGCTCGGCGATCCTGTGTTGTGCTTCGGTGATGAGCTCAGCCGCAGCCGATGGCGTGGGGGCGCGCAGGTCGGCGACAAAGTCGGCGATGGTGAAGTCGGTTTCGTGACCCACCGCGGAAACCACAGGCAAGCGGCTCGAGGCAATCGCGCGGGCCACGCGCTCGGAGTTGAATGCGGCCAGGTCTTCAAGCGATCCTCCGCCGCGGGCCAGCACAACGATGTCCGCAACGGCCGATGCATTGAGCCAGGCCAGTGCGGACACAATCTCGCCCGCCGCCTGCTCGCCCTGCACAGAGACCGGCATCAGCAATACATTCAGGCCGGAGTGGCGACGGGCAACAATGTTGAGAAAGTCGCGGATCACGGCCCCGGTCGGCGAGGTGACGATGGCAACAGTGCGTGGAAAACCCGGCAGCGGCCGCTTGCGCGCGGTGTCAAACAGGCCTTCCGCCTTGAGCCGTTCTCTCAGTTGCTCAAAGGCAAGTTGCAGCGAGCCGGCGCCGACCGGCTCCATGGTCTCGGCCACCATCTGCATCTGGCCGCGCTGCTCGTACACGCTCACGCGGCCGCGCACCAGCACATGCAGCCCGTCTTCGGGTCGAAACCGCAACAGCATGGCCTGGCGCCGGAACAGAACAATGGGAAGCTGCGCTTCGGCGTCCTTCAGTGTGAAATAGATGTGGCCGGATGGCGCGGGGCGGAAGTTCGAGATCTCGCCCTCGACCCAAACATCGCCAAACTCGCGCTCGACCAGTTCGCGGACCTGGCCCACCAGCGCGCGCACCGGCCATACACGGCGTGTATCGCGGGGCTCTTCAAAGTTGAGGTCAAGCTGGGGAGCAGATCGATCCGGCGGCAGCATTCTGTCTTGCAGTGTAATTCGTATGGGGCCGACGACGTCCATAGAGCGCGGCGCTAAACCGGCTCGCGAATAGGGGCTTCCATGAATCCCCGCATGGTCGTGTAGCCGCTTTCTTGCGCTACGGTTTCGCGGCCACCAGAATTTTCGCTCCGCCTGCCGATTCGAGCAAGTTGCTTTCCTTGCTCTTGCGCGCAGTTTGCAGGGTTCTCACGTAATGAACCAAATCCCAGGCATCGTCGCCCGTGAGCTTGTCCGCGTACGACACCATGGGGCTTCCATCCATCCCGGTCATGAATGTGCGATAGAGGTCGGAGTCGGTTACTCCGCACTTGAAGCGCTCAGTAACACTGAAGTCATAGGGAGGAAGCGGCTCGTGCTTGACATTGACCAACGTCGGGGCGTCGGGCCCGTTGCCATGCCCCATGGTTCCATGGCATCTTGCGCAATCAAGCTTGCGGTAGAGATCTGCGCCGCGTTTGATGCTTTCCAGCGAAATCGCCGTCTCGGCCGGAATGACGATTGGTACGCCCGCTGTCTCGTTAGCAAACCGCGGCGAGAACCCCTTCAGATAAACGACAATATCCATCCGCGTCTGCGGGGGCAGCGGCGCCCAGGGAGGCATGGCCGCGGTGACAAAACCCCGTGACATGGTGTTATAGAGATCTTCGTCCGTCGGCAGGGTGCCCGACGGCGTCGAGCGGCACTTGAAGATACCCATCGTATAATCGCGCGGCTTCGGATCGAGGTAAGGCGCAAGCGTGCCTTTCCCATCGCCGCGTACCCCGTGGCATCCATTGCAGTAGCGAGGAAATGCGGCCTCCCCAGCCTTGAAGTTACCCTTAAGGTCGCCGACGTGAGCCTGCTGCGCGATGGCACAGGCGGCAACGCCGAGAGCGATTGCCACAACATGAATTGCCTTTCGAAGCAAAGCCCTCACTGAACCCTCCACACGGTTAGAAAGCAAAGTCCAGGCCAATAAATGCGCTGCTGAGCGTCTGGTTCGTTTCAATCGCCGAAGCCCCGATCTGGTGCAGCTTGGAATACTCCGGGCAGATGGCCAGCCCGGCGCGGCTATGCATGAAGGGCATCCAGCGAAAGGCGATCATCTCCACGTCCATATCGCCGAAGTTACCCGCGCTCGATTGAAAGACCTGGTGCGTGTTCCTGATGTCTTCGTAACGCGCAATCACAATGAACTGCAGGTTCTGCGTGTAGTAGAGCTCCAGCATCCGTCCGTTCCAACTGGGGTTTTGCACGCCCTGTGGCAGCGGATCGTTGGACGGAATCCCGAGAGCAATATCGGCGTTCTCCGTGGCGTGCATGAACGTCGGAACCACGTCCAGTTTTTTTGCGGCAAGCAACGCGTAGAACCCGGTTCGTGTGAAGTCCTTGTTCCCGTAGCCGCTGCCGGGAATATTCACAGGTGCCCCTCCGCCGGCAGGAGTTTGCGTCAGGTAGCGCGTGGGCGACTGGCCAATGTAACTGAAAGCTCCGAAGGTCTGTGGGCCGAGGCTGTTCACCATCACCGAGCGGCTCACATCCATGAATGTGTCGTAACCCTTGCTGGTGGGCAGGTTCACGGCGCCATCGCTGCTGGACAAAACAGAGACCGTGTAGCGCGTATAGTCGTTGTGCGAGTGCCCTCCCAGCTCAATGCCAAGCTGGTTGTCACCCAATCCGAATCCCGTGGCGCTGACGCCTGTTTCACCCAATGCGACCGGCGTCGCGGCAAAGGCTTTTGCATCGACGAGAGGAAGATAGTGATACATCTGATACTGGCCGCCAACCTGCGACAGCGTCAGCATTCGCTTTTCGGAGACGACTGTATCCAGTTCGTACTTGCCTGCTTTGAGGTTCAGCCAGGGCGACCTCAACAGGTTGTCGAAGCGTACCCAGGCGGATTCGAAGTGGAAATTTCCGTATTCGTCGGAAGACGGGAGCACCACAAACGAAATGTTCTTGGCCAGCAATCCCGCGGTCCACAGATCGATGCCCGACAGGTCGAAACCCTGGGTCACAACCGGCTGCACCCCGCTTGCGGATTGATTCGTCGCTTCGGCGCCGTTGCGTTCGCGGTGCCATTGCGGCGTGAAGCGAATCCCCGCCGGCCAGTAAAGTGGCGAGGCATAAACGGGCGAATCCCGCTCGTTGCCAATCTGATAGCCGTTGTCGCGAAAGGCCTGGCCAAAGGCATTCAGCTTGGGCCACGCCTCATGGCAGGCCGAGCAGCGCAAGCCTGTCTTCTTCGCGAAGGCGGGAATCGCGGAAGCGGGTCGAATGCTGCAGACAATCAGCAAAAGGAACGCCAACGCCGCGCAAGTTATCTGCGTGCTCTCGAAGGCTCGAAGTCGAGCGCTGCGACGGACCGTGGAGCGCAGAGTTGAAATCGGACAATGGATCCCAAGTTCCTCACTGTCTCCTCGCCTGCACGCCCACCTGCACTGCCCTTCAAGGTCCATCGCCATCCCCGATCCTAGCCACTCCACGCCGTCGAGTTCTCCGACCCAAACAGCGTCGAAAGCGCGTAGACCAGGTTCCACTATCCTGTGAATGAATGTGCATGACAAGCACACAACGGGTGCAAAAGGGCGCGGGATTCAATCCATTTCCTAATTCGGATTTGGCGGCGAGGAAGTCCCGATTCAGGCGTTCATCGGGGAGAGCCGTTTGGGGATCCGGTCACATGCTTCCGGACCGCGTCGGCGCCATCCACTGGACGATCGCCCGCATGCTTCCATGCGCCATCTCTCCGCCTTCGCAATGGAGATGACGCATGGAAACTGAGGTGCGAGATGGAAGGAGCAGCTGCTACTCCGAGCGCAGTGCGTTCACCGGGTTCACCATGGCGGCGCGCCGCGAGGGCAGATAGCAGGCAACGCACGCCGTCACCACCACGCACAATGTGATTGAAATGTAGGTGAGCGGGTCCACCGGGCTGGTATTGAACAGGATCGCCGACATCAGGTGCATGGTGCCGAATGCAACCGCCAGGCCGCACGCAGCGCCGATCAGAGTGAGCCAGAGTCCCTGGCGCACGAACAACGATGTGAGCTCTCCTCGCTGCGCACCCAGAGCCATGCGGATGCCGATCTCGCGGGTGCGTTGCGACACGGTATAAGAGATCACGCCATAGATGCCCACTATGCCCAGCAGCAGAGCCATGGCTCCGGCAATCGAAAGCAGCACCAGCGTGAACGAAGTCCGCGCCATGGATTTGGTGTAGAACTCGCCAACAGTTGAAGGATTGGCAAGAGGCACGTTGGGGTTGACGGACCACACCTGCTGCTGCACTTCCTTCATGAAGGCTTGCGAGCCGGCGCGCGGGCTGCGAATGACAAAGGCCACGCCGCGCCGCAAGTTCTCCTTCTGGCCCTCGAAGTTGACCCGCCACACCGGCCAATAGACGGCTGAAGGCGCCGGCTTGTCGACTCCGTCGTCATGAACGTCCTGCACAACGCCGATGATCTCCCGCCAGTCGTCGGTCGACGCGACACGGATCTTTTTGCCCAGCGCGTTTTCGGCGCTATGCCAATATTCGCGCGCAAAAGCCTCGGAGATGATGGCCACCGGACGCTTGTCATACATGTCGGTCCTGGTCAGATCGCGGCCGCTGACAAGATGTGTGCCGATGGTAGAAAAGAATCCCGGAGAAATAAACTTGAAACGCCGAATAGGCGGCAGTTCGCCCTCGCCGAGCACATGGTCCTGGGCGTAGAGAAGGTCGTTGGAATCGTACCCGTCCATGGGCACGGCGCTCGAGAAGCTCACTGCCTGCACGCCGGGAATTGCGGCCAGTTTGTTGAGGATCTCTTCCTGCTGGCGCACTACGCGCTCGGCTTGCGTGTCCGGTATCTGCGTCTCGGGAATGTAAAAGCGGAAGGTCTGCAACGAGTCAGCAGCTGCGAATCCCGGATCCACATGCATCAGCGCCCGGAAGGTGCGGATCATAAGGCCGGAGCAGATCAGCAAGACCAGAGCGAGAGCCACCTGAACAATCACGAGAGCCTTGCGGGCGCGATGCCGCTCGCGGCTCTGGCTGAGTGCGCGGCCGCCTTCGCGCAGGCCGGATGCGGCCTTCACGCCGGCATACTTGAAGACCGGAATTGCGCCGATCAGCAGGCTGGTGAAAAGCGCCAGGCCGACGGTATAAAGCAGCACAGGAATGTCGATGCCGATCTCATGTATGCGCGGTAAACCGGTGGGCGCCGCGGCCACCAGAATGCGCAGCGCGCCGTAAGCCAGTCCCAGGCCGATGGCGCTGCCGAGAACCCCCAGCACCAGGCTCTCGAAGAGCAGCTCTGCCGCGGTGCGTTTCCACGGCGCTCCCAGCGCGGAGCGAATGGCAAGCTCCTGGCGGCGTCCTTCCACGCGCACCAGGAGCAGGTTGGCGACATTCGCGCAGGCCACCAAAAGCACCATGGCAATGGAGCCCATGAGCACCCACAATACTTTACCGATATCGCCAATCACATCCTGCTTCAGCGGGCGCAGACTTGGCGCGATATGGGCCTTCTCGAAGATAGTGGGGCTGAACCCTTCAGGAGCGGGAAAGCTGCGCATCGTAATCGGCAGCAAACGAGCCATGTCGGCGCTGGCTTGCTCCATCGTGACTCCGGGCTTCAGCCTCGCCAGCGCCCGCTCGCTGAAGTCGCCCAGTTTCGTCTTGCTGCGGTCCCACTGAAATGGGATGATGAGCGCCGCATCTTCATAGTCGAGGAAGTGGAAACCCCTGGGCAATACGCCAATGATCTGCCGCGCCTTGCCGTCCATCGTGATCGAGGTGCCGATCACCGACGTTGCCCCGCCAAACTTCTGCTGCCAATACGCGTAGGAAAGCAATACCGTAGCAGGCGCAGCGGGCGAATCGTCCTGGCGCGAGAAGAGGCGGCCGAGAGCCGGCTGCACGCCCAGCAGCGGCAGCGTGCCGTCATTCACGTCCAGCCCGCGCACGTGCTCCGGCTCGCCGGTCCCGGTTACAGCGAAAGAATCGCCATCGTAGGATCCGATGTCTACAAACGTCTTGTTCTGCTCCCGGTCGATGAAGTAAATCGACGGGCACATATTGAGGTCTTTGATGTTGATGCCCGGGGCCGTGTGCCAGACGCCGATCAACTGCTCCGCATGGGGATAGGGAAGCGGCTTCAACAGCACGCCTTCGATCACGCTGAAGATCACCGTATTCGCGCCCACGCCAATGGCCAACGTCAGCAGCGTAATGGCGGTAAACATCGGCGCGCGGCTCAACCTGCGGAAAACCTGCCTGAGTTGATCGAAGAATGCCATCTTTCCAACCTCCATGTGTCTGCATCGGTTGTCTGCGCTGACTGCGTGAAGCCGGCGCGCAATCCCGGATAGAACGGTTACGCGCCGGAGAATCCCTTGGTTCCGCGGCTCAGAATCCGAAGCACGCGAAACCGAAGGAAGGAGAAAACAGGGGAGGGCCGTTCCTGGCATATCCAGCATTTCTGGTTCCAAACCCTTCTTCGGGCTCAGGCTTGATTCGCGGCGGGTTGGTTCGGGGAAGGGAAGCGAGAGCTCAGCGACCCTCTGTCCGATTGCGCAACCCGCTGTGCGATTGCGAACAGTCGGTCAGCCGGTTTATCGGCATCGCATTCCTCTTTGACTCAGCCCGCGCCGAGCGCCCATCCGCCGCGCTCATAGGGTTTGATGGCGCGGCGAATTGTCTTCTCGAGGGCCCGCAGCGCCTGTGGACGGGGATAGCCGGGCCGGCTGGCCAGGCGAATGGTCCGCGCGGATCGGCCCGCCAATGGGCGAATCGCGATTCCACGTTGCCCAAGCGATCCGGCGGCCAGCGCAGGAATCAGCGTGGCCCCATATCCCGCGGCCACCAGGTTGACCAGCGTTTCAAGCGTTGCCGCCTGCATGGAACTTTGCAGCCCGCCGCGTTGACGGCTTGACCCGGCACGCAGCGGAGACGGCTTCCCGCAAGCCGCCAGGGCCTGGTTGGCCAGGCAATGGCCATCGGCCAGCACCAGCATCTCGTCGGCCAGCGAATCTTCTTGAACCGTCAGTCCCACGGCCTGCGGGTGATCCAAAGGCAGAGCAGCCAGCAGCGGCTCGCTGAAGAGAGCAATCTCCGTGATCTCCGGAGATTCCGGCGGGGTAGCCAGAAGCGCCGCATCGAGCCGATGGTTGCGCAGCCCTTCAATGAGGGCCCGCGTCTGGTCCTCCCAAAGCTCGATCGTGAGTCCCGGGTACGCCTGGCGCAAAGGCTTCAGCAGGATGGGCATCAGGTAGGGCGCCAGCGTGGGAATGATGCCCAGCTTGAGCGGGCCCACCAGCGGGTCGCGCGCAGCTCGCGCCACCGCTTCCATCTGGCCGGCCTCCGCCAACGCGCGCTGGGCGTGGGCCAGAATCTGGCTGCCCACCGGCGTAATGTCCACACGCTTGTTGGTGCGTTCGAGCAGCGTCACGCCCAGCTCGATCTCCAGCTTGCGAATCTGGCTGCTCAGCGTTGGCTGGCTCACGTTGCAGACCTCGGCCGCACGGCCAAAATGGCGATGCTCGGCAACAGCAACGAAATATCTGAGTTCCTGCAAGTTCATGCGCGTAATCCGCGACTGCCGGCTTCAAATCGATGATTTCATCATAGAGCAGGCGAATCGTCACTGTAGAAACAATTGATTTTACTTATCGACGGGTCACCGTCTACTGTCAAAACAGAGGCGTAAGATTACGTCGGCGGCATGTGCGCTGCCGAGCCATTGAGTACCGCATTCCTGCCGCGCATTGCGGAATGGAAAACAACATTGCAAGACGGAAACCGCGAACCGGTAGCCGAGAAAAAGCAAACCCGAAAAGCAAACCCGAAAAACAATCCAAGGAGATGTACCCATGTCTGAAAGCCCGGTTAAGCATCCCGGACCGCCGATCGTCGACGATCAGAACGCCATGTTAAGTGAATCAAGGGCCAGCGAAGCCAAGGCAGGCGAGTGCCCAATGGGCTTCGGCGCCCGCAAACCTACTTTGTCCGGAGCCCAGACCAACGCCAGATGGTGGCCCGATCAACTCAACGTAGGCATTTTGCACCAGCACTCGTCCCTGTCCAGACCGACCGACCAGAAATTCAATTACGCCGAAGAGTTCAAGAGCCTCGACCTCCATGCGGTTATCAAGGATCTGCATGAGCTGATGACCAGCTCGCAGCCCTGGTGGCCGGCGGACTACGGTCACTATGGGCCGTTCTTCATCCGCATGGCGTGGCACAGTGCCGGCACGTATCGCATCGCCGATGGCCGCGGCGGAGCCGGCTCGGGGTCGCAGCGCTTCGCTCCCCTCAACAGCTGGCCGGACAATGTGAGCCTCGACAAGGCGCGCCGCCTGA
>JBEKVS010000160.1:0-12659 GCA_049513795.1 Occallatibacter sp. | reverse complement strand
GGGCTGGGCGCTGAGCAGGCTGAGCACGCGGCCCAGAGGCATCTTCCACTCCTTGTGCAGCCAGCGAAGGCTTAGGCCGAGCGCGGTTTCAAGGCCGGTGATGCCGTTGGGCGCGTGCTCGAACTCGACTTCCTTCTCGTGGATGGCGTGGGGTGCGTGGTCGGTGGCGATGGCGTCAACCACGCCGTCGAGGAGGGCCTCGATCATGGCGTCGCGGTCGGCCGCGGACCGCAACGGCGGGTTCATCTTGGCGTTGGTGTTGTAGCAGCCGACGTGCTCTTCGGTGAGCAGAAAGTGGTGCGGAGCCACCTCGCAGGTGACGCGCAAACCGCTGCGGCGGGCCTGGCGCACGGCTGCCAAGGCGGCGGCGGTAGAAGTGTGCGCCACGTGCAGATGCACGCGCGCGTCGCGCAGTTCGGTCACCAGGCGAATGTCGCGTTCGACGATGCCGGATTCGGCCTCAGTCGGCATGCCGCGCAGGCCGAGTTTGAAGGCGGTTGGGCCGGCGTTCATGCTGGCGACCCCTCCTCCGGCGAAATGGGTGAGGCGCGTGTCTTCAGCGTGCTGAATGACGCTCAAGCCAACGCGGGCGGCGGCGACGAGCGTCTCGCGCATGATGTTGTCTTTGAGGATGGGATAGCCATCGTCGGTGACGGCGACGGCGCCGGCGGATTTGAGAGCGGCGAAATCGTTGATGGCTTCGCCTTTGGAACCGCGCGTCGCGGCGGCGATGGGGAAGACACGAATGGTGGCGCCGCGCTCGGGAGACTGCATCCAGCGGGTAATCTCAGGCGAATCGTTGACCGGGCGAGTGTTGGGCATGGCGGCGACCGATGTGAAGCCGCCTGCCGCTGCCGCGGCGGTGCCGGTGGCGATGGTCTCCTTGTAGCCCTGGCCGGGCTCGCGCAGATGGACGTGGATATCGACGAGGCCAGGCGCGACGGTCAGGCCGGTGGCATCAAGGACCTCGGCGCCGTTGGACGGCTTCAGCTTGCCGGGCGACGCGATCTCGGCCACGCGGCCATCTTTGAGCAGGATGTCCTTGAGGCCGTCGACGCCGGCGGCGGGATCGATCAGGCGGCCACCGCGAATCACGAGAGACGTCATGCGCAGCCACCTTGCTCGTCGCTTGCCAAGAGCGCACGCTCGACTACAGCCATGCGAATAGCCACGCCGTTGCGCACCTGCTCGAGGATGACGGACTGCGGGCCGTCGGCGACCCCTGCCGTGACTTCGAGTCCGCGGATGATGGGGCCGGGGTGCATCACGATGGCCTCCGGCGCTTGCGTCGCCAGGCGCTGGCCGGTGAGCTGGTAGCTGGCTTTGTACTGCTCTAGATCGAGTTGAAGACCCGCCAGGCGCTCGGCCTGGATGCGCAGCATCATCACGGCCTGGGACTGGCGCAAGGCTACCTCGAAGTTGCGCTCGATTTCGATTCCGGGACCGATCTGCGCGGCAAGGTCAGGCAATAGCTCTTTGGGGCCGCAGAGGAGAACGCGCGCGCCGAGACGCGGAAGCAAAAGCATGTTGGAACGGGCGACGCGGCTGTGCAGGATGTCTCCGACGATGGTGATGGTGAGGCCGGCCAGGGTGTCGGGGGTGACTTGGTCGATGGTTGCGGGTGTAGGAGGCCGAGAAGCGGGTCCTTCGACTCCCTGCGCTGCGCTTCGGTCGCTCAGGATGACAGTTCGCGTGAAGGGGTCGAGGTGGGCGAGGAGGGTGCGCAGGTCGAGCAGGGCCTGGGTGGGATGCTCGTGCATGCCGTCGCCGGCGTTGAGCACGGGAAGTCGTGTTTCAGCTTCGAGTAGCCACGGCGCGCCGGAGGAGTTGTGGCGCAGAATGATGGCCTCGGCGCCCAATGCGCGCAACGTGAGACCGGTATCCTTGAGCGTTTCGCCTTTTTCTATGCTCGAAGAGAGACTCGAGACCAGGGTTGTGTCCGCACCTAGAGCCTTCGCGGCGAGCTCAAAACTGGTGCGGGTGCGGGTAGAGGACTCGTAGAACAGCAGCGCGACGCGGCGCTTGGCCAGGATGCGGTCGCGGGTGAGCGGGTCTTGATTTTCAAGGGCAGTGGCGCGAGCGAGCAGATGGCTGATGGCTTCGAGAGACAGGTCTGACGCGGAGAGCAGCGAGCCCGGGTTGTAGGGAAACAGCGATGCGGGGGCGGGCGGCGGATGAAGCTGGCGGCGGGTGGGTGTTACGGTGGCGGTCATTCGTCTTCAGCTTCTAGCCTCCAGCTCTTAGCTTCTTTCCCACCCTTCGTAACGAGCGCGAAGGATGGGGCACCCGGCTGAGGGCTCGAGGCTAGCAGCTGCATTCTTAATCCACGCGCTCGACGAGAAGCACCTGCTCATCGTTGTCGATCTCGCGGAATTTTACTTCGATGATCTCGCGGCTGCTGGTCGGCACCTGTCTGCCGACGTAGGTGGCCTCGATAGGCAGTTCGCGATGGCCACGATCGATGAGCACGGCCAGTTGCACGCGGCGCGGACGGCCATGATCGAAGAGAGCATCCAGCGCCGCCCTGATTGTGCGGCCGGTGTAGAGCACGTCGTCGCAGATGACTACGTCGCGACCTTCGACGTCGATGCCGATGGCTCCCGGCGTATGCACGGGACGCGGGCCGGCTGTCGAAAGATCGTCGCGGTAGAACTGAATGTCGAGAACGCCGGTGGCGACGGGGTGCTTTTCAATGCCGGAGATCAGCTTGCCCAGGCGCTCGGCCAGCGGCACGCCGCGGCGCTTGATTCCCACCAGCGCCAGGCCTTCGCTGCCGTTGCTCTTCTCCACAATTTCGTGCGCCAGGCGCACCAAGGTGCGCTCAATCTCTGAGGCGGACATCAAACGGCCCTTCACGCGCAGGTTGGGCTTTTTTTCGTCTTCGCTCATGTTTTGTCTCTCGCAGGATGATACGAGGGGCTGGCCGTGTGGAGCAAGTTGTGGACATTTGGCAACGAGTCAATGCGTCGCTGGAAGAAGCTTATCGAAGCGGTTTTCCCGGCCAATCAAGTGCGGAGAATACGAGTTGAATGCGAAGAATGCGTGCCTATTCTTCGCGGAAGATCAGGCTCCGGAGCGACGGGCACGTGCCTGGAATCGAGCCCCAAGCGCGCCGCCGCCGACTGCGAAGAAGATCAGTGCAACTACGAGCATGAGGATGGCGCTGAGCATGGTTCCGGCGCGGCCTTCGGGTGAGAGCAGCCACCCCTTATAGAGCGTGATGGTCTGGGCGTCGATGCCGGCCGTCGACCATTGGCGGGCGACCTGGTCGGTGACGATGGCTTGCCAGGTTTCGTCGAGCGACCCGCCCTGGTGCAGGATAAAGCGCATCACGAACAGGGTGACTCCCGATGTGGCGGCGGCCATCCAGCCGCCCAGCAGACCGGTGACCAGGCCGATGCGTGCTCCGGCGCCGATGGTGATCCATGCCGGGCGCTGGCTGCGCAGGTAAAGAGAAACGGTCCAGGCGGCAGCCACCGACATCCAAAGCAGGCCGAAGATGCTGACGGGAGAAAAGAGAGAACAAAGCAGGCCTGCTGGAACTGCCAAAGCGACAGCGGCACGCATGGCGCGCTTCCAGTCCACCGTGCTGGCGTCGCGGATAGGCTCGCTGAAACGCTCGGGCGGGGCTTGGCCCGGGATAGCGTCGGAGGAATACACCAGTTGCGGCAGCCCGCAGGTAGGGCAATAGCAGTTGTCTTCCAGGATGGCCTGGTGGCAGCGGGTGCAGGTGATCTCCATACATCTATGAGCCTATAGCATTCCGCGGTATTGTGTGCGGATTCATCCTGCGCGCTTGATCGGGAATGGTGGAGATTACTGCGCATGCGCCAATGCGCTCAGCTTCTCGAGCACGATGGCTTCGGCTGCCGCGACGGCCTGCTCCAGCGTCATCTCGGTTGAATCGAGCAGAACGGCATCGGAAGCGGGTTTGAGCGGGGAGTCGGCGCGATTGCGGTCGCGGGCGTCGCGAGCACGCAGATCGCGGATCACCTCATCGGGCTGCACGGCAGGGCTGGGGCCGAGCTGGTCGAATCTACGCAGGCCGCGCACCTCGGGCGCCGCATCCAGAAAAATCTTGACCTGGGCGTGAGGGAAGACGACGGTGCCGATGTCGCGGCCCTCCATGACCACTCCGCCGGCTGCGCCAAGCTGCTGCTGCAAGCCGACCATCCAGGCGCGGATGGCGGGAAAAATACTCACGCGGGACGCTGCGTCGGTGACGGTCTGGTTGCGCAGCAGGCCGGTGACGTCTTCGTCATCGAGCAGGACTTTATTCTCTTCTTCGCCGGGCTCCAGACGGATGGTCGCCTCGGCGGCAAGCGCTTGGAGAGCCTGGCTATCGTCCAAGGAGAGATGATCGCGCAGAGCTTTCAGGGCGAAAGCCCGGTACATGGCGCCGGTTTCCAGATTGAGCAATCCAAACCGCCGAGCGAGGTGGCGGGCAATCGTGCTTTTGCCCGCACCCGACGGTCCATCGATGGCGATAATTACCTTCTGCTCAGGAGAGACGGGGTGCAAGAGGCTTTCGTCCTCACTCATCCGCGCTTCTTTGTCTCCTGCTTGGGCCGCGCCGTGAAGCCGTAGCGCTTGCTGTTCCCGGCCTTCGCGCCTGCCGCCAGAGCCGGCTTGCGGCTGCCGTTCCGGGACGGCCTCGTGTCGGGCCGCGCATCCTTCCGGACGCTGCTGCCGTTACGAGGAATGCTGCTGGACCGGCTGTTAGAACTGGGCTTGCTCGCGGACTTGGCTCCATTGGCGCTGCCGTTGCGCTGCCCCCACGCAGGAGTTGACGCCTTCGTGGTGCGTGCGCTGGCGCTTTTGGGACGAGCACCGTTGCTGGAGCCGTTGCTGGCGTGCGCTCCATTTCCGTTGTGGCCATTTCCGTTATGGCCAGCTCCGCTGTGACCCGTCCCGTTATGACCGGTCCCGTTGTGACTGGCCTTTGCGCCTGCGGGCGAACTCGCTTTCCAGCGCGTGCCGGCGGCGGGATGCGATCCCGAAGACCGGGCTGTACCCGGGCGGGCTGCACTCGGGCGAGCGGCGCTGGGACGTGCGTCGCTGCCGCGCCGAACTGGCCGGTTGCCCGATGCGCCCTGTGCCGGCTTGCGGTCCCGCGTTTGGGTAGCCGGCCGGCTGAAGTGAGGCCGGGCTGCCGCAGGCTTGCCATTGGATGCAGGCTTGCGGACGGCGGAAGAACGAGGAGCGTGGCTTTCAGCCTGCTTGGGCTCACTCGAATTGGCTTGCGCGGCAAAGCTGGCGGCAGGTGCCGGAAGTTCAGGCAGATCTTCCTCGGGTTCCCGTGCGCGCAGAAAATAACCCGCGGCCGGCATGGAGGAGCTGGAATAAGCGGTGGGCGCCACAGCAAACTCGGGCAGCGTTCCGGCGACGTAATAGTGCGGCGCGTGGCCAAGCGAGATGGTGTGCACCTGGCGCGTAGCCACCAGGCCGCGCAGCACTTCACGAACCTTGCTGCGCGCGGTGAGCGGGGCCAGGAACATCTCCACCTCTTCCATGCTGGCGGCGATGACGGCCTGCAGGTAGATGGAAGCAAGGACGGAGATGGCGGTCACCTGCGAAGTCGATGCACCTTCCGCAATTGCCTTTTGGAAGCGATGGCGAAGCAGCTGCCACTTGGCGGGCGCGCCCGGCGCGGCGATAACAGGGATGATGCGCAGCTGCTGCCAGAGTTCGGTGATGGCGCGAAGAACAGCGGTTTCAGTCACTTCGCGGCCCAGCAGATGCTTCAAGTCAGGGATGGTCGTATCCCCGGCTTCGAGATGCTTATAAGCCTGGACAGCCAATTGCGAAACCTGCCTGGACCCGGTCAACTGCGGGCTGCGACGCCAGTCGCGATCGCCCCTGAGGGCATACACGTAGGGTAGAACCCAGCTGGCCACAATAAAGTCGGGCTGCTCACCGGGCTGGCCGAGAAGATTAAGCCGTACGGCGACGTCGTCGAGTTCAAGGCGTACCAGAAGTTCTTCCGCCAGAGCAACATGCGCAGGCTCCGGGGTTGGGTTCTGGTGGCCGGCAACGGCCTCGACAAACGAAGGCGCAACCGAGGACGAAAACTGCCGGCGAGGCAAAAAAAGACACAAGCCGGTCTCTTCCATCCAAGTCCGGGCGTCCTCAAGGGTAAGTGCTCCATGTCCGTTCTGGCGCATTCTTTCGGCGCGAGACGCTTCTAATTGCTCTGCTGTCAAAGAAAAACCTCACTTCCAGGTTGGCTAGTCACTGCACTTCCGCCTCTCCTGAGAGAGACGGCAGCCACCTTCCTGATGTTTCGAGTTTTAGATGCGATGGAAGGCCCGCAGGATCTCCTTCCAAGAATACAGCAAAGCTATTGGACGTCCATGCGGGCAACTCGTAGGGTGCCTAGTTTTTGCCAGTTCCAACAGTAACCACTCCATTCGTGCCGGGTCAAGAGCAGTATTGACCTTGATTGCAGAATGACAGGCGATGGAGGCGGCAATACGCGTTCTGAGAGCGGTAAGATTCTCATTTGACTTGCCTTCATCCGGATCGGAGTGGGATTGCTCGATTACCTGGGTGAGCATCCTTTCGAGAGCCGCTCCGTCCAGGCCGGCGGGTGCCGCTTTTACCGCAAGTGTTTGTGGGCCAAAGGGTTCTACTTCGAAACCGTTCTGGTCGAGTTCCTCGGCGATGCGCGCGAATACCACCATCTGCCACGGCTTGAGTTCCACCAGCAAGGGCATCAGTAACCTTTGGCGCTGCACTTTTTCGACCTGGCGATCTCTTAAAATTTTTTCAAAAAGTACACGCTCATGGGCCACATGCTGGTCGATTATCCACAAACCGTCGTCGCCGGCGGCCAGGATGAAAGATTCGCGCAGTTGCGCAAGAGGGCGCAGTGAACCCAGATGGTTGAGGTTTGTGGCCGCCTGTTCGGCCTCGATCAGGGCCGTGGCCGCGGCTGGACTTAGTCCATTGGCCGATCCGTTGGCGAGTTCGTCCCCGACGAGTTCGGCTACGACGAGTTCGGCTCCGAGAAGATGGGAGCATCCATCGAGACCGGCATTGACGCGGGAAGCAGCGGCAGGCTGAAAGAGCGCCACGGCCGCTTCGCCCCAGGCCTGCTGGTCTCCCCAGGCGCCCGGATTGAAGCTACGCGAGTCGAAAGGCAGGTTACCGGGGACGGGGGTGGGAAGGCGCGGAGTGAGCCTGAAAGGCTCGGTCTCAACCGCGAAAGCCTGGACCGGGTGGGGATCGGAGTCGGCAGGCTGGGTCGCGTCCGGTACTCCCGAATCCGGTGCCCCAGGCAGAGGAGATGCAGCGATCGGCATGAGGGATGGGCTGGCGGCGGGGGCGGAATCGAGCGCGGCCAGGAAGGCGGCAGCCGGGCGAGCCTGGATGAGCGCCGTTCGCAGGCTGTCGCGAACGAAGTCGTGGACCAGGCTCTGCTGGCGGAAGCGCACCTCGGTTTTGGCGGGATGCACATTGACATCGACTTCTTCTGGAGGCATCTCGATGAACAGCAGCACTACCGGAAAGCTGGTGGGTGGAATCACATTACGGTAGGCCTCAACGATGGCGTGAATCAGCAGCCGGTCGCGGATAAGACGCTTGTTGATAAAGATATAGATCGAGTTGCGGTTCAGCTTCTGGAGTTCCGGCTTGGAGTAAAAACCGGTGAGGCGCAGCGCACCTGGATTGCGTTCGGGCGCGTCCGGGTCGCGTTTCCAGGGCGGCGGCTCGGGCAGCCCGGCGTGAGCCAATGGGATCTCGGCAGCCACCGGCAGCAGTTGTGCCAGCGTGTCTTTGCCGAAGATCTGGTAGATACGCTCGGCAGTCCGGGCGACCGGCGGCGCGGAGACGATGGTGTGGGTGGCGGAGACGAGCTCGAAGTGCTTTTCCGGATGGGCGAGGGCGTAGTGGGTTACGAGAGCCGTGACGTGCGCCAGCTCAGTGCTCTCGGCGCGGAGGAATTTGCGCCGGGCCGGTGTATTGAAAAAGAGGTCAGCGACGGCGAGCGTAGTTCCCGGCGGCAAGGCCGCATCGTCGACATGAAGGATTTTGCCGCCGGCGATTTCCAGGCGCGTCCCGGCACTCGGTTGATCTTGAGGGGCTTCTGCCGATGCAGCGGACGCCGAAACGCGGGGGCAGGTCTCGAGGATTACGCGGGCCACGGAGGCAATGGAAGGAAGCGCTTCACCACGAAAGCCGAGCGTGGCTATCGAGAGCAGGTCGTCGGCGGTGCGAAGCTTGGATGTGGCGTGGCGCTCAAAGGCCAGCAGGGCGTCGTCGCGGTTCATGCCGTGGCCGTCGTCGGCGACACGGATCAGGCGACGGCCGCCAGCCTCGACCTCCACGCGAATGCGGTTGGCTCCAGCGTCTAAAGCGTTCTCCAGCAACTCCTTGACCACCGAGGCAGGGCGGTCAACCACTTCGCCGGCGGCGATCTGGTTGGCAACCTGGTCGGGGAGAATGCGGATGCGGCCCATAAGGTCTTAGGGTACCGCAAAGCTTCGTTCAAGGTCAGAGGGACGCGATTTTCAGTGAATCCTTAAGAATGATCCGCATACCTGGATCCGCGCGCACGGATCGAAGTGCATGGCTCACCGGAATGATTCGCCAGAATTTCAAAGTGCGGGTGATCTGATTCCTTTGGTGCACAGTCAAATTCCCAGCAGCACTTCGGGCGGAACGCGAAACCGCGCCAAACCGTATCTGGTGGTTTGCAGCTTTGCAGCCGATCTACTTTGCAGATGTGTCCGCAAGTGAACATCAGAAAACAAAAGTGGACGGCTCTTTGCCTTCAGGCGAGGCAATAGAGGTTGGGCCGGCTGTTTATCTGCTGCGAAAGCAATGGGATGCAGCTGGGATTCCCCGAGTCAGGTATGTGGAAGGTCGATTGCTGACAATGAGTTCGGTCTGGCGATTCCCCGGAGGTCCAGTCGGATGAAGCAGTTCGAGTGTTTCGCGCTGGACACGGCGAATCAGTGCCTGTTGCGCATGGGTGCGCCGATTGACCTTGCGCCGAAGCCTTTTGCGGTGCTGCGCTACCTGGTGGAAAATCCCGGACGGCTCATTACCCACGACGAACTGCTGGACGCGATTTGGCCGGAGACCTACGTTCAGCCCCAGGTGCTGCGAACCTACATGCTGGAAATCCGCAAGCTGCTGGGCGATGACCCTGGACATCCACGATTTATCCAGACGCTTCCCAAGCGCGGCTTCCGCTTTGTGGCGCCGGTGACGGAGCGGACCGGCGTGGCTAATCGTGCGCACCAAGAAGAAGCACTGCTGGACGGGAAATCCTCCGCGATGGTGGGCCGCGATGGAGAACTTGCCCTGCTCAGGTCACAGGTTCACCTGCTGGATTCCGGACAGCGATCTGTTGTTTTTGTGACCGGCGAGGCGGGGATTGGAAAGACGGCGCTGGTTGATACTTTTTGCCGGGAAGCGACCCGCACGTTGAAGGCAAGCGTGGCGCGCGGGCAATGCCTGCAAGGGATCGGCGGTAAGGAAGAGTACTACCCCGTGATGGAAGCGCTGACGCAATTGTGCGCAGGGACGGACGGAGAAGAAGCGTGCCGGATTCTTGCCCGCCTGGCGCCGGCATGGCTGGCGCCTGGCTGGTCGGCGACTGAGTGGTCTGCCCAAGGACGGGAATTGGACGGTAGCGCTGAACCGCGCCTGGCTGCGAATCAAAAGACTCCAGGCGAGAAAACACTCGGAGATTTATGCGCAGCGCTGGAAGCATTGGCTGTGGAGAGACCGTTGATTCTGCTCTTCGAAGACCTGCACTGGGCGGATGGTTCAACGCTTCATTTGATTTCGGCACTGGCGCGAAGGCGGTCGGCGGCCAAGCTGATGGTGCTGGCAACGTATTGCCCGCAACCTGGTTCGAGCGAATATCCGGTGAGGATGCTGACCCAGGACTTGAAGATGCGCAGGCTGTGCGTGGAAATGGCCCTGCCGCCTCTGAACAAAAACGCGGTCGGCGAGTTGATCGGCAAAGAACTGGGACAGAAAACGCTGCCGCAGGGCCTGGTTGATTTTGTCACGCGGCGCGCGGAAGGCAATCCGCTGTTTGTGATCGCCGTGGTGGAGCATTTGATCTCGCAGCAAATCCTGGTGAGAAGTTACGCGCCTGACAAGGACCAGTGGGAGCAGTCGGCGCCCTGGCCGGAAATCGAAGCCGGTGTGCCTGACCAGTTGTCTCGCATGATCGAAATGGAGATTGAGAGGCTGAGTGAGGATGCGCAGCGACTGCTCGAAGCAGGGAGCCTGATCAGCGTTGCCTTCCCGGCGTGGGCGGTTGCGGCGGCGCTCGAAAAAGACGAAATCGAGACCGAGGAAGAGTGCGATGCGCTGGCGCGGCGATTGCATTTCGTGGTGCGCGCAGGGCAGGATGAGTTACCCAACGGCTCAACTTCAGCCTTCTACGTATTCGCGCATGGGCTCTATCGAGAAGTACTTTACCGTCGGCAGACGCCGGCGCGGCGATCGCGGCGCCATATTCGCATCGCCGAGCGCCTTGGCCAGCTGTTTGCCGGCCGCGAAGAGAATGTGGCCCGCGAAATGGCAACGCACTACGAAGCTGCAGGTGACCTGGAGCGCGCGGCTAGGGCGCTGAAGTCGGCGGAGCGCACGCATCCTCACGCAGGCGTTTGCTGAGGCGGCCAGATTATTCCACGGTGCAATAAGAGCGCAAATTCAGCAAAATGTTGGTCTGCAAAATGGTGTGCGTGACTCGCGCCAGTCGAAGCTCGCGCATTTTTGTGAGTGGACGAAGCCACCGTGACCAGGCCGGGAAAAAGCTTCACATTTTCTGGACGGGAACTTGACAACTTTAATTTTCAGGATTGCTAAGGTTGTTTTCGTAGACAGGAGACAACTACCATGCAGACCAAATTCCGCACTCTCGTTCTGGCTTCGGCAGCATTGGCTGCAGTTGCTTTGGCATCAATTCCCGCAATGGCTTCAACGGCAAAAACCCTGAAAGTGCCCTTCAACTTCACGGTACAAGGCAAGAGCTTTCCCGCTGGCGAATACCTCGTCACTCGGAACGATCTCGGGACCATGGTCGAGATTCAAAGCAAGGACTACGCGCACAACTTTACCTGGCTTGCCGAAGCGACCGGGACCGATCCTTATCATGTGGCGTTGAGTTTCGATGTCGATGGGCAAGACCATATCCTGCGGTCAATCAAGTTTGGTCGCCTGCAATCTCCCCCGCTGGTCAAGAAGGCAAAGAAGGGCGAGGACATAACGCCTCAGCTTGTTCTCTCCGGGCAGTAGGCCGAAGCCGGCGCTGCCAGTTCGCGATTCCGGTTGTTAACAGTTTGTATTCAATCGAAGCCAAACCCTGAGCCAACAACCCTCCTCCAGCTCGATTGGATCAAGCAGCAAAAATGCCGCCGAAAGGCGGCATTTTTGCGTCTGCGTGAAACTCGAAGCGGGGTCTAGATGCCCATCCCGAATTCGCTCGCCTGCTGTTCACCGGCGTTGGAGTAGAAGTCGTAGGGTGTGCGGCGCTTGAATTTGTAGCGGCAGCGCAGTTCATTGCCCAGGTAGATGCCCAGCGCGGCGACGGCCATGCCCGCGGAGAACCAGCCGATCAAGCGAAGAGTTTTGCTCTCTTTGGCGCACTCTGAGATGGTTTGGTCGGCAGTTACGGCATCGGGTTCGGCGGACATCGGCTTGAGCCTCCTACACGCACATGATACCGCAATTCTCTTTGGACAGGATGGCGAGAAGGAAGGTGAGCCTACCACTTTCGTCTAGTGGGACGACCTGATTCGGGAAAGCATCGCCTCTTTCCGGGCCTCGGGAAGGAAGCTGGCGCGAATGGAATTGGCAGCCAACTGGCGCAGTTCTTCGCGCGTGAAGCCTTGCACGGTGTGGGCGAGAAGATACTCGTTGGCCAGGTCGGAGCCGAAGAAAGCGGGATCGTCGGAGTTGAGCGTGACTAAGAGGCCGGCATCGAAATAACGGCGCAGCGGATGGTCGGCAAACGAGGCACAGACACCGGTGCGGACATTTGAAGTGGGGTTGAGCTCAAGCGGGATGCCTCGCGTACTTAATTCTTCGATTAGTTTTGGATCGTCGATGGCGGAAAGGGCGTGGCCGATGCGCTCCGATCCGATGGCCAACGCTTCCCAGATGGCTTCAGGGCCGGTTGTTTCGCCGGCGTGGTTGGTGAGACGGAGGCCGGCTTTCGCGGCGCGGGCGTAGTGACTGCGGAAGGGAGCGGAGCCGGCGCGACGCTCGTCTCCGCCCAGGCCGATGCCGATGATGGATGGGTAGTGAGGGCGCATTTCGGCCGCCTTTTGGAAGACGCGATCTGCCTCTTCGACGGTGAAGTGGCGGACGGCGTCGAATATCCAGTAGAGCGAGAGGCCCAGTTCGCGTTCGCCGCGCTCGCGGGCGCGTTCCAATGCGGCGAAGATAGGCTCGAAGGCGCGCGGATCGAAGTTGCGCCACATGTAAATCACACCGACAGAGATGTAGACCTCGGCGTGGACCACGCCTTGTTGGACGAGATTCTGCATCATGCGCCAGGCGACGAGCTCGTAGTCTTCGGGGTCGATGAGGCGGCGGGTGACGGCTTTGAAGCATTCGATGAAGGTGGAAAAGTCGTCGAAGCGATAGAGGGCTTTGGCTTCGGCCAGGCGCATGGGGCGGGCATCGTG
>JBEKVS010000159.1:0-12702 GCA_049513795.1 Occallatibacter sp. | reverse complement strand
TTCCAAGGGTCCATGGGTTTGGCGTTGGCGTCCGACCTGGGCATCGCCTTGCAAACCGTAACCGTCGCCGTGCTGCTCGACCGCCGCCGCATGGTCCCCCTGGCTAGCCTGGACTACCGCGAGATGGGCCGCTGCCTGCTCACCGGCCTGGTCAGCGGAGCCGCAGTCTGGACAGCCATCTGGGGACTGAAACAGTTGCCCTTGCCTCTGCTGCATGCCCAGGCGGCTTCAATCAAGCGCATCTCTGATCTGGGCTTGCTGCTGGTTGGCTGCGCTCTTTGGTTTGTAATCGCGAAGGGGCTGCTGGAAAAATCAGGATCGGCGCTACCCGGCATGGCGACGAAGCGCCTGGGGCTGCGATAACGGTAGGCCAGGGATTCATCCCTGGCATAAAGTCAGCAGAATCAATGGGGCTCCAACCCCTGATGCGCGTTCTTCGGACAACTCACCCGAAACTCACAAAGCAAAAGCGCTCCCACACATGGCAGGAGCGCTTGCTCTGTGCGAAACACCCGATCCGACAGATTCTAGGCCGTTCTTGAGACTTCCGTGATGGAAGGAGTCGGCATGGTGGAAGTGGTCTTCGCTTCCGGCTTGCGGATATCGATGCCGCCCTTGAAGAACGCGCCGTCTTCAATGCTGATGCGCGCCGCGGCTACGTCGCCCGAGAGCGAACCTTCGGCGCGAATGTCCACCCGGTCAGTGGCCGAGACATTGCCCCGCACCTTGCCCAGGACCACAATCTCGCGCGCCGTGATGTTGGCAGACACCTGGCCATTGCGGCCGATGGTCACGCGGTTGCCGGGTAGATTGACGCTGCCCTCAACCTTGCCATCGATGAAAAGCGATTCGGACCCGTTGATTTCGCCCTTGATGAACAGGCCCTTACCGATGGTGGCCTGCTCGCCGGTGGGCGCTGGAGTCGTTGGGCGGCTGGGGGCCTCAAAGGCCGGTGACGGCGGTGCAGCCGGACGCGAGGGTTCCGGTGTGGGAGTCGGTCCGGCGGTGCCGGTCTGGTTGGGTTTCCACATTGCGCTCAATTGATATTTCCTTTTCTGTCCTGTCTGGACGGGTGATGCCAAGGCAGGGACCACTCCCGTGGACCCAAAAGCTTGAATGTTCAGATCGCGGACCGACTGCCTCCGGCGACCCCCTCTGGCGGCCAGGGAAAGAATGCTCCACTTCCCCGGTCTGCCAAAACGCTGACTCACCGCTATTCTAAGACGGGATGCAGCAAATCGCCCAGTTTCGGTGGCCACCTTGTATTGAGGTAGCCAACAATGACAACAGTCCGGGAACGACGAAGAATGACAACGGTCCAGGAATGCCGAAGCCTATTTCAGCAAATCCATCGCCACCGCCGTCATCGTCGTTACGCCGGTCGTGATCGCCGGCGCATAATCAGGCGCGAACAGCGCCGAGTGCGGGCTGGGCAGCGGCACACCCGTCTTGCGGCTTTCGGCCAGTTTGTCCGGCTCGGCCGCTCCCAGCCAATACATCACGCCCGGAATCTTCCCATCCAGCGTAAACAGTCCCACATCTTCGCTGGCCATAATGGCTTGCGCGTCCGCCACCCGGTCCTTTCCCAGAGTCGCAATCGCCGTCGCCTTGACCCGTTCCGCCAGTGCCGGATCGTTCCACGTAGACGGCGTGCTCTCTGAAACCGTCACCGTCGGCATCCGGTCTTCAGGAACTCCATACGCCTCTGCCAGCCCCTTGGCCTCGCGCCGTATGGCCTCGATAATCTGGTCGCGCACAGCCATCGAATACGCCCGCAGCGTCAACCCCATCGTCACTTCATCGGGAATGATATTGTTCTTCGTCCCGCCGTGAATGGTGCCCACCGTCAACACCGCCGGCTCCTGCGGATCGATCTGCCGGCTCACAATCGTCTGCGCCACCAGCACGAACTCCGCCGCCAGCACAATCGGATCCTTGCCCGCCTGCGGAGCCGACCCGTGGCCGCCGATGCCGCGCATCGTCACTGTCAGCGTGGTGGCGCTGGCTAGGAGCGGCCCGCCTTTGATGCCAATCGTTCCCGCCGCGCCCGCATTCGAATCGTGTTCGGAGAGCACGAAGTCCGGCCGCCCGAACCGCTCATATAGATGATCGCGCAGCATCGCCTCCGCGCCGCCGATGGTCTCTTCCGCCGGCTGCCCAATGATCATCACCGTTCCGTGCCACTGCCCCTTGCGCTCCATCAGCTCTTTCGCCACCCCGAGCATCACCGTCATGTGCAGGTCGTGCCCGCAGGCGTGCATCACCCCCACTGCCTGCCCTTGTGCATTCGTCGACTTCACATGGCTCGCATAATCGAGGCCGGTCTTTTCCTCGACGGGCAGTGCATCCAGCTCTGTGCGCAGCAGCAGCGTCGGCCCCGCGCCATTCTTCAGGATCGCGACCACGCCCTCGGCCTGCGTCCCGTCCGCATATTTGCCCACATGCTCGGTGACCGCGTAGCCCAGCTTCTTCAAATCCGCAGCCACATAAGCCGCTGTCTGCACCTCATGGCCCGAGAGCTCCGGATTCTCATGCAGGTGCTTATACGTTTCTGTCAGCGTGGGAAGCTGAGCCTGCGCCGAAGCAGCCAGGTCGGCCGCATCCTGCGCGGCCAACGGTATAGCCGCGGCAGCCAAAGCGGAGAGAGCAAACGAGCGTAGCAGCAAGGCCAATCCTCCAAGGAAAAGGGCTATGAACATAAAACATGCTAGATCCCCGTCCGCTTGATCTGGTCCGAAGATGGGTGCCCCAGGTCTCGCTTCCGAGACCTGGGAAAGCACGACGATCTTCACTCAATGTAGACGCCAAGTGACCGATGAATCTAGCCGCCAGCCTACCACAACCGCAGCGGCAAACCGCCGCCAACATTTTCTGAACAAAAACTTGACGCTCCTCGTATTGCATTCCCATAGAAGGTGGAGTAAGCTTCTCCTATTGGTTCGCAATAGGGGGTCGGCGAGAAAGGCGATGGGCGATAAAACCGATGTCTGGCAGGGAACACTGGCGTTGATGGTTCTGCGCACCCTTGAAGCGATGGGCCCGCAGCATGGCTACGGCCTGGCGCGACGCATTGAGCAGACCAGCGGCGACTTGCTGCAGTTGAATTATGGAACACTCTATCCGGCCTTGCTCAAACTGGAGCAGGAGGGCTTCATCCGCTCCAGTTGGGGCACGTCGGAAAACAACCGCAAGGCGAAGTTCTACGAGCTCACCAAGGCCGGCCATCGCCGCCTGAAAAAAGCCGCCGCCGAATGGGAGCAGACGACAGCAATTTTGGCGCGCTTTCTAACGCCGGCCGAAGAGGCCTGAGGAACTGCTATGCGCAAGCTGCGAGGATTTTTTCTTCGACTGTACGGCCTCTTCGTTTCGCGTCGGCCTGAAAGAGACTTCGCCGACGAACTCGAGAGTCACGTGGCCCTCGATACCGAATCGGGCATGCGCAACGGCCTGACTGCGACCGAAGCGCGCCGCCAGGCTCTCATTCGCCTCGGCGGCACGGAGCAGACCCGCCAGACCTGGCGCGAACGCCGCCGTTTGCCTTTCCTCGAAGAGCTCGGCCAGGATATCGTCTACAGCTTCCGCATGTTGCGCAAGAATCCCGGATTCGCGCTGATCACCATACTCACGCTCGCTCTGGGCATAGGCGCCAATACCGCGCTTTTCTCCATAGTGAATAGTGTGCTTCTCAATCCGCTGCCTTTTCCCCATCCCGACGAACTGCTCGCGGTGCATGAAAGCAAGGCCAACTTCGATCAGGGCTCTATCTCGTATCCCAACTTTCGCGACTGGCAGCGCGACAACAAAACCCTCGCCGGCCTGGCCATTGCTCATCAAAGGCGCTTCACGCTCACCGGAATGGGCGAGACAGAAAGAACTCCCGGCGATTATGTCACCTCTGACTTCTTCTCCATCCTCGGCGTCAAGCCCGTGCTTGGACGGCTGTTCGCGCCTGGTGAAGATGAAGTCGGTCGCAGCCCGCTGGTGCTCATCGGGCAAGGCTTTTGGGCGCGGAAGTTTTCCTCGCGCCCCGACATTCTAGGGAAAACCATCACCCTCGACGGGCGCGATTTCACCATCGTCGGTGTGCTTCCCGCAGACTTCGATCTTTCCGTCGGCAACTTTCAGGCAGGCGATCTTTACGTGCCCGTCGGCCAGTGGCAGCAGCCGGGGTTGAATAATCGTTTTGCCGGCCTCGGTTTCCACGGCATCGCGCGGCTCAAGCCTGGAGTCACGCTCGCCCAGGCCCAGGCCGACATGAACGGAGTCTCCGATCGCCTCGCTGCCGCTTATCCGCAGGCCGATCACGGCGTGCGGGCCAACATCGTCCCAATGCGCGAGTACATAGTCGGGCGCGTGCAGCCTCTGCTGCTTGTGCTTCTCGGGGCGGTGGCTTTCGTTCTGCTGATTGCCTGCGCCAATGTGGCCAACCTGCTGCTCGCCCGCTCCGGCGCGCGCGCCCAGGAGTTTGCCGTCCGCTCCGCTCTCGGCGCGGGTCGCATGCGCATCGTCCGCCAATTGCTTACCGAGAGCGTCATGCTCTCCTTGGCTGGCGGCTTGCTCGGGCTGGCCATTGCAGCGTGGGGCACGCAGGTGGTCATCAAGCTGGTCCCGGTCGCGTTGCCGCGCGCCTCGCACATACATCTCAGCGCTCCCGTACTCTGCTTCACGCTGCTGGTCTCGCTCGTGGTTGGCGTTCTCTTCGGCTTGCTGCCCGCATGGAAGGCTTCGCGCCAGAAGCTCAATGAAACTCTCAAGGAAGGCAGCCGCAGCGTCAGCGGCTCACGTCATCGCACTCAGGGCCTGCTGGTGATCTTTGAAACCGCAATGGCCCTGGTTCTGCTCGCCGGCGCGGGCCTGATGATCCGCAGCATGATCGCTTTTTCGAGCGTCGATCCCGGCTTCAATCCGCAGGGCATCACCACCTTCAGTCTGGCCGCGCCTCCATCCATGAGCACCGCATCGCCAGACGCGGTGCGCGCCTACTACCGCGAAGTCGATCGCCGTATTCTCGCAGTCCTCGGCGTCCAGGGCATCTCCATGATGAACGGCAGCCTGCCCATGACCGGCAGCGACGACGAAAGCCTCTTCTGGCTGGAGAATGAGCCCAAGCCGGCAAGCACCAACGATATGCACTGGGCGCTCAACTACGTCGTCGAACCGGATTACTTGAAGATGATGGGCATCCCTCTGCTGCGTGGCCGTTTCTTCACCGACGCCGACAAGCAACACGCCCCCATCGTCGCGGTGGTCGACGAGGTCTTCGCGCACAAATATTTCGGCGATGAAAATCCCGTCGGCAGGCACATTAACCTCGATGGCTACAGCGAGAAGGCGACCATCGTCGGCGTGGCCGGCCACGTGATGCAGTGGGGCCTTGACAACGATGCGAATTTCTCTCTGCACGCGCAGATCTATCTGCCCTTTTGGCAGACCGACGACGACGGCATGTCTTTCCAGAATGGCCTGGGGACCGATGTCGTTATCCGCTCGCGAGGCGACTCCGCATCCACGATGACCGATATCCAGCACGCATTGAGCGCCATGAATCAGCAGCAAGTGGTGTACCTCGCCTCGACCATGAACCAGCTCATCGCCGACTCGCTCGCTGCGCGCAGGTTCTCCATGATTCTGCTGGCGGCCTTCGCCGCGCTCGCCCTGCTCCTCGCAACTGTCGGCATATATGGCGTGATCTCGTACCTGGTAAGTCAGCGCACCCAGGAAATCGGCATTCGCATGGCTCTGGGCGCCGATCGTGGCCATGTGCTGCGCTGGGTCTTCGGGCAAGGCGGCCGTCTCGCGCTGATCGGCGTGGGGATCGGGCTCGTCGCTGCGTTGGCGCTCACGCAACTCATGACGATCTCTTCCATGATCTTCGGAGTCCATGCCTACGACCCATGGACACTCAGCGGCGTCACCCTTTTGTTGGTTACGGTCGCACTCGCGGCGTGCTACATACCTGCCCGCCGCGCCATGCACATCGATCCCATGCGAGCTTTACGGACGGAATAGGAGACAGACGATGAGACCACTAAGAGCATTCATGCTTCGCTTGCGCGGCCTGTTCCGTTTTCGCCGCGCCGATGAGGATTTTGCCTCCGAGCTCGAAAGCCACATCGCGCTCGATACTGAAGCCGGCGTGCGCGCTGGCCTCGATCCAGCCGAAGCCCGTCGCCGCGCGCTCGTCCGTCTCGGCGGCGCCGCGCAAACGCGCCAGGCCCTGCGCGAGCGCCACACGCTCCCGTGGCTTGAAGATCTCATTCACGATGTGCGCTACGGGCTGCGCATGATGGCGCGCAACCTCTCCTTCACGGCCGTCGCCGCAATCACGCTGGCCATCGGCATCGGCGCCACCACCACCGCGTTTACGTGGATCAATGGCGTCATGCTGCAGCCGCTTGGCGGAGTCGCCGAACCCAATCGCCTGGTCGTTCTCGAATCGGTGACGCGCAACGGAGAGTTCGTGACCAGCTCCTATCCCGACTTCGTCGATTTTCGCGACCGCCTCAAGCTTCTCGATGGCCTCGCTGTCACGCGCCCCTCAGCCCTCAGCGTCGGCAAAGAGGACCACGCGGAACGCGTGTGGGGCGAGCTTGTCTCCGGCAACTTCTTCGCCGTGCTCGGTGTCAAGCCTGAAGTTGGCCGCCTCTTTCTGCCCGCTGAATATGCCGACGCGCCGGGCAAGTTTCCCATCGTTGTCATCAGCGATCGCTACTGGCGCTCGCACTTCAACGCCGATCCCTCCATCGTGGGCAGGACCATCCTCGTCAACCAGCATGAGCTCACCGTAGTCGGTGTGGCCGCGCCCGCATTCCATGGCTCGATTCCCGTCACTGCCTTCGACCTTTGGATTCCCTACATGGAGCAGCCCGCGCTCAACAGCGTTAAGGAGTGGATGCTGCGCGACCGCCACAACCGCAACATGCTCGGCGTAGCGCGCCTCAAGCAAGGTGTCACCATCGATCAAGCGCGCAGCGAACTGAAGTCTCTCGCCGATCGCATGGCCATCGCCAACGCCAAAGTGAGCGAAGGCATGTCGGCCACATTGCTGCCGTTGTGGAAGTCGCCGCACGGGCCGCAGGGGCTTCTCATCGGGCCGCTGCGCATCCTCATGGGTGTTTGCATTCTGGTGCTGCTCATTGTCTGCGCCAACGTCGCCAACCTGCTTCTTGCCCGCGCCACTGTACGCGAAAAAGAATTCAGCGCGCGCCTGGCTCTCGGCGCCGGCCGCGCCAGGCTCGCGCGGCAAGTGTTGACGGAGAGCCTGTTGCTCACCGGCTCAGGCGCGGCGCTGGGCCTCGCCGTGACGCCCTGGATGAGCCACGCACTCCGCTATTTGATGCCGCCCGGACCCCAGCAGCAACTGGTCGCCATGGACACGCGTCCCGATCTCAGCGTGCTCGCATTTACCGCCGGCGTGTGCGTAATTGCAGCCCTGGCAGCGGGGCTTTTTCCCGCTTTGCAGGTATGCCGGATGAACCTCACCGCCAGCCTCAACAACGGCGGACGCAGCGGGCTCGCCGGCCGCGGGCGCAATCGCTTGCGTTCCGTCCTCGTCGCCTCTGAAGTGGCTCTTGCCCTGGTCGCGCTGGTTGGCGCGGGCCTCTTCGCGCGCGGATTTCAAACCACCATGCGCATCGATCCCGGCTTCGATCCCAATCACGTGCTGCTGAGCCAGTTCTATCTCAACACCAACGGATACAACCTCGCGCAGCGCAAAGAATTTTGCCGCCGTCTTGAAGAGCGCATGATGTCCGCACCCGGCGTCACGGACGTCGCCTACTCCGACGGCGTCCCGCTGGGCTTCGAGCCAAGCTGGTGGGAGGAACTGAAGATCGAAGGCTACGCGCCCCGTCCCAATGAAAACATGAGCATCTTCCGCAACGTCATCTCGCCCGGCTATCTGCCCCTCATGCACATTCCCATCGTCGAGGGCCGCAACTTTACTGAAGCGGACAACGATGACGACAAGTCGCCCGCCGTGATGATCGTCAACCAGGCATTCGTGAAGCACTTCTTTGCCGGCCGCGATCCTATCGGCGCCCGCATTCACGGCTGGGGATACTGGTTCCGCGTCGTCGGCGTGGCCAAGGATTCCAAGTACCATTATCTCGGCGAAACGGCGCCCCCCTACTTCTACGTGCCCTTCCGCCAGATATACCGCGAAGACATGAATCTCAGCTTCTACGTCCGCGCCCATGGTGACCCGGATAGCGTGCTCTCCACGTTGCGCGCGCAAACTCGCGACCTCGATCCCAACGTAGTCGTCTTCGACGCCGCGCCGCTCAAGGAATACATCGGCGCATCGCTTTATCCGCAAAAAGTTGCCGCCAGCCTGATGACAGTATTGGGCTCCATCGCTGTGCTGCTGGCCGCCGTCGGCCTCTACAGCGTAATGGCCTACTCCGTGGCGCAGCGCACGCAGGAGATCGGTGTGCGCATGGCGCTCGGTGCGCGGCCCGGCCACGTGCTGCAAATGGTCGTCAAGCAAGGGCTGGCTCTAACCGCTGGAGGGCTCATCGTCGGCGCCTTGCTGGCCGTGGCGCTGGCGCGCGTTGTAGCCAATCTTTCCTTCACCAATTCCGCTATGGGCTCAAGTGCCAAGCTTCTCGGCGAAGGCGCAGCCAATCCCCTCATCTACATTGCGGCCATTGGTTTCCTCTGCGCGGTCGCCATCCTTGCCTCCTGGCTGCCCGCACGACGCGCTGCTAGTGTCGACCCCATGCAGGCTCTGCGAACCGAATAGGAGACTTGCAATGCGCACCATCAAAGCACTGGCCGCACGCCTTCGCGGAATCTTTCGTTCGCAGCATACGGAGGCCGATTTCGCCAGCGAACTCGACTCCCACATCGTCATGCACATCGACGATGGAATCCGCGCCGGTCTCAACGCCGAGGAAGCACGCCGTCAGGCTCTCATCCGCCTCGGCGGCGCGGAGCAAATCCGTCAAGCCCATCGCGAACGGCGCACGCTGCCGTGGATCGAGTCGCCGCTGCGCGACTTGGCTTACGCGGTTCGCACCCTTGCCCGGCATCGCGGAACCACGGCCATCGCCATCCTCTCCATCGGCCTCGGCATCGGCGCCAACGCCACCATCTTTTCCATGGTCAGCCGCTTCGTGCTACGTCCCGCGCCCATGGGCGACCCCACCACCCTCCTCGCCGTGCACACCACGCACGACGGCGACCAGTGCTGCAACAGCTTCCCCTTTCCCGTCTATGCCGATCTTCGAGACCAGGCCAAATCCTTTTCTGGTGTGGCCGCCTACTACGAATTGATCGGGGCATCGATTGGCGGCAGCGGAGAGCCGGAGCGCGTTTGGGGCCAGGGGGTCACAAGCAATTTCTTTGACGTCACAGAGCTCCCCATGGTGCTGGGGCGTGGATTCATCAACGGCCAGGAAAACGCGCCTGAGGTTGTGCTGGGGGCGCGGCTGTGGCAGCGCCACTTCAACGCCGACAAGGAAATTATCGGCAAGACAGTAACGATTTCCGGGCACAGCTTCACGGTGGTCGGCGTGGTGACGCCGGCTTTTCACAGCGTTGATCAGATCCTTGGCACTGAATTCTGGGTTCCGCTGGGGAACACGCGTCAACTCACGGCGGCCCTGCCCCCGCAGAACTCCCGCGAATTCCACTGGCTGGCCGTGGTTGCCCGATTGAAGCCCGGCGTTACCCGCAAGCAGGCTGCCGCCGAGTTGAACACTCTTGCCGGCCGCTTCGCTCAAACCTATCCCAAAACCGACAAAGGCAACGGCTTTGCGTTTGAACAGGCCGGTTCCCTGCCGCCGAGTGAACGAGGCCCTGTACTCATCTTCCTCACAGCGCTCTCCGTCGTGGTCTTGCTGGTGCTCTCCATCGCCTGCGCAAATGTTGCGAATCTCCTCTTCGCCCAGGCCGCGGGCCGTCAGCGCGACATGGCAGTGCGCCTTGCCCTCGGAGCCACGCGCGGACGCCTTCAGCGCCAGATGCTGACCGAGAGTCTGCTGCTCGGCCTCGGTGGTGGTGTTCTAGGCACAACTCTTTCGCTGTGGTCCACGCATACGCTTTCAGCTCTCAATCTGCCCGCTCCGATTCCGCTTGACCTCAGCGTCGCCTTGGACTGGCGCGTACTACTCTATTCCTTTGCACTCAGCCTCATCAGCGGCTTCTTGCTCGGTCTTGCTCCTGCCTGGACAGCGTCACGCCCCTTGCTCGCCAATGCTCTCAAAGGCGAAGACGCCCTCATCCGTCTGGGGCGCCGCATTAGTTTGCGCAACCTCCTGGTCATCGTGCAAATCGCCATGTCCGTCATCCTGCTCTGCGTTACCGGTCTCTTCCTGCGCAGCCTGCAGAGCGCATCCACCATCGATATCGGCTTTCGCACCGACAAGATACTGATGATGTCGGTCGATCCGAGCGTCCACGGCTATTCGCCGGAACGCACCGTCGCGTTTCTTACCCAGTTGCAACAGCGCGTGGCCGCATTGCCCGGTGTCGTCTCGGCGGTTGCGACCGATTTCGTGCCGCTCTCCGGCGGTGGCCGCAGTGACGGCTTCCGCATCCCAGGCTCGCCCGAGAGCCCCAGTTCCTATATCAACACCACCCTCTTTATGGCCACTCCCGGCTACTTCGAAACGCTCGGCATTCCGCGCATCGCCGGCAGCGACTTCGGTTCCGAGACTGCGACCGGCGCCATGGTCGGCATCGTGAATCAGGCCTTCGTTCAGCAGGTCCTCGGCGGCCGCAACCCTATCGGTGTCCAGGTGAACGGCGCAGGCGTCCTCTACCGGATCATCGGCGTCGTCGGTAACGTCAAAGCCAAGACCATCGGAGAGGACACCCGCCCCATCCTCTATCGCTCGCTCAAGCAAACTGTCGCCAGCGACCCCTCCTCCATGGTGGGCTACACCCTGCTGGTCCGAACCGCAGGCAGTCCAGCCTCTCTCTCGCAAGCCGTTCGCGGTCAAATTCATGCTCTCGACGGTTCCATGGCGATCTTTAACGAGGAAACAATGCAGGAGCACATCCAGGCCGCCTACTTCCTACCCCATCTCGCTGCTGCGCTCTTTGGCACCTTCGGCTTCATTGGCCTGGTCCTCGCCGCAGTCGGCCTTTACGGAGTCATGAGCTATGCCGTCAGCCGCCGCACGCGCGAGATCGGCATACGTATGGCTCTTGGCGCGCGGCCGGGGACCGTCGAGCGCCTCGTCCTGCGGCAGGGCATGGTACTCACACTCATCGCCATTGCCCTCGGCTGGCCTGGAGCATGGATGCTCTCCAAAATGGCATCCAGCTTCCTCTACGGCATTCAGCCCCACGACGCGTTGACCTTCGCCGCCATCCCGCCGTTTTTGGCTTTGATTGCGCTTGTCGCATGCTACCTGCCCGCACGTCGCGCCGCGAGCGTCGATCCCATGCGAGCCTTGCGCACAGAATAGGAGAAAATATGCGCCAAATTAGAGCATTCATCCTTCGTTTTCTTGGCGTCTTTCGCCCCCAGCCTGCGGAAGACGAGTTTAATGTCGAACTGGAAAACCACCTCGCGCTCGATACCGACCTTCGAGCCCGCACCGGTCTGCCAGTGGACGAAGCGCGGCGTCAAGCGCTCATCCGGCTCGGCGGCGCCGAGCAGGTCCGCCAGGCTCATCGCGATCGCCGCACGCTGCCCTTGGTAGAGCGCGTACTTCAGGATCTCCGCTTCGCCCTGCGGCAGATGGTCAAGGCGCCCAGCTTCACCATCACGGCTGTTCTCACGCTGGCTTTGGGAATCGGCGCCAACACCGTCATCTACATTCTGGTCGATTCCATCCTGCTGCGCCCACTGCCCTATGCGCGCCAGGACCGGCTGATGCTCATCGCCGGCCGCAACACTCTCACATTTCCCAAAGGCTGGGTTCGCGAGCTTGGCGCGCACACCGGCGCGTTCACCGCCGTCGCCGCCTACGGTCCGGATGCGGAATCAAACCTCACCGACATGGACACACCCGATCGCGTCTTCGGTGCGGCCGTTACTGTGAATGCTTTCGGCGCACTCGGAGTCAGACCCGCCGTCGGCAACTTCTTCACTCCCGAAGACGCCGTCACCGGCCAGGATCGCGATGTGATCCTCAGCCACGAATATTGGCGGCAGCGCTTCGGCGGCGAAGCATCGGCCATCGGCCGCACCATTCGTATTGACGGCGTCTCCCGCCGCATTATTGGCGTAATGCCGGTTGGCGTTCGCTTCCCATATGCCGACACACAGTTCGTCATTCCAGTCTCTTTCCGTGGCGACGACCCACTCGACGCCTGGCGCATATTCGACCTTCATGCGTTTGCGCGGCTTGCCGACGGCGTTTCACCCGCGCAAGCCCAGGCCGAGCTGCATCGCGTGCACCCCACAATGCTTTCGCTCTTTCCCTGGCGCATGCCCGACAACTGGGCCTCGGATCTGACCGCCGTGTCGCTGCTCCAATCGATCACCGGCGACGTCAAGCCCAAGCTCCTCCTGCTCTTCGGCGCGGTCGGCCTCATCCTGCTCATCGCCTGCGCCAACGTCGCCAACCTCATGCTGGCGCGCGCCACGGCTCGCGAACGCGAGATCGCCGTGCGCAGCGCGCTGGGCGCATCGTCGAAACGGCTCATCCAGCAGTTGCTGTCGGAGAGCGTCGTGCTGGGCGTCGCTGCCGGCGTCGTCGGCCTCGCCGCGGCCCTGGCCAGCCTGCGCGTCTTTGTCCATCTGCT
>JBEKVS010000158.1:0-12785 GCA_049513795.1 Occallatibacter sp. | reverse complement strand
GGAGATGGCAAGATGAGTGATCGTGAAATCGACTTCGCTGTGGGGTGGATCAGATATCCAGGTAGAAGTTTCGGCCAGCGCAAGGGGCGCAGCCAGCGCCAGGAGTCCGGTGATGAGGGCTAAACGCTTCATGGTCGAGTTTTCCTTTCGGTTCCGGGCCGCCAGGCTTTCTGGCACAGGGGCCGCTGAGGTGTGTGGGCAGAGCGGGCGAGCTCGGGCCGCGTATATGCGCGGGGAAGTCGATACCAGGGTTCCGCGCAGAATCTTGCGATGTCATTCAGACGCAGGAGGTCAACTGTTTGTTGCAACAAATATTCTGTCATACATTGCACCATGATTTCCGCATCGCTCTAGCGCACCCCCACGCTGCGCAGAAAGTCGTTCAGGGTCTTGCCCGGCTCGTCGGTGAAGGAGTCTCCGCTGCGCGCGCAATCGGCGATGCGGTCGAGGCGGAAGTTGCGAAAATCCTTGCGCATCCGGCACCAGGCCGCCAGCGTCCAAACCGAGCCCCAAAAATGCAGGGCCAGCGGCTGCACGCATCGTTCGGACTTGCCGCCGTCATTGTCGGCGTAGGCCAGTCGCAGAACCGCGTGGTCTTGGATGGCTGAAGCCAGCGTCTCCCGCAGTGGCTCAATGGCACGATGCGCGTTGACCGGAGGAACGTAAATCGGCGATCGATCAACCTCGGATCGCCGCTGCTTGGGCAGCGCCAGAATGACCTTGTCGAGCGCGGTAACGGAGGCGTCGCGAAGCCGCGTTCCGCCGAAGGCCTGCGTCATTCGCAGCCCCACAACCACCGCATCGACTTCATCGGGAGTGAACATGAGAGCCGTCAATTCGAACGACCGGTCAAGGCAGTAGCCGACGCCCGCCTCTCCCATCACTGGAACTCCCGACAGCGACAAGTCGCGAATGTCCCGATAAATGGTTCGCTCGGAGACGGCAAGAAATCCCGCGAGTTCGGCGGCCGTGGTGAGCCGCCGGGCCCGCAGGTGTTGAACAATTTGAAATAGCCGGTCGGCGCGGCGCATGCAGCAACAGTATCAGGATCCCGCCGCCGATCTAAAGGCGAGGCGCCGATCACGCAGTCGCGTAGATCCCCACCCGGTTTCCTTCCGTGTCGAGGAATTGGGCGTAGGCTCCCACCAGGCCCGGCGGCAGATCGGTGTGCGGCAGAAGAATCTCTCCGCCCGCCGGAACAATGCGCGCCAGCACTGTGTCGAGCGAATCGCCGGCGTTGAGATATACCACCGAGCCGTCGGTCGCCGGCTTGAACCCGGGGCTCTTCATCAGGCAGCCGCCCGTTGCGTGTTCGCGATCGTAGGGAAACACGGCCATTGAACTGGGGCCAATGTCGCCGCGGTTCAGGGTGACCACGAGAATCTTCTCGTAGAACGCGCTTGCCCGGTCCAGATCAAGCGCAGGAATTTCGAACCAGCTGATAGGTTTGCTCATGCAAAGGATGATGGCAGGGTGCTGCTGACAGCGTGGTGTCAGTAGTGTTGTGCGATCTTGTCTGCTATGCTCCGGCCTATGTCTTTATCGCTGGCCGATCATCTGCGCGACGTCCGCACCAATTTCAGCCGCCTGACCTCCGCGCAGCGGCACACATTCGTCGCCGCGTTTCTCGGCTGGACGATGGATTCCCTCGACTTTTTCATCCTCATCTTTTGTGTTCCCGCCATCGCCAGGGAGTTTCATACAAAACCCTCGGCAATCCTAGGCGCAGTGTTCTTGACCCAAGCCTTTCGGCCTGTTGGTGCGCTGCTGTTCGGCATGCTTGCCGATCGATACGGCCGGCGGCCGGTGCTGATGATGAACATCCTCAGCTTTTCGGTGATCGAGCTATCCTGCGCGTTTGCGCCGTCTCTCGGCTGGCTGCTGGTGCTGCGCGCATTGTTCGGCCTGGCCATGGGCGGTGAGTGGGGCGTGGGTGCGGCGCTGGTCTTTGAGACGCTTCCCAAGGAAGGCCGCGGAACCTTCAGCGGCATTCTGCAAGAGGGCTACGCGGCAGGATCGATTCTGGCTTCAGGTGCTTTCGCGCTGTTCTTCAATGGATTCGCTCTTGCCGGTCTGCATGTTCCGGGAATCGGCTGGCGCGGGTTGTTCATTCTCGGTTCGGTGCCCGCGCTGCTGGTCTTCTATGTGCAGGCACGCGTGGCCGAATCACCGGTCTGGCTGGCGGGCGCGGGCAGGCGCGCAGAGCGCGTCTCGGGTGCAAACAGAAAAGATGGAGCGGGAACGCCTGCCCTCCTCAAGAACTTTCTTCCCACATTCCTGTTTCTCGTCCTGCTGATGACGGCCTTCATGAGCTTCTCCCACGGCACGCAGGACGTGTATCCGACCTTTCTTGCCGTTTCCGCGAAGTTGAATCCTTCCACCGTCGGCACGATCGGCGTGCTCTACGGGTTTGGCTCCATCCTGGGCGGATTTGTCTTCGGCACACTGTCGGAAAGATGGGGACGCAAGCGAGCCATTGTCACCGCGGCTCTCCTGTCAATTCCGGTAATTCCGCTTTGGGCCTATGGACACTCAGCGTTTGCGCTGGGCGCGGGCGCGGTGCTGATGCAGTTCATGGTGCAGGGAGCCTGGGGCGTGGTTCCGGCTTACCTGACCGAACTCTCGCCGGCTCCGGTGCGCGCCACCGCACCTGGCCTGGCCTACCAGCTCGGCGGCCTCGTGACTTCGTGGAATGGCAAGGCGCAAGCGCTCGCTGCCGAACGTTGGGGGAATTATCCAGTCGTCCTGGCCGTAACTGTAATCGTAGTGGCGCTGGCTCTGGCCGGCTTGGCTTTGCTTGGGCGTGAGGCTCGCGGCCAGGATATGACAGCGGTGTAAACAACGATATTGCCAGGCTCTTCGTGGCTTTTCCCTAGCCGCAATCTGGCCAGCCTCAAGCGCTCCCTACCACCTTCGCAGCCTACCTCCCAACTCCCGGGCAAATTAGAATGAAGTTCCATGCCTCCCGATTCGGCCCACAACCTCGCGATTGTCGCCATCGGGCGCAATGAGGGCGAGCGTTTGAAGAGTTGCCTGCGCGCGGCGGCTGGCGTGGCGAAAACGGTGGTCTATGTGGATTCAGGTTCGACGGACGGGAGCCCAGCCTTCGCGCGATCGATGCGCTGCGAAGTGGTGGAACTGACTCCCGACTCGCCCTTCAGTGCGGCCCGCGCCCGCAACGAGGGATTTGCCCGAGCCATGACCATCGATCCAGATGTGGAGGTGGTGCAGTTTCTCGATGGCGACTGCGTGCTCGTCGACGGCTGGTTCGAGCGCGGCACCACGGCCCTCGCGGCCCGGACCGATGTGGGCATCGTCTGCGGGCACGTTCGCGAGATGCATCCCGAAGCCTCGATTTATAACCGGCTTTTCGACCTGGAATGGAGGCAGCCGCCGGGGGAGATCGACGCCTGTGGCGGCATCTTCATGGTTCGTCCCGAGGTCTTCAGGGCGGTGGGCGGTTTCCGTCCCGAGGTGATTGCTGCCGAGGACAACGAGTTTTGCGTCCGCGTGCGCCGCTCGGGACCAAAAATCTTGCTCCTCGACAGCGGAATGGTCTGGCATGACGCGGCCATGAAGCGCTTCAGCGAGTGGTGGCGCCGCACCCGTCGCACCGGCCACGCCTACGCGCAGGTGGCCGCGCTGCATGGTGACAGCGAGGAGCGGTACTACGTACGTGAGTGCCGGCGAGTTTGGATCTGGGGTTTGCTGATTCCTGCCCTGGCCCTGGGACTGGCGCTTGTGACCAGAGGCTGGTCGCTGCTGCTCTTGCTTGCGTATCCGCTGCAATTTGTGTGGATATACAGGAAGGGGAGAAAGCGCGGCTGGTCGGCAGGCGATGCCATAATCTATGCCTATTTCACTGTGATCGCAAAATTTCCGGCGGTCGAAGGCATGGTCGCCTACTACTCGCGGCGCCTGCGCGGCAAGACGCCCACCATCATGGAGCATAAGAAAAGCTGATGGCCGACCCCTCGATGCTCCAAAAGACAAAGAGCTCGACGCCCTGGCGCGCTGGGACCCGATCGCCGATGCGCCGTGTGGCTTTGCTGGGAGCGGGCTATATAGCTGACTGGCATGCGCAGGCCCTCAAGTCGGTTCAGGGTGTGGAGCTGGTGGCGGTGTGCGACCGCTTCGTTGCCAGGGCTGAGGCTTTGGCGCGCAAGTTCGGTGGGCTCAAGGTGTATGGCGGCCTGGACGAAATGCTGGCGGCGGAGAAGCTTGACGCCGTCCACATCCTCACCCCTCCGGATCGGCACTTCGAAGCGGCGCGCTCGGTGCTCGAAGCCAATGTTGACGCATTTCTAGAAAAGCCGATGTGCGCTACTGCTGCTGAGTGCAGCGCCCTGGTGCACCTTGCCGATGAACGCGGATTGCGGCTCGGCGTAGGCCACAATTTTCTCTTTGCAGATAATTACGAGCAGTTGCGGCACAATATAAAAAGTGGTGCCCTGGGGCTGATCGACGATGTGGTGATTACCTGGCACAAGCCACTCCCGCAAGCGCAGCACGGCCCATTTGATACCTGGATGCTTCGCGATCCGCGCAATATCATGCTCGAGGTCGGGTCGCATTCGGTGGCGCACTTGCTCGACCTGTTCGGCGAGCCGGATGAGCTGAACGTTCGCGCATCGAATCTCATCGAACTTCCCACCGGCAAGTCGTTTTATCGACGCTGGCAGGTCGACGCAATCAAGGGGCGCACGGCTGTTGAACTGCGTTTTTCTTTCGTACCGGGGTTCTCTGAGTATTCGATTCACGTGCGCGGTTCGCTGGCCTCGGCAACAGTGGATTTCGAACGCAACACCTATACGCTCGACGAGCATCGGCCCACCGATCCGGATTTCGAGAACTACGCAATGCTCGTCAGTCGCGCCAGGAGTCTAAAACGCCAGGCGCGCCGGACGCTGAGCAGCTACATCAAATCGAAACTGAAGCTCGAACAGCGCGGCAACCCCTACGGCGCAAGCATCGCGCGGGCGATGGACGCATTCTATTCACCGATGCCGCTGGATGAGCGGGTCGATGGCCGCATGGGTGCGCGCGTGATCCGGGTCTGCGAACAGCTTGGCGAATTGGCTGGTCTCCAGCCTCAGGAAGCAAAGCCCGAGCCGCCGTCGGAAAGCACGAAAGGCCTTGGCGCCGCGAAGATTCTTGTGCTCGGCGGCACCGGTTTCATCGGCAAGGAATTACTGCGGCAGTTGATCGATGCGGGCCACACCGTGCGTGTCCTGGTGCGAAGCGCAACCGGTGTTCCGGCCGCACTGCGCAATTCAGGCAAGCTGGAGTGCGTGACTGGAGACCTCAGTAACCAGGACGATCTACTGCGCGCAATGACGGGAATCAAGTTCGTATTCCACTTGGCGCGGGCCAGTGTGAAGACCTGGGCTGAATATCAGGAATTGGAGATTGGCGCGACGCAACGAGTTGCTGAATGCGCGCAAGCGAGCGGTGTCAAGCGGCTGGTCTACACAGGAACCATCGACTCCTATTACGCAGGGGCAGGCGCGGGCACCATTACCGAACAGACGCCGCTCGATGCGAAAATCAAGCAGCGCAATCTCTACGCGCGCGCCAAGGCGGCCTCGGAAGAAACCCTCATGCGAATGCACAAAGAGCAGGGCCTGCCGCTGGTGATTGTGCGACCCGGCGTCGTAATCGGCCGCGGAGGAAGCCCCTTTCACTGGGGCATTGGCATGTGGTGGAACGATTCTGTCTGCCAGATCTGGGGCAAGGGAACCAACAAGCTGGCGTTAGTTCTGGTTGAAGATGTGGCCGCGGGGCTAATCGCCGCAATGAACACACCGGGAATCGAAGGCCAGTCATTTAATTTGGTGGGCGATCCGCTGCTTACGGCTCAGGAATATCTCGATGCGCTCGATCGTTCATGTGGAATCAGAATTAAGCGCCAAGCTACGCCGATTGCGCGTTTTTATCTGCTCGATTTGATGAAATGGGTAGTGAAGGTTGCCGTGCGCCATCCGGAACGGCGTCTGCCCTCCTACCGCGACTGGGAAAGCCGCACCGGCCGCGCGGTCTTCGATTGCTCGGCAGCAAAGACCGTGCTGGGATGGAAGCCGGTGTCCGATCGGGATGAATTGATTCGGAAGGGAATTGACGAGCCGATGCGGGAGTTCACGCGCTGAACACTGAAGCAGGTTGCTACCACGGACGAGGTGGACTTACCCGGCCGCCATTCGTTTCTTTCCAGGCCTGACGCATCAGCGAAAGAAGCAGCTTCGCCTCTTGTGCCCGCTCGCGCCGCGCAGGATTTCTGCTCCGGCGATTGCGCAGCCAACGTAGCGCGTGCATGGCATCCTCAAGGCAGCGGATGCCCCACACGCGCATCCCATGATGCTTGCGGAAGTAAAGCAGGTGGGCGCGCATCCGCCACAGAACGACCTGCGCTTCGCTGTCGGAAAACTTCAAAGTCGTAAGCTGCCGGCTCGATTCGCCTCCTATGTGCGTGACCACGACGTCGGGCCAGTAGAGGACGCGAAAGCCGTTGGCCTTGATGCGACGGCAGAGGTCGACCTCTTCAGAGTAGAGAAAGAATTGCGGATCGAAGAGGCCCGATTGAACCAGTGCCTCGCGGCGCATGATGGAGAAGGCTCCAGGAACCCAATCGACTTCCGCCTCGAGATCGGGGCTGGCCCAGGTGCGATCGAAGGCGCCGAAGATGCGCGACTTGGGAAAACGGGAGGCAAGTCCGGAATAAACAAGGAACGTGAGCCAGATCGTCGGGAACGCCCGCGCCGATGGCTGCCACTCTCCGGCCGGACCCACCAGTCGCGCCCCGCCAACTCCGGCCAAGGGGTCAGCATTCATTTTCTCAATGGCGCGGCACAGCGAACCGGGGTGAAAGAAAGCGTCGGAGTTCAGCAGCACCAGATAGCGTCCAAGTGCCGATTCCATGGCCAGGTTGTTGGCTCCCGCAAAGCCCAGGTTGATATCGCTGCGCATGAGCCGGACGGGGACGTCGGAAGACCCAAACTCCTTGGCCACCATCGCGGCCGACCCGTCGCCGGAAGCATTGTCAACTACCAGGATTTCAGCGGAAAGGCCGTCGGAAAGACGATTGCACTCGTCGAGGATGGATTGAATGCAATCGCGCAGCAGATCCTTGGTGTTGAATGACACAACGATAATCGAGACTGCGTAGTTATAAGAGGAGAGAAGTTTTACTCCGCCAGGACCGATTGTTTCATGGGCCAAGGCAAGATCAGCCGCTCCGCGCGATGCAAGTGTCTGGCCGGCTGAGCCGGAGAATTCACTCCTGCTCAAAGGGAACAGATTCATCGACATGCCTCCAGTATAGGACGACATGCGTCAACCAGGCAGTGCCCAGCCCGCAACCACGTCGCCATCCGCATGGTTCTTTCGGGGGATCAAAGAAGGGTTAAAGGTTGATTGGGCAAGGGGTTGGAGCGAGCTATTCTGGAAACAGGTGTCCCCGCTGTCTCGATGAGGATGACAGTGTTTGAGGGCCGCTGCAAACGGATGCGAAGCAAAGGTCAGAATCGCAGCAATGTGCTTGCCGTCCTGCTGGAAGCGGGGATGGTGCTGGCCGCACTGGCGGTGCTGAGCGCTTCCGATGGGACTCCGTTCAGCCGCACGAAAGCCGAAGCAAGCATCGGTTTCGGTGTGACTCATTTGCGCGTAACAAATCAGGTGATCCTTCCCAAGGTGACGCGGCTGGGCATCAACCTGGGCGAGCAGAACTACTACGATTCGGGGCAAATGATGCGCAATTTGCTCTTTCGCAACCCCGGGTTTGAGGGCATGGCCTATCGCAGCATTCTGCATTGTCTTTCCGGCGGAGCATCGAGTTGTGTTGACACGCGGCACTCATTCGAGTGGCCGGCGGGTTTCTGGGATGGTGGCAGGTTCGAAGTACTGGATGGTACGGCAATCGGCCGCAGGGGCGGGGTCAGATCCAGCGGGCCGAGTGGATCAGGCTATGGCCTCACGCTCGATGGAGCCGGGCCGGCGATCGGAACGGGAGATTGGCTGGCGGTGAGCAAGGAGTTTCCCGGCGATCCTGCCGCGGGTTGGTGGCCGTCGCTGAAGGGCGGTGCACGCATCGAGGCGGAACGCAAGGATCTTTCACACGAAACGGCTGGTCATCAGGCATTGCGAATCGAAGCCGCCGGGCCGGGGCAGTCCGTCGACTTGAAATCTTACTTCGACACCACGGAAGGGTTTACCTTTGTCCGGCTGCGAGGGCGATATCGGCTCAGTTTTATGGCCAAGGGTCTATCGGGAGCGAAGACGCTGCATGTGCACGTGAAGCGCATCGTGAACGGGAAGCTCGATTATCTGGAGCAGGACTTTCAGCTCAGTGGTGGTTGGGCAGACTACCGCGCCGAGTTCACGACCAATGAGGGCTCAGGTCCAGTCGGTCCGGTCGAAGCTGGCTTTACGGTTGCAGGCGGTTCGTTGCTGCTTGACGATGTGGACCTGGAACAGATCGAAGGCGACAAGACGAACCGGACCGCCTTTCGCGATGAAGTCGTCCAGACACTCCGCGAGCTGCGTCCGGGCGTGCTGCGACTGATGTCAAGCCACGCGCAGCTGGGCAGCACGGTTGACAATCTGCTCGCACCTCCCATGGCGCGGCTGCGCCCGGGCTTTTCCACCTGGCTTACGACGATGGAAGACATTCCGGTTGGCATTCCGGAGTTTCTCGAACTATGCGACGAAGTCGGCGCCGAACCATGGATCGTGGTGCCGACAGCCACGAGCAAAGAGGGATTCAGGAAGTTGGCCGAGTATCTGGCCGGCGAGCCATCCACGGCAGGTGGTGCGGTGCGCGAAGCGGCTGGTCATCCCGAGCCGTGGACACGGGCCTTCCGCACCATCCACGTTGAGCTGGGCAATGAAACCTGGAATGGCATCTTTCAGGGAGAGACAATGGAAGACCCGGCTGCTTATGGGAGGCGTGCCAGCCAGATGTTCGCCGTGCTGCGTTCAGCAGCTGGGGCGAGCGCCGGGCAATTCGATCTGGTTGTCGGCGGACAAGCCGCAAACTCCGGCCGCAGCGGCGAATTGCTGGCTGCTGCTGCGGGAGCCAACACGCTGGCCATCGCGCCTTATCTTATGGACAGCGTGAATCACTGGGCTACGGACGACGAGTTATATGGGCCGTTGATGGCCCAGCCCGAGCAGATGTCGCGCGATGGAATTGTGCGCGCTGCAAGAACCGCGGCGGGTGGAAGACAACTCGCTGTCTACGAAGTCAATCTTCACACTACGGAGGGATCGGCCCCGCAGTCGGTGCTGGACCGGTTGACGCCGTCCGCGGCTGCTGGCGTCGCGGTAACCGGGCACATGTTGCGCATGATGCGCGACCAGTCCGTTCGCGATGAAATGGTCTTCAGCCTGCCGCAATTCAGATTCAAGCGCGCCGACGGAACGCCAGTGCGGCTCTGGGGAACGGTAGTGGAGATGGGCTCCAATGGCCGGTCCCGGCCGCAGCTGCTCACAGAAAGCCTGGCCAACCGCGTGGTCCGCGGAAACCTGGTACGTGTCGAGACCAGTGGCGAAGAGCCGACTCACGATCAGCCGGATGGAAATGACGGCGTGCATCTCAAAGGAGTTCACGAAATTGATGCCTATGCGTTTCAAGAGGGAAAATGGCACGGCCTCATCGTCTTCAACTATGGATTGCACCAGTCAAGAAGGATCAGCCTCGATGCTCCAGGCCTCAAGTCGAACCCCAATGTGAATCTCTGGACGCTCGTCAGCCCGGAACCAGGGGCAAGCAACGAGAATGAAACCCAGGTGACAGTGAATGCTGAACGCTTCGGGGGCGCCGACCTCGATCTGGCCCCGTGTTCGATGGCTGTTCTCGAGTGGTCGGACTGAGGACTCGGTAAGACGCGAGTCTTGCATGGAAGACTTTCTGGCGATAACTCCAAACAATAGTTCAGAAAATAGTAACAAGCTCTAATCGCCCCGGTAATAAATTGGATGGTACTCATTAGCCATTTTCCGAGTTACGTAATCGACTTTGGTTACTGAAATCCAGGCCGATGGTAAACGAAGGTATCGTTGAGGCTCGATTTCGTCCCAAACCCTGCCAATTGTTTCAGTTGATTCATATAGATGCCTTCCGCCTACCCTTCCACAAATGCCGAGGAATGCATCTAACTATTTGGGGGAGCTTTGGTGCCTTCTAAGCAAGCGCGCCAAGGCTGTTAGAGTTCCAGCAAGCTCAGTCCTGAGTCAAACGAGAAATCTTCAGAACTACCGGATGGAAGAGCTTGAAAGAAGCCTTCCGGCGTAGGCACAGGAATCGGCACAGCGAGTTGGAACAAAAGAGCACGTATACAAATATCGAGTTTTCGAACTGGGGGACTGAGGTGCAGGGAACAGACGCACAGCGGTTGGTTCAAGCAAGCGAGAAATGGAAGACCAAGATGAAGAGGAAAGTGAAGCACCCGATCTCAGTATTGGGGCTGCCTCTGGATAGTCTCACGGCGACTGGGGCCGTTGAGGCGATAGAGGACTTGATTCATTCCGGGGGAACACATCAGATTGCGACAGCCAATCTGGACTTCTGGATGAATTCGCTCTCCGACAGGCATCTGCATCGCATCATCGCGGGTTGCAGCCTCGTGCTTCCCGACGGCATGCCGCTCGTGTGGGTATCCAAGCTGCTCGGCTGCCCGCTTGCCGAACGTGTGACCGGCGTGGATCTGGTACCCAGGCTGGCTGAACTTTCCGTGCGCAAGGGATATGGCATCTTCCTGCTCGGCGGCAAGGGAGACGTGGCCGAGCGGGCCAGGAAGTTGCTCGAGGAGAAGTTTCCCGGCGTGCGCATTGTCGGCACATTCGCGCCGACAGAAGAAGAGATGGCGCAGTTGGATCACAGCGAAATTCTTAGACGCATCCATGTGGCCAAGCCTGACATTCTGCTTGTAGCACTGGGAAACCCCAAACAGGAAAAGTGGATCTGGCTGCACCGCAAGCGCCTCGGCGTGCCGGTGGCGATGGGCGTTGGGGGCAGTTTCGAAATGCTCGTGGGAGACATGCGGCGAGCACCGCGATGGATTCAGAAGTGCGGGCTGGAATGGGCCATGCGCTTTGTGCAGGAGCCTGCGCGTCTCGGTCCGCGTTATCTGCGCGACTTCATTGCGCTGGGTAGAAAGTTGCCAACCACCCTGCTGGCGGCCTGGATGCAGCGCCCATTTCTTGGAGAATCGCACCTGGCCACGGTGAGCACGCCCCTGGTGATGCATGTGTACCTGCACGGCAAACTGGGCGCGCAGGTGGCGGACGACTTGATGAATGCGGCCGATGCCAGCATCGCGAATGGCTTGGTTATGGTGGTACATCTTCAGTCGGTAAAGCAGATCACCGCATCGGGTCTGGGATTGCTGATGGATGTGCGGCGCCGGGTGTTGGACGCGGGCCTGACCCTTTCCCTCGCGGGATTGAATTTCAGGCAAAGGTTCCTCTTGCACGCCTGGTGCGCCCAGCCTTTGTTTGATGAATGGGAATCGAGCGGGGGGCACACATCGCCGATTGCCAAAGATGTGCAAACCAATGCCGGAATGGATCTCCAGGGGGATTGACGTGCATTCGGTCGAGACGCGCATTCGTGGATAACGCTATACATCGAAACGCTTCGCGGAGGTCGGAATGGATCTGATCATTCTGCTTCCGGCGGTGGCTTGCTGGGTGGCATTGGCCAGGTGGCCCATCCGCCGGGCCATGATCGACGTGTGGTTGCCGGCGGTGCTGCTTCTGCCGCAGTACTACATCTTGCGTTTTCCGCACTTGCCGCCACTGACGTTTGCCGACGCCGCCGTCCTGCCTTTGGGAGTCGCTTTGTGGGTAAAGCAGATGCGGCGCTGGCGGCTGGATTGGATGGATCTGTGGGTGGTGCTGTTTGCGCTCAGTGCTGGATTGTCGGAGTCGTTGAGCACAGCTCTCGGTGACGGCACATGGAAGAATCTTCTCGACGTTCGTGGCCCAGACGTGGATACCAATTGGGCCAACGGCGGGTTGATGCTCTTCCAGGTTATTTGCAGTGTTGTTCTGCCGTATATGCTGGGCAAGCTGCTCATCGAGCGGCCGTCCCCGGAAGAACAGCCGGCACGCAAGAGAGTTTTGCGGCGCCTCGTGGTTCTCCTGGCTCTTGTGGCATGCATCAGCGTATTCGATTTTCTCACCGGCCGGAGCATCTGGCAGATGGTGTTCCGGCATTTCTTCCGCGACCAGCAAGTGGGCTGGACGACGCAGATGCGTTGGGGATTTGGGCGCATCCAGGGCCCGTATGCGCATGCCATTCTGGCCGGAATGATCTTTCTGATGGGATTGATTTATTGCCTGTGGTTAAGAGTGTTCGCTCCCGCCTGGGGAAGGCGAAAAATCTTCAACGGTCTGCCGCTGACCTTTCGCGGGCTGGTGCTTTGGGGCATCATCGCTGGACTGCTGATGACACAGTCGCGCGGTCCCTGGATCGGCGTCGGACTGGCGCTGGTGCTGGCCTTGCTGGTGCGCACATTTTCGCTCGGCAAAGCGACGCTCGCATTTGTACTCGTGCTCGCGGCTGTTTCGACGATCGGCTACTACTATGGCAAGCGCTACACAGATGTGGATATCAACCACGCCAGGACCGAAGAGCAGCGCAACGCCATTTATCGCCGCGAACTACTGCAAAGCTACATCCCGATTATTGAAGAGCACAAGGCATTTGGCTGGGGCATCACCACGTTGCCGACGGTGCATGGGCAACGCTCGGTCGACAACGAATATCTGCTGCTCGCGGCACAGCA
>JBEKVS010000157.1:0-12796 GCA_049513795.1 Occallatibacter sp. | reverse complement strand
CGTTGAGGCTGACGGCCCATCGCGAACCAACATCGCTAACATCGACCAATTTTACGTGCGCAGCGCAAACGGGAGCCAGGTGCCGCTCAGCTCACTGGTGAAAGTCAGTCAGACCACCGGCCCCGAATTCATCTACCGATTCAACGAATTCAACGCTGCGCAGCTTAACATTACAGGCGCGCCCGGATACAGTTCCGGCCAGGTTCGCAAGGCGCTTGAAGAAGTTTTCAAAGAAACCATGCCGGCCGGCGCAGGCTTCGATTATTCCGGCATGTCCTTCCAGGAACAGCAAGCGGAGAAAGGGGTTCCATCGTGGGCCGTGTTCGGTTTGTCGCTGGTATTTGTGTTCCTGATTCTTGCCGCTCTTTATGAAAGCTGGACGTTGCCCTTCAGCGTGCTGCTTAGTACGCCTGTCGCCATCCTGGGCGCGTATCTCGCACTGCATGCACGGCACTTTGAGAACGACATCTTCGCCACCATCGGGCTGGTGATGCTCATTGGGCTTTCGGCCAAGAACGCCATCTTGATCGTCGAATTTGCGAAGATGAACTATGAACGCGGAGAAAGCATCTGCGAGGCGGCGCTGGATGCCGCCCGCTTGCGTTTTCGACCGATCGTGATGACCGCTTTGGCATTCATTGTCGGCTGCTTGCCCTTGTGGACCGCAAGCGGGTCGGGGGCTGCTTCGCGGCGCATCCTCGGCACCGTCGTCGTCGGTGGGATGACCCTCTCCACCGTTCTTGGCCTGATCTTCATTCCCGTTACGTTTGCCGTGGTGGAGTTTCTTTCGCATCGTTTCGTCAGAGGCGGCGAAGGCACCACGATGGACTCGATCTGTGGTCCCGGCGCCCCGTCAGGCAGGCAGGCCGATCCAGTTGGAGTCCACGCCGGGGCGCAAGGAGGCCAAGATTGATGAGATACAAAGGATTCCTGCGTTTGAGCTTTCTTGCCGTTTCGCTCGGTCTTGTTGCGGGGTGCAACGTTGGCCCAAAGTACGTCCGACCCAACCTAACAGCGCCGCCTGCATATCGTGGAGCGGACGACGCCCCGATCGCAAGCGACGCCAAGAACTCTTTCGGCGATGAACAATGGGCCGCGGTTTATCGCGAGCCCGAGTTACAGGAATTGATTCGCAAGGCTCTGGCCAATAACTACGACCTGCGGATTGCGGCGCAGCGCATTCTGGAAGGGCAGGCCCAGGTCAGGATCACCCGCTCGCAAGAGTTCCCAAGCATCACCGTCGGGGGCACGGCGATTGGCGCAACTCTGCCGACTTCGCTTGGCACCCAACTTCCCAATCCGCTGGTCGAAGGGTCGTTCAACATTTCGGCCGCGTGGACGCCGGATTTCTGGGGCCTCTACCGTCGGCAGACAGAAGCCGCGCGCGCTCAACTGCTGGCGCAGGTCTGGGCGCAGCGCGCGGTGCAACTCACATTGGTGCAGCAGGTAGCCACGGCTTATCTGCAGATCCGGGCTCTCGACACCCAACTTGAGATCACCAGAGAAACTCTGAAGGCCCGCCAGGATTCGGTCGCCCTCACCCGAACGCTGGAGAGTGGAGGTTCGGTGCCGCTGTCGGATGTCCGGCAAGCAGAGCAATTGCTGTACACGGCAACCTCGGAGATTCCTGAACTCGAGCAGCAGATTCAACAACAGGAGAATGCAATCACCCTGCTGCTCGGAGAAAACCCCGGACCGATTAGTCACCACGACCCCAATGCGCTTGCGCCTCCACCGCAGGATCTCCCCACAGGGCTGCCCTCTCACCTTCTCGAACGGCGGCCGGATATCCAGCAGGCCGAAGCGACACTAATCTCGGCGAATGCACAAATCGGCGTGGCTCGCGCGCAGTTCTTCCCCAACTTATCCATCAGTGGGTCGGCTGGTGTCGGCGGCGACAGTCTTTCAAGCATATTCTCCACGTCCGGAAAAACCATCTACGGCCTGGGCACGCTGACACAACCGCTCTTTGAAGGGGGGAAGCTTCGCGGTCAGCTTCAACTCTCAGAACAAACCAAAGAAGAGATGGTGCTCAACTATCAGAAGACCATCGCCGGCGCCTTTCGCGATGTGTCGAATGCCCTGATCGCGCTGAACAAGCAGCGTGCCTACCGTGAGCAGCAGGAGAAACTCGTTGAGGCCGCGAAAGATGCAACCAGGCTTGCGCGCATTCGGTACGAGGGCGGGTCGACTGCATATCTTGAAGTCCTGACCACAGATTCAAATCTCTTTGCCGCCGAGTTGAACTTGGTCAGCGCGCAACAGGGCGAAGCACTTGCCCTCGTGCAACTCTACGGCGCGCTCGGCGGCGGCTGGCAAGCATGATACTCGCTTGATCGATCGGGTCAGGCGCTCTTGCGCCAATTCTCTACGGGACCATCGCCGACCATTCCAGCCGAATGATTGGCATACTTGCGTCAGCGAGCACGGCACTGGTTATTATGCCTCAGGGTTTAGGCCTCCGCGCGATTCTCTCAGCTTCGCAGGATGATGGCTCAACACATCCTTCGGAGCAATTGACCAAGCGAAATGAATGCCGATAACGCAGTCCCAACCCTTTACCCGACACGGCGCAGATGCCAGCCTGGACGAATGCCATCGCTGGCGTGATGGCAGGGAGTGCCTTAGCGATTTACCGTTCATCCACAATGGCGACGTCACGTCCTCTTGCGTTTTTTCGCGCGCACACACTCACCTCCACGGCAAACGTCTGACGTCCGTTTAAAATTCCGTGCATAGAGATGGCGGGCGAAGAGGCAGACCATGAGTAAATCAAGGCGCACCAGTCTTTCCACAGTACATGGCGATAAGCGCAACCGCGCTCCAGTTCGAAGCACACGGCGCGTCCTGATTGTCGCTGTGCCTCCAGTGAGAACGCTGGATGTGTATGGGCCGCTGGAGGTGTTCGGAGATGCTAATCGCTCACGCAGCGACGGACCGATTTACGAGATCAGTATCATCTCAGCTGGGACGCATCGGGACGTTCTGACTCATCTTGGTACGACGCTGCGAGCGGATCGAACTTATGGCAAGTATCGTGGTCCGGTCGATACACTTCTTGTCGCCGGGTTCGACGGCGTTTCGAAGGTCCGCTACGAACCCAAGTTTCTGAGCTGGCTGAAAGACCGATGCGGCAGCAGCCGACGCTTTGGTTCGGTCTGCACCGGCGCGCTCGTTCTCGCAGAGGCTGGCCTGCTCGATGGGCGTCGCGCGACTACCCACTGGAACTGGTGCGAAGAACTTGCGCGTGATTACCCGCGTGTGACCGTCGACCCCAACCCCATCTATGTTCGAGATGGAAACTGCTATACGTCAGCAGGCGTGACCGCCGGAATCGATCTCGCGCTTGCCTTAGTGGAAGAGGATCTGGGCAGGTCAGTCGCACTTAAGGCTGCTCAAATGATGGTGGTGTTTCTGCGGCGCCCGGGCGGCCAATCGCAATTCAGCGCCACACTCATGGCCCAGATTTCCACGAAATCACCCCTCAACGATTTGCTCGCGTGGCTTCCTGACAACATCCACCGCGATCTCTCCGTCAAAAGTCTCGCCCAACGTGCAGCTATGAGTCCCCGGAACTTTGCTCGCCTGTTTCAGCAGCAGGTGGGTAGGACGCCGGCAAGGTATATAGAGGACCTCCGCCTTGAAGCTGCGCGCCGTCAAATCGAATGGGCAGCGATGAGTCTTGAGGAAGTAGCGGATTCTTGTGGCTTCACCTCTTCTGAGATACTTCGCCGCGCATTCGAGCGCCGCCTGGGTGTTACACCTCGCCAATACAGGGCCTCTTTTGGGCGCGCGCTCGGGTCCGGTAATCCTCTCGCCTGCCGATTGGCAGGAATGGTTGTTTCATTGTCCTTAATCGCTTGGTCCTCTCGAATCGACGCCTGCATCCAAGACGACATATGAAAGTACTGGCGTGGCCGCCAAAATCATCTGTTCAGGAGGGTCGTCATGAATAACCTTGATCTCATGTTGAAACCCAACAAAGAGTCCGCTTCACCTATGCCATCGCTTCCACAATCCTTGCAAACTTTGAAAGCAGTCATCATTGGATGCGCCGATATGCGCGTTGATCCTGCTCAGGTGCTTGGAATCAAGCCCGGTGAGGCCGTCGTAATGAGAAACATAGGCGGTCGTGTCACGCCCGGTCTGCTGGAGGAATTCGGCCTGCTCGGACGAATAGGAGAAGTTGCCGGAACGATTCCGGGAGGCGGCGGTGAGTTTCACCTGATCGTGCTACACCATACAGACTGCGGCAGTACGCGTCTCGTGGGAGACCCGGCCCTGCTGGCGCACTACTTTCAGATACCGGAAAAGGAAGTTGAAGCCAAGTCAGTCCGCGATCCGCGCAGGTCGGTGGCAGTCGACGTTGCTGCACTCAGGGCGATTCCAGCATTGCCAGGCGAGTGGCTGATCTCTGGCCTCGTCTACGATGTCGCGACCGGACTTGTCGAGGTTGTTGTACCCGCGTCGCCAATTCGAACCACCGAAGGCAGCTTGATGGCCGAGGTTGCGTAAGGAACACTGGGGTCACCGCGCCCGAACTGCGCGCGGAACCGATGTAGCCCACTGACGTCGCGAAGGGATAGGGCTCTATGAGCTGTCCTTTGTTTGTGAGTGAGAGATCGAAGCCGGAGTTGACGGCGCGACCGCTTTCTGTGGGCTGCCTCACCTTTGAACGGATGGATCAGATTGACTTCACAGGTCCGTTTGAAGTTCTCTCGCGCATGCCCGACACCACTGTCCAGATCATCGGGAAAGAACTCTCTCCTGTTCGCGACGCGCAGGGGCTTCGGCTTTCGCCGGATATGAAGATTGCGGAAGCCGTTCTATTTGATGTCCTGCTCGTACCCGGTGGTTATGGACAGCAGGCGCTGATGCACGACGAAGAAGTGCTCGGGCTCATCCGCAAACACGTTCAGGAGGAAAAGCTCCTGTTTTCGGTCTGCACCGGAGCCCTGATTTGTGGTGCGGCAGGTGTTCTCGAGGGGAGACAGGTGACCACGCATTGGAGTACCCTGCAACTGATGCGGTATTACGGAGCGGTCCTTGTAGATGCAAGGGTGGTAGTGGACGGCAACATCATCAGCGGCGCCGGAGTGACGGCCGGGTTGGATGCAGCTCTCGTTCTGGTCTCTCTTCTGCGAGGAGATGTGGCTGCTCAGGAGATCCAGCTTGCAATTGAGTATGCACCGGACCCCATCTTTAACAGCGGAACTCCCGAAAATGCGACATTTGAGGTGCTTGAGAGCTTTCAGAAGAAGTACGAGCCGATCAGGAGGCAAAGGGAAACAGAGGCGATTCTCCATGCGGAGAGGAATCAATACAAGAAGCCTGTGAAATGATTTCTAGCAAAACAAAAATCACCTGAACAGCCAACAGGCTTCAAACTCTCGAGCATCTCATCAGGAGTGGCTACTACGGCTGGCAAGTGTTACCTGCCGCTCTCGATCAGCAACCGATTGCAGAACCAAAAGCTAAGCATTGTCCAGCATGATTTGAACACCAGCGGGAAAGATGCTGGACCGGATGGTACACAACGTGTAGGTTGTGGACCACTCAATTCCTCAAGGTCTGTCTGTGTAAATGAACTGTTTACGGGCGCATGCATTGGAGCCCTTCTTGACCAGACTAAGAGTTCGGGAATCTGGTTCACTGGGCACTCCGGCGTGACATCTCTGCGAACACGATTATGTTGAACGACTCCGACCTTTGAGCGAGGCAGTTATTCGGCCTCTCGTACCATCGCGACGACAACTTCGCGTGCGGCCTGCGATGTACGGACCTCGCGAGGAAAGTTTATACGCGCCCCTTTGAATCCCTCATGCGTCTTCAGTCTTAGCGTGAAGCCCAATCGGTCAACCGAGGTCATGGTCGCTTCTGTTGCCTCAATATGCGCTTGCTTCTTTGCAAGCAGAATCATCGAATCCACGTGGTCAGCATTCATGTGCGCGAGGATGCACGGCGCCATTTCCGCCAGCGGGTCTGGTGATGCATTTTCGTAATCTCGTGCCTCTACCCAACCCATCACGCCAAAACCGCCCACGTAGTAAAGGTCGATCGGTTGGAGCCGGAAAAAGCTGAAATCAGAGAAGTCAACCCAGTAGCGACTATTCGCGTGGCGGGCAAGGTAAGTCTCTCGAAGTAGGCCAACATCGGGCCCTTTCACCGGCTCAGCATCGCCGATCAGTGTCGCCCTAGCAGCGCCAAGCAGGTCGCCGTCTGCAGACGCCTGTCCGACGAAGAGGCTGCAACGGGGATCGGCCTTCAGGTTTTGCGTATGCATGGCCATATTGCTGATTAGGAAAATGGGCTGGCCAGCGAGGTCAAGTGCATATGGCATCAGGGAGCCAAAGGGAAATCCCTGATGCTTCCTGGAGAGAGTCGACAGTGTGCCGACGGAAGCCAGGTAGAACAGAGTCCGGGCACGCTCTGCATGGCTTGGTTCCGGCAGTTGCGGGGGTTGTGGCCCCGTGGACGCGTGCTGGCGCGGTGTGGCAGCTTCATTCAATGACATTGCTTCCTCGTGATTCAAATACAGTGATGATCGCGGACGGGTGACCTCGCCGATTGACTCGGCGAAGTAGGCAACAACTTTCTTCTGAATACTCCTCCAATGAACCATCTATCTGCAAATCGCTCGATGACTCGGCGGCGATATTGAAGTGTCCTTCCCAAGCTCTTTCTCCACAATGATCGACGCAACTACACATTGGGCTATCAGTCCCCTAGCTTATGCATGTGAGGGAACGATGTCCTAATGGTGAAGGACGATCTTCACCACTCTTGAGTGTTTCGCGACGGACCTGTGTGAACTGATTCCTCGAAGCATTCCCGATGTGGGCTGTGATTTGCGCGGCTCCAAGTGGAGCAATCCTAACTCTCATCCGAAGAACCTAGGCCGGTGGAGCAACAATTGATATGAACTCACTCCTGCACGACTTCGCAACTAGACCCGCCATACTACGCCAGGCAATCGAATCACACCGGGCCTGGATCGAGTCGACTCTCGCAGCGCCGTTGTCCGATTCGGTGATCATCGAAACAGAACTCGATTTTTCGCAACTCGGAGTGGAAAAGGTTCTTGGTGTTCAGCAAGATGGAGGCGCAGCTTCCAAGTCCGTCCGTCGACTGAGGACTTTCGTGGCAAGCGCCGAGGTCCCCCCTGGTAGTGTTCCCTTGCTTGGCTACAGTAGGGCGCAGCCCGACCCCAGTTTGCGCGCTCTTCTAACTGGAAATACCCAGCACAGATCGTCTCGCGTCGAATGGCTGGATTGCCCGATCGCCTTAAAGCTTCATTCGATCGAAGCGCCAGTAATAGCGCTCAATATTCATTTCCAGTCCGGCCCTACATCTAATTCAAGTGAGATGACGAGCGTTTTGATCGTGACAAGAGCTTGCCTGGATCATTTGATTCGTTTACTCGAAACGATTGACCGCCGAGACTCCCTGCCGAAACTTCATATGCACCGCGGTCGGTCGCGAAAAATCGCGGCCTGCTCTTGGGACGACCTGGTCTTAGACCCAGCAATCATGTCGTTGCTAAAGAATGATTTTGAGCAGTTCTGGAACCGTGAACCATGGTTCCGTGAGAGGCATCTCCCATTCCGGCGCGGATATTTGCTTCACGGCCCTCCCGGGAATGGCAAGTCTACGGCAATACGCGCCATGATGTGCAGTCGCAGCCTGGGTGCATTCACCATACGCCTCTTCGATCACGAAACAGGTGATGCCAACCTCGACCAACTGTTCGACGACGCGCTTAGGGAGCGCCCCGCTATGATCCTGTTCGAGGACTTGGATCGTGCGTTCCCGCGCGAGGGAGAGCCCGGCAGCCGAGTCAGCCTGCAACACCTTCTCAATTGTCTCGACGGGGTGTCGTCTGGGGACGGGATCGTGGTGGTCGCAACAGCTAATGATCCTGCAACTCTCGATCCGGCCATCCTCCGTCGACCAGGCCGCTTCGACCGCGTAGTGCATTTTCCCAATCCAAACAGTGAACTGAGATGCCGGTACCTCCAGTCCATGAGCCCTGAGCTGACTTTGGATACGTTCCAAGAGGCAGCAGAGGAGTCCAAAGGGTTCTCGTTTGCCCAATTAAGGGAAGCGGTTGTGTTGGCCGCTCAGTATGCCTTCGAGAGCGAGGCAGAGCTTACAGAGCAGTATCTCCTCGGCGGGATCAGGACGCTGCGGCACACCATGGTCCAGAGTTCCATGTACAGCAACGCCGCAGGCTTCGGGTATGAGACCAACCCTGCGTGCGACCGGAACGCGATCGATCCGATGGCGGCAAAGAGATAGTCTCGCCGCGCTCCGCATCCGTCTTCCCGCCTCCTTACGGAGGCAGCCGAGGGCGAAGATCACTTCATTGAAACTCAACCTCTGACGATTTTGGGTAATGACAATTATGAATCCGAACTCCGTACTCTCTTTTGCAATTCAGCCGCTGACCGATTGGGATAGCTCGTCTTCGATTATCCCGGTTATCGACGAGCGCGACCTTGTTGACTGGATCGCAGAGTATGAGCGCTGGCACGGCTTTCATATGCGGGGCTCGTATGGAGGATTGAGACCGGGCGATTATGACGTCCGCCCAGCGGAGGAATACCTGATGTGGGACAAGGCGCATGGCACACCTCGCGAGCGCTACTTGCTTGGGTGTAGTTGCGGAACGGCTGGCTGTTGGCCACTGTTCGCGACCATATCCCTGGTAGACGGTCTTGTCACCTGGGATAAGTTCCGTCAACCGTTCAGGCCCCGACAGGATTATTCTTCCTTCGGCCCCTTTGTTTTTGACGTGGATCAATATGTGCATGCAGTCCGCGAAGTGCTATCACGTTTCCGACGTGGTTGATCCGATTGATGAACTCAAGTCTCGGCAATCTTCGAATCCCAACTACATAAAACCTTCCGAGACCTCCAGGTTAAGCCTGTAGAGGAAACCGTCAATCCTCTGCGGATCGCGATTCAGGTAGGAGCCAATCATATGATTCGTGCTGCTCTGTACATGCGTGTCTCCACGGTTGATCAGCAGCCTGAGACCCAGGGTGTCGAGCTTCGAGCATTTGCGAAGCGGCATGGCTTTGACATTATCGAGGAATACGTTGACCACTGAGTGAGTGGCACAAAAGCCAGGCCGCTATCGCTAGATAGGTTGTTGACGGACGCTCATCGTCACAGGTTTGACGTCGTTGTTGTGTGGGCAGGTGATCGCCTCGCAAGGAGTACGAAGCACTTTCTGGACGTGCTGGACGAACTCAACGGACTCGGCATCCTATTTGTGTCGCGCCGCGAAGCCAATGACACGGACGGTCCATTAGGTCGGGCGATCGTGACAATGATCAGTGCGATCGCTGAACTGGAGCGCAGCCTGATCGTCGAGCGCGTAAGGGCTGGCATGCGCCGTGCCAAGCTCGATGGTCGCCGCGTTGGCCGAGCACAACTTGACGTTGATCACGCGGCGCTGGTCAAGGACTGATTGTCAGGGATATCGCTTACCAATACGGCAACGAAGCATGGCCTCTCGCGGGCCAGCGTTGTGCGCTTCGTGCAGTTGGCTAAGGCGAAGCGAATTGAGGACAACTTGACTGCACCGATCAAAGTGCCAGAAGCGAAGGAGGTGTTAGCATGCCCTTCGATGTCAACGACGACCTTGATTTTGGATTTCTCGTGAGCCTGGGCTGCTTACGCGAGGTGCTCAAAGAACTGAATGTGAATGGACGCCGGTGGTGGTTGGCTAGCGATCCGCGCGACGCTGCTGAGACCAGATACATCAGCGTCGGACATGGGTGCCAGGGATGCGTTGGTCGGCTCAACACCTTGCATTTCCGCGCTCCAGTGATTGGAGGTGACGCCTCAGGTCCGACAGACAGGCTCATTCTGATATTCGGCCCAACCACGATAACCGCGGAGGAGCCCGCATTCTACTTGCAGGATGCCCAGATGGTGCAAGACCCGCTGGATGACTTCTGCAGTTTCTACGAGCCGTTGAAAGGCGCACTGATTGCGCGGCTGCAAGCTGAAGGATGAGTGACGAGGAGAGACAATGAGCCACCGCCATTTCTGCGATTTCGCCGGGCACTACTGGGTCTGCGAAGGAGTAGCCACGCGCCTTTTTGCCCCTGCACCATCTGTGTGCGTGTGCCTGAACCACAGCGTTCCGATGGAGTCCGGCGACCACAGCGATTGTTCTGTCGAACTGCTCTCCTGCCCTGAACATCGCGCCGACCAAATGCATGCAATGGGGTATGAGCCTGGGTATACGAAAGAACCCGAGCCTGAAGACGCTGAACCGTCGCCGATGTTCACCGATGAACACGGGAATCGAACTGTTGGCTTCTGCCTCTGGTGTAACAAGGATTTTTACTCGATGGACGACGTCGAGGTACACAATGCAGATGACATGCGAGCCTGCCCGGTATTCCATCAGCTCCAGGACGAAGACTGCGGGCCGCCAGTCCTGCAAATGATGCTTGAGCAGGCAGAGAAGGCGAAAAACGACGAGAACGACGACCGAACTCTGCATCGATTGCGATCGCTGATTTTCAACCCTCTCCACTTTTGACTTGAGGTACTGAGCGTGTCTGTGAGAAGGACTGTCGACCGACAACGGAACGAGAGCATCACCATAGTCGCGATCTCCGACACACATGCCTTGCACCGCGAAATTGAGGTGCCGAACGGCGACCTGCTGATCCATGCTGGTGACTTCACCATGTTCAGCAGGAATGCCAAGATGCTCCTCGACTTCAACGAGTGGCTTGGTGAACTACCTCACCCGTTTCGCGTGGTGATCCCTGGAAATCACGATTACGCCGTCGAAGACCCGGAGAGGCGCAATCTGATTTCGAACGCCACGCTTCTCGTAAACGAAAGCGTCGAAGTTTTGGGGTTAATGATATGGGGGTCGCCAATGACGCCTCTCTACGGCGGAGCCTTCGGACGAAGCTCAGAGACGGATCGAGCGAAAGTGTACTCACAGATTCCTATTGCCACTGATATCCTCGTGACCCACGGCCCTCCCTTCGGAATTCTCGACTGCACTCCTGGCGCTGACCACAAGGCTGGATGCCACCAGCTACTTGAGGCAGTGCACCGCGTCAAGCCTATGCTGCACGTTTTCGAACATGTCCACGGAGGCTATGGCACCCTCAGCACGCCTGGCACGCTCTTTGTTAACGCTGCACTTCCAGACGCGGGTTTCGAGATGAGCAATCCTCCTTTGTCGATTAAGCTTCCGCAGCGCCAATAGGGGATGTGGCATACGGTCGCCTGCGAGTCAGCACGAATTCGTCATTGAAGGGATGAAGGCAATGGAAAACAGCTCAGATGACATGGTTGGGTTGATATTGATTGGTGGGCTCGCTCTCTTGGCCGTAGCCTATGTGCATTTCCTGCCCGCAATATTGGCGTACAAGCGAAGGCATCCAAGCCGCACCGCAATCCTCATACTTAACGCGTTCTTCGGCTGGACGCTGATCGGTTGGGTTCTGGCTCTCCTGTGGGCGCTAGCCGAATATGATGCGGAGCGAGATCGCTCAAATTGGTGCCTCAGTGAGGGAACCAAAGGCGCAAGGAGACGACCCACCCTTCAGACTGCGGTGGCCACTTCTCGCTCTTCACCCAGCCTAAAACCGAGGACGATGCAGGGGGGGGCACACATCAGTCAGTTGAAGACTCGCAAAGCTCCGGTCTGTTGCTGCGGGCGTTCCCCACCTCGCTGGCCACTCTCCAAGCATTCATGTCATCGGCGTCAAACGGTCGCAGCAAGTCCACCGGCAGGTGTGAAGGATCGCCAGGATCAAGCCATCGCTCGTTACTTTTAATGTTACTTCGGTCTAGCTACAGCTTTTCAACGACAAGGGCTTTAGTGTCGCTACTCCACTCAAGACCCGTATAATTCGAGTCGAATCGAGGTTCTGAATATCATGGATACAATAGATTGTGAACACGGTGGAACCGTTGCCCGCACGCAACAGCGGAGACCTTTGCTGGCATTCGCTCTCCTGACAACTTGCGCCATTGTGGTCAACGCGCTGCCCTTGATGGCTAACATGGAGGCAAAGGGCACAACGACCACCACGCTTGGGGCATCGGCGAAGTCCATTGGTTCTGGCACAAAGTTGACGTTGACAGCGACCGTATCGCCATCGAAAGCCACTGGCAGCGTGACCTTCTACTCTGGCAAGCAAGTGATCGGGAAATCTGCTCTCAGTGGTGGAAACGCCAAGTTTTCTCTGTCGACACTGGCGGTTGGCTCACATGTGCTCGAAGCAGTCTACGGGGGATCGACGACCTACGGCACGAGCAAATCAAAGACTGTAACTGTTGTGGTCACGAATCCACCGACAACAACCGAGCTTTCTTCGCCGGACCCTAGTGGCACGTCCGTCACGTTGATTGCAAAGGTGTCCCCATCTAAGGCCACTGGCCAAGTGGTTTTTTTCATTGATTATCCTCGCTCACCGTTTAACGTGGGAACCGCCATGCTGATCGGCGGAATCGCCAAAGTGCCCACGCCCCTCGGGATACCAACGGGCAAACAAGAAGTCACGGCGGTTTACTTTGGGTCTGCCGACTGGGCTTCGAGTATTTCCAACACGATCACGGTCACAATAAAATAAGACCTTGAGGAATACCAAGGCACGTCTGCTCTCAGTCCGCACAGATAGAAGCAGACTACCGCAGAACCTTGTCTAATATCGTCCGCGTCAGCGACACGCAATCTGCAACCACCACCGAGAGCCTCGACGATGATATCCCATCTCGTCGAAACATCCTGCACTCAGTGTTTGATCAG
>JBEKVS010000156.1:0-12858 GCA_049513795.1 Occallatibacter sp. | reverse complement strand
GACCAGTTGCCCGATGCGGGACTTTACTATGCACAATTGGTCGACCGCGAGAAGCCGCTGAAGGCTCTGAACTCGCCCAAGCTGGGCGATTCGCTGCTCAAGCAGGATGGCACGCCGTGGATGGCTGACCTGCAGCACATGTCTCCCAAGCTGAACTGGGACGACCTTGCACAGCGGCCCGCCAATCCGCTCGGCTTCTGGCTGAAGACCGACCCGTGGGACGACAAGGTGCATCAGCTCAACGCCAAGATCTACGCGTATATGAACCCCCGCGACAAGATGCCGTTCGAGGTGACGCCGATCTTCTACAAGCTGCAACGCTACGACGCTGTGGCTGCCGCCGCGGCGGTTGCTACTCCGACCGCGACTGCCACCGCGCCACCACCAGCCGACCCTAATGCTCAGCCGCCCGTTGCGACGCCGGCTGCTGGAACGCCCCAAACCGTTCCTGCAGCGCCGCCCACCACGCCGCCCAACCCGCAGTAGTGAGACCACAAGATCGAAGGGCGAGAGTTGAGGTCCTGACTTCATTCCGCGCAAGCGCGACGTGTTGCAGACCGTCGCCGGCAAACGCCTCAGAGAGACTCAATTGCGCTCATTCTTCTATTCACCGCTTCCACCAGCGTGTCGAGTTCGGAATGGAACTTTCGTTGCTCCTTGGCCGGCATTTCGCCTCGAAGCTCACAATATGGAGTAACCTCGCATCCCGGAAACGCACAAAATCCAGCGGTGTCGGCCAGTCTGCAACTGACCTTGATCAGCTCTTCCATGCTCCATGAATTGTCCGTCCGTCTCGGGTAATGATGTTGTCCGACAATCGCGTCAAATTCTGAAGGCAGTTTCCATTCGGATACGATATGCCGACCCGCCTCGCAATGGTCGCAGCCAAACAACGCCGTTTCCAATGGAAGAATGCTGGCGCCGTTTCCCTGGTGCTTGCCCAACAAAGCGGCATACTCCTTGGGGCGCATGACTGCCAGCGCCAGGCGGCCAACATCGTGCAGCAGGCCAGCCGTATAAGCCGTGTCCTTGTCCATGAATCCGGATGCCGCAAGCTGCTCTGCAATCACCGCGCATGCCAAGTTGTGACGCCATGCGTTCCGGATGATGGGGTTGTTCAGCGATTTACCCAAATAGGAACGGACCCCCACGGTGAGGCACATTCCCTGCAGGTGATTGGCGCCCAGCACAGCGATAGCCTGCAGAATTGTGGCGGCGGGAAACCGCGGCGCGTATACGGCGGAATTTGCAATGGTCAGCACCTCGCTCGCAAAAGCCGCATCCGACGAGACGAGTTCGCTGAGCTGGTGCAGCTGCACGTTTTCGTCGTTGGTGAGCTGCAGCACGCGAATTGCAACCATCGGAAGCGGGGGCAGCCGCAGGTGAGCCCACGGCGGCTTGATCGCCGCCCCCGTTGTCAATTCTGTATTCACTGTCTGAATCTCCATTGCCCATGCCGAATGGCGAGAGGCACTCGCAACAGCGGCTGGCGAGGCTTCTTGCATCCCCTTAGGAGCCTTGTCGGCAAATGGAGCGCATTACAACACTTAGAAATCTCTCAGGATCGTTCTTCTTGATTCGCTGGATCGCGCAAAGGCGGGAATCGAGCCAGCTCCTGAAAAGCCGCTCAATATGCTTCCTTCACCATCTTCACCACCGGCAGCGCCTCGCCGTTGCCAAGTGGAACCGCAATCCGCTCCACTTCAACGTAGCCCTTGAGCCGATAGAGCGGCACACCGGTCAGCGTCGACCCCATCTCCAAGCGCCGGAAACCGGCCGCGCGCGCCTCCGCCTCCACGTGGGCCAGAATCAGCGTGCCCAGCCCGCGCCGGGCAAACTCGGGATGCACAAAGATGGCTCGCACTTTGGCCGCATCGATGGCCGGGTTCAGGAGCTCCGGCTCACGGCCCGGTCCGCGGTCAGCGCCAAACAGAGTCTTCCGCTTCGACCAGCCTCCGCAGCCGGCAAGCGGCGGGAAGGTCGGGACATTCCTCCCCGGGGCGCCGTCCCCGCCGAATCCAGTCGCCTCGGCCACAAAATACGTTCCGTCTCGAACCAATTGCGTATCCAGCCCCAGCACGGTTCCCAGCGCACCTTCAATCTGCGCCGGCGTGTAGTCACCGGCTTGGAGCACACGCACCGATGCCTCGATCAATGCGTGTAGTGCTGGAATGTCGTTTTCTGTCGCCAGTCGGAGAGTGAAGCCGGCTTCCACGTGCATATCGAAGCTAGTCTATCGGCTTCCGAAGATCTTCGCCGCGCGCCCATACGAGCCAAGATCGAATGCGTGCACATACCCCAGCGTCGTTAGTTTTTTCAGCGCTTCGGCGCTGCGCGTCCCGGTCTGGCAATGCAGCAACAGCACTTGCTGTTTATCGCTGGTCTTGCGATCGATAATCGTCTCAATCTCGCTCAGCGGAATATTGATCGAGTTCGGCAGATGACCAGCCGTGAATTCGCCCGCGCTGCGCACGTCGATCAGCAGCGCGCCCCGGTGCAGATAAGTCGCCGCGGTCTTAATCGAAATCCGCGGCCCGCGCTTCACCACCAGCAGAATCGACAGAACCACGATTGCAATAATGAGCGATGTCCACGTCATAGCCTGCAGGTACCCGCTTGCCTTTCCCAGCCCTTTACATGCTTGTCAAAGTGGTCTACAGAACCGCCAGCCTGCGCGCCGCGATCGATCTTCAATCGACCGCCAATTCTACGCGCCGAATGGAACGGTTGTGTTGTCTTTTATAGATGAGAGCTCCGGTTCGGTGCTAGATTCCTCAACAACGGCCTGCGCTCGATCAAGATTGGTCGCCAGGACGACCAGGGCGAAAGGACTGCCAGCCAATCCGGCTGGTCTGCATCACAATCAGCGGCCCGGCAGTTCTTTGGCCACTTCCACCAGGGTCGAATAGAACGTAGCTCCCGCGCCGATATCCGTAAGTCGCTCGCTGGTCAGGGCGTTCACGTTGGCGCCATCCTGGCTGAGCTTGGCCCAATCCAGCTTTCCCGCCACCACCCCCGCAGGCAGACTATGATTCATCATCGCGGTCAGCCGCAACGCGCCGCGGTCATTCCAAATCCTCACCGCGTCGCCATCCTCGATACCTCGCGCCTGCGCATCGCTCGGATGCATCTCCAGCCGCTGGCTGGTCCGCGCCTCCATCTTGCGGTGCCCGTCCAGGTTGGCAAACGTTGAGTTCATGTAGTTGTCGGCTTTGCGGCTTAGAAACTCCAGCGGAAAACGCTGCGCGGCCGCACCCCACCGCGATTCTATTGGCGGAGTAAAGCCGGGAAGGCCGTCCATCCCTTTTGCCGCGAGAGTCTCTGAATAGAATTCGATCTTGCCCGACGGCGGTGGCATTTTTCCTGATACATACGGCTGAAATGGCCTCGTCTCCGGCTCACGATGGAACGCAAGCGGGATGTGTCCCTGCTCCCGCAGATTTTCGAGCGTAACGTGCTCCATCTCCGGCCGGCTCGAATGCCCATCGCCACCGATCGCAAGCGCCTGGCGGATCAAGTCCTCGGTCGTGTCGCGGAAGCACTCCTCTTCGAAGCCCATTCGTGCCGCGAGCTGGCTGAACAGCCACACGTTCGGTCGCGCCTCACCCGGCGGGTCTATCGCTTGTTGGGATAGCTGCACAAAATAGTGTCCGTACGCGCCCTGAATGTCTGTATGCTCCAGAAACGTGGTCGCCGGCAGAATGTAGTCCGCATAGTCCGTCGTGTCGGTAAAGAACAATTCGTGAACCACCGTGAACAGGTCCGGCCTCGCCATGCCGCGCGTCACCGCATTGTGATTCGGCGCCACCGCCGCGGGGTTGGAGTTGTAAACAAACAGCGCCTTGATCGGCCGCCCATGGTCAGCCGCTGGTTCCTCAGCCGTTAGTCCCTCAGTCCCTAGTCCCTTAGTCCCTGTCTGTCCGTCCCCCAGCGCCTCACCCAGCGCCGACATGTTCACCGTTCGCGCCAGCCGCTTCAGAGGTGAAGCCAGCGCCAGGTCGGGCCGCCGCAACGCATCTTCGTCCCAATCGAAGGCGCCGGAAGTCGAAAGCTGACCTCCGCCGCCGCGGTACTTCCACGCTCCTGTCAACGCCGGCAGCATGGCAATCGCCCGCACCGCCGTGCCGCCATTCTCGCTGCGCTGCACGCCGTAGTTGAGCCGGATCGCCGCCGGCCGTGTGGTTGCATATTCGCGCGCCAGCTGCTCAATCTCCGCCGCCGTCATGCCCGTCCAGTGCGCAACTCGCTGCGGCGTATACTCCCGCGCGCGCTCGGCGAGCCGCTCAAATCCACGCGTCATGCGTTCGATGTATGCGCGGTCTTCCAGCCCCTCATTCAAGATGACGTGCATCATTCCCAGCGCCAGCGCCCCGTCGGTTCCCGGGCGAATGGCGATGTGCCAGTCGGCCAGGGCCGCCGTGCGCGTCCGGTACGGATCGATCACGATCAGCCTCGCCCCGTTGCGCCGCGCCTGCTCCACCATGGGCCACAGGTGCACATTATTGCCGTGGATGTTCGCGCCCCACGCGATTATCAGCTTGGCCAAACGGAAGTCTTCCGTCGGCGTGCCCAGCTTCTTTCCATACACCAGCTTCCACGCCACCCCGCCGGCCTCTGCGCAAATGGTTCTATCCAGCTGGCAAGCTCCCAGACGATGAAAGAATCGCCGGTCCATCGACCCATAGCCCAGCGCGCCGATCGTTCCCGCGTAGCTGTAAGGCAGAATCGACTCCGGCCCAAACTCCTCAGCAATGCCCTTGAGCCGCCGGGCAATCGCCTCCAGCGCTTCATCCCAGCTGATGCGTTCGAATGCCTCGTGCTCCCGCCCTTTATCGAGCGGACCCTTTGGCACTCCCGGCTTTCGCCTCAAGGGGAAAAGAATTCTCTCCGGCGCATACACACGGTCGAGGTACTTGGCTACCTTTCCGCACAGAAATCCCTGCGTGACGGGGTGCGCCGGATCGCCTGCCACCTTCACCGCTCGTCCCTGCTCGTCCACCGTCACCAGCACGCCGCAGGAGTCCGGGCAGTCGTGCGAGCACACCGTGTGAACAACGCGAAATGGAGAGGCAAGAGCAGCCGTCATGCTGTCATTGTAAGCTGGAACCTGTCTTCTTCCGCCCGCAGGAATCTCGACAAGTAAGGAGTCCCCATGAAGCGTCTGCCCGCAATCCTGGCAATGTTCTTGCTTTTGTCCTTCACCAATGCCCTTGGCGCGCAAGCGCCGTCTGCCCCACCGCAGGTGGCGTCGGCCGCACCGCAGGGGTCGCAGGCGGATGAAGCCGCCATCCGAGCCGCCATCGCCGCGCAGGCCGCGGCCTGGAACCGCGCCGACATTCCCGCCTTCATGCAGACTTACGAGAACTCGCCGGATACCACCTTCATCGGCGCCGAGCTGCACAAGGGGTACGGGCCTATCCTCGAGCGCTACACCAAGTCCTACTCCACGTCTGAACAGATGGGCAAGCTGACCTTCACCAACATCGAAGTCCGCTTGTTGACTGGCTCCTGCGCCACGCCCGAGTTCGCCGTGGTCACCGGCAACTTTCATCTCGAGCGCACCGCCAAAGGCGAAGCCAAGAAGGACGACGGCATCTTCTCGCTCATCTGGCGCAAAGGCCCGCAGGGCTGGAAGATCATTCTCGATCACACCAGCTGAGCGCCAACCTTTCATTTCACATGACAGGTCTATACTGTCCCCATTCCGACCTTGGAGATCACCATGCCGCATCCCGTCGTTCACTTCGAAATCGGCTGCAAAGATAAGGAAAAGACCAGCGGCTTTTACCGCAACGTCTTCGGCTGGGTCATCGACTCAGGCCCCATGGGTCTGATCGAAACCGGCTCCGCGTCGGGCATCCCCGGCCACATCGCCGCCCTGGGCCACGAGCCGCACCAGTTCACGCATTTCTACATTGAAACCAACGATGTCGCCGCATCGCTCAAGAAAGTCGAGGCCGAGGGCGGCAAAACGATTGTTCCTCCGGTTCAAATTCCAAGTGGAACCTTTGCCTGGTTTGCGGACGTGGAAGGAAACACGGTCGGGCTTTGGAAGCCGAATCCCGGCGTCTGATCTGCCTTGTACAAATAAGCCCTGTACACTGGATTCGCCATGAGCTGCCTGTTCTGCAAAATCGTCGAGGGCGTCATCCCTTCCACGCCCGTCTACCAGGATGACCTCAGCTACGCCTTTGCCGATCTCCATCCGCAGGCTCCGGTGCACATCCTCATCGTGCCCCGCGAGCACATTTCGTCCATGGTCGAAGCCAACCAGGCCAAGCGAGACCTGCTCGGCCACCTGCATTGGGCAGCTGCGCAAATCGCCCGCGACCAAGGCCTGGGCAATGGATATCGTATTGTCGTGAATACGGGTGACGACGGCGGCCAGACGGTCGCCCATCTTCATCTTCATCTGCTCGGCGGCAGGCAAATGCACTGGCCTCCGGGCTAAGCTCGTCGGATAGATGTCCGGCACGACCGGTGACCTTTCTCTCGGTCAAAACTAAAGAGGGCGCCCGCCTAAGCGAGTGCCCTTTGTGTTACGCCGGCAGAGTCCGTCGTCAGTTGCGTCTGAACGCGCGAACGATCGCGGTCAAAAAACTGATCCCGGATCCCTGAGTACTGATCGCTGTTTTTCTCACACCGGCTGCGGGTAGTTGTCTTCTTCTTCTTCCACTCCATACCGGCGCAGCAGGTTGGGCAGGCTCTGCGAGAATGCCGAGCGCGGCATCACCGTGTCGCATCCCGCTTCCACCGCCTTTGCCTTCAAATCGCCCTGCAAATGATTCAAGAAACCCACAATCGATGTCGATTTCTTCAGCTTCGTTTTGATCTTGGGAATCAGGGTCAGGGGCTTTGCGGTTGGATTGTTCAGGTCAAATACCACCAGTGCGGGCCGGTCGGCCTCGGCGACATCGGTCATTTTGGCCACTGACTCCTTGTCGCCTTTGACGAACTCCACCTTGATGCCGAGTTTCTTCGACGTCTCGATGATCTTGGCCTGGAAAAACAGGTCGTCGATAAAGCAGAAGATGCGTGTAGGCGCGTCGTGGCGCACGGCGACTGCGGCAGGCGGGGCAAAGTTGTCGGCAAAATAGCCGCCGCCGTGGCCGTTGCTGGTGATCTGGATGGTCGAAGGAGGACCATCGGCAACGTTTCCGTTCACAGCGCGGTAGCTGTGGTCCATCGGACCCACAAACTCGCGTGGCCCTTTCTGCTTGCCTTTGCGCTTGCCCTGCGAACCGCCCTGCGAATTTCCCGGCGAATGCGAGTGGACATGAGAGGAAACGCTGTTGCCGGATTGGGCCGGGTTGGGCGAACCCTTCTGGAAGAACTTCTTCTTCTTCCGTCCCTGGCCCTGATGCGCCGCGTGGTGCGCCTTGGGAGGTGGTGCGGCTTGCATCGCGGGGATCGGTGGGGTATGGGCAGGTGAGGGTGCCTGCTGTCCTTGCGCCGTGACCGGTTGCGCGCCTGGTTGAGCATTCTTGTTCTTGCGGCGGCGCCGGCGGCGCCGATGCCCTTGCGACTGCACCTGGCCGTTGGCCGGGGCTGGCCCCAGATCAGTCTGGGGCTGCGTCGAATCTGTCGTCATGCGTGTACTTCCTGGCGATATGCTGTCTGCTACTTTGTGTTGCTCGATCGGAATCAGAGTAAAAGTGCCCTTTTCAAGATTCTCAATGTGGTTTTTTCATGAAGAAAAATCCACTGAAAGGGAGCGCATTCGATTGCGTCTACCCTGTTTCCGCTTTAGGCTCAGCCGCGCTTTGGCGCTGCCGAACTCCTTTGCCGGCCGCCTGTTCGCGCGCGAACAGTGAGTCTCTCGGCCTGCGATCTGGTCACTTTCCGCGAACTGGTCGTTTGAGGATCTTCAGCAGACTAGCGCGAAGCCCAGTTGCGCACAAGCCGCACTATGTCCCGGAAGAATGGTCCCGCCACTTTCTCAACCGGCTTTCGCGCAGGAACCTCGCAGGAGTTTTCCCGGTTCTCTGAATCGATTCGGTGCAGCCGGCGCTCTCTTCTGTTAGTGCCTTCCTATAGAGGTCCACGCCACCTGTGAGTGATGTAGAAAACAATTGAGGCGGCGAAGCTTCTTTGCTCAGCGGCGAGCGTGCTCTGCCCGGATACAGCCATTTCTTGTCATGCCGTAAGGGGGCCGATCAACTCGAGTGGCTCTTCACCAGGAAAAAGTCCCTTTGAAAGCCCCTCCGCTTCGCCACAAACACCTTGCATTTTCTCAGGGGTTGGCTCGCGTCAGCCGCTTGATAGGCAAGTCCGATACTACAGCCAAGCCGCGAAGTTGGCAAGTGGACTTTCGTGGGACGCTGTTTCAAGTCAAGGTTCGGAATGGACAGGCTCGGATTGAACAATGACCCGACGCAAGAAACGCCACTCCAATGGAGTGGCGTTTGCTGTCCTGCGCTGGTCACTGGCCTCCCAAAATCGAGTGCGGGCAATGGTTCAATGTTTGAATCCATCGCGCCTGCTGCAGGTTCTTCGACAGGTCTCCCTTTACGGGTCCGCTTCTTGGCGGTGGCTCTAGTCGAACCCTGCTGTTCTTGGGTCTGCCGGGAATCTTTCCAGCAGCCGGTACATCACTGGCACACTGTTAATTGCAATTGACGGGCCGTTCCTCCTCATCTTGTTTTCAATCGTTTGCGGCCTTATAAAGGTCTCTGGGTTCCCTATTCTGGGATTCATTCTGGCGTAAGAATCCCGAAAACCATAGGGAGCCTTTTATCGCTGACATTTTGGGCAGTAATGCGTGCCCCTCCCGCCAACCAAAATTCGCTTGATTGAAGTTCTGCAGCGCTGGCAAGGCTCGCCGGTGCGCATGTAAACGAAATGCTCGAGCTGAAAGAATCCTCTCACTCCGTTCGCATCGACATAGTCTGAGACGGAAGACCCCCCCAGCTGGATCGCATGCTTCAGCACTTTCACGAGCTCCAGGCGAAGCCGCTCCAACTCGGCTTTGGTCAAGTCCCCCGCCTGGCGCCGGGGACGAATGCCGGCACGGAAAAGGCTCTCGTCCGCATAGATGTTGCCCACCCCGGTCAACAGCGTCTGATTCAACAGCGCCGCTTTGATGGCCAGGCGCCGGCCGCGAAACAAGGCGGCGAACGCGGCGGCCTCAATCGTGAGCGGCTCTTGACCGGCGCCTCGGAATCCCGCGTGGCGCAAAAGATCGCGAAACTCCAGCCGGCCGAAACGTCGCGGATCGACAAAGCGAATCTCCCGCCCGCTCGCGAGCAGCAAGCGCGCATGGGTGTGTTTGGCCATCGGCTGGTCGGGAGTGGTTACAAGCACGCGGCCTGTCATTCCCAGGTGGACAATCCACTGCGCTTCTGGCCTTTGCGCTTCTGGCGTGGCGCCTGGCTCGACGGAAGGCCTGGCCGGTCTTGACGCAGGGCCGAGCTCGCAAACGAGGTGTTTTCCGGTGCGATGCACGCTGAGAATGACGCGGCCTTCAAGCCCGGCGGCCTGCTTTCGCTGCGGAGTTTTGAAGGGCTCCGAGTGGCCGCTGAACCACGCTTCGATGATCCGGTCCCCGCGCGTGCGGGCATCCACGCCGCGCGCAATCGTCTCCACTTCAGGCAGTTCAGGCATCTTTCAATTGTAAGAGAGAGCCTCTTCAGCAGGAGGGATGGACGCCTATCCGAAGTCCTCGGTCATCTCTTCCTGTTCCTCGGTCTCTCTCATCTGCCTGGCGCCCCACTTCTCCAGGTATGTAAGTCCCAAACCGAGCCCGGCCAGGAAAACACCCACTGAGGAATACTCGATCAGGTCGAGATTGCGGTCTTCCTTCGCGGTTTGGTAGACCACGACGCCATGGATGTTGCGCGGCGCCATGCGCAACTCGCGCGGCGATGGCCACCGGGGCATGGTGTCAAGGTAATGGACGGAAATCATGGCCGAGACAATAAGTCCCGCCAATCCCGGCAGCATCAATATCAGCGCAAACGCCTTGAGCTTCGCCAACTGAGCGGGTTCCATGCTTTCGACCTTTCGTGCCTCAGCTCGGTTCAAGCTGGAAATCTTGATCCTGCAAATCGCCGAGCCGGGGAGACTCGGGCTGCTTCATTCATAACAAGCGGGACGCCATATTATTGCACGGCCATGCGCAGCAGAGCGGCACAGAAGTAACTTCCGGATCGACTCACATTTTGCATTCGAGTCCGTCAAGTATCGCTGCAGTCATGGCGCCGAGCGGAAGTCGCAGGAGTTCGAAGTTGCGCTGAACCAATAGCGCCGTCGGCTCACTTGTGATCGCTGTGTTCTCCGGGCTCGCGAATCCTGCTGGCTTCAAAGCTCACGATCTTCCACGTTCCCTGCGGATCGCGCACATAAACGCGCGTATACCGGTAGCTGCCGGAAAGCGCCCCTTCGCTGGTTGTGCCTTGGACATCGGCCTGCGACGTGACGAGCGCCGTTGTCCCATAAAACCGTACTTTTCGATCGGAAATATCGAGGGTTGTGAACCGCGTCCGCCCGGTACGCAAATTGGCCAGCGCCTGTTCCTTGGTTTGCAGCGTACCTGAAGCAGTGATGGCCAGGTAGTCATCCGCCAGCAGCTTGTCCATCTCCACTGAATTGGACTTCATGACCGCCTCGCGCCACGCATCCTCGAGTTGATCGATCTGGCGTCTGCTCTCATGCTTCTGCGCTCTGGGTGGTCCTGTAGCAGACCCCTCCAGGCACAGGCAGGCCATGATGAACAGGGTAATCAGCGCCAGTGCGAGGTTCACCGGGCGACGCAATCGCATAGAGGGTGTATTCGTGGCACCGGGCATGGGCGTATCGGATACTAGTCTCGCACAGGGCTTCAGGTCAATCGATTTTGAGTCGCCTGCTGCCATCCCATTCTCATCCCGGCACAAATTTCGGGGCCGCACTCCCATCCTGAACTCACCGATAGTGAACTCACAGACGCAGGACTCATCGACAGTTGGACGAGAGGCTGCCCTCAAACGAGAGCAATCAGGTTCTCCACTCGTCGCTCGCGCATCTTCTGGTAAATGCCGCCCACGGCATGCTTTTTGAAATGCGCGCTGTCGCGGTGCGCAGCCAATGCCTTCTGATCCACATACTGCTCATAGAGCAACACCGTGTCTGGATCGTCTTCCAACTGGTGTGGAATGTAATTCACACACCCCGGCTCTTTGCGCGAGGCATCGGCAAGCAAGCGAAGGCTCTCCGCCACATCGGCACGATCTTCCTGATTGAAAGTAAGACGAACGATGAAACTCACCATAGAATTTTTTCTCTCTCGCTTGAGCAGTATGACGCCTCCCTGTCGGAGGCCGTTTCTTAAATCTACGCGTGAATGCTTTCCAACATTGCTTTGAATTCCGGTAGCAGCATGGTCTGGTCTCGGTCTGGGCCGGTTGATACCATGCCGATCCGCGCGCCGCTCTCCCGTTCCTGAAAACGCAAATAATCTTTTGCCGCCTGGGGCAGCTTGTCAAAGTCCGTGATCCCCTCCGTCGACTCCTGCCATCCCTTCAGCGTGGTATAAACCGGCTTGATGCTCTCAAGTCCTTCCACGTCCGCGGGAATCTCGTCGGTCATCTTCCCGCCAATATCGTAGCTCACGCAGACCGGAATCTCGGCCAGCGTATCCAGCACATCGAGCTTGGTAATCACCAGCCACTCGGCGCCATTCACCTGATTGGAGTAGCGCAGCAGGGGAATGTCCAGCCATCCGCAGCGCCGCGGCCGTCCTGTCACCGCTCCATACTCATTGCCGCGCGCGCGAAGCTCCTCACCGACGGCATCGTGAATTTCGGTAGGAAACGGTCCGCCGCCTACCCGCGTAACGTAAGCCTTGGTCACCGAGATCACCGTCCCAATCGCCGTCGGCCCCACGCCCGTTCCCGTTGCCGCTCCGCCGGCCGTTGCCGAGGAAGAAGTCACAAACGGGTATGTGCCGTGGTCGATGTCCAGCATCGTTCCTTGCGCGCCTTCAAACATCACGCTGCCGCCCTCGGCCAGAATATTGTTCAGGAGCCGTCCCGTATCCGCCACAAAGGGACGCACCTGCTCAGCAGCGGCCGCATACTCGTCGTACATTTTCTCCGGGTCGAGAGCCGCTGTCCCGGTTCCGAACAGCGCCCGGACAATCGCGTTCTTCTCCGCGCAGGCCGCCTCGATGTGCGTTCTCAAGAGCTCCGGTCTGAGCAAATCCACGATGCGCAGGCCGCTGCGCGCCATCTTGTCTTCGTACGCCGGACCAATGCCGCGGCTGGTTGTCCCGATCTTCTGCCGTCCCGGAGCGCTTTCCGCCGCCAGCTCGATCATGCGGTGGTAGGGCAAAATAACCTGCGCCCGATTCGACACAAAAAGCTGCTCGTCTACGCGCACGCCCAGTTCCCGCAGCTTGGCCACTTCCTTGAGGAAAGCAATCGGATCAAGCACTACCCCGTTGCCGATAATGCCCTTGCATCCGGGCCGCAACACGCCGCAGGGAATCAGCTGCAACACAAATCTCTGCCCGCCAATGATGACCGTGTGCCCGGCGTTGTGGCCGCCCGCGTAGCGAGCCACGGCGGCAAACCGCTCGCTGAGCACGTCCACGATCTTTCCCTTGCCCTCGTCGCCCCACTGGGCGCCCAGCACTACCGCCGTCTTTGCTCGCATCTCACCCTGTCTCTAACTCGAAAGCATTCAGAATCAATCATTCAATGGTTTGTCATCCTGAGCGAAGGTCGCCGCAGCTATCCGTAGTCGAAGGCGACCTGCGCCTTCTCCGCCAGTTCACCAACCCGTTCCGCCCCAGTGCCGTCTTCGATCATAAACCCTGCTTGCATGCAACGGCCTGCCGCCCTTCCCGCCGACGCCTTTCCGTTGCGCGAACATGGAGAG
>JBEKVS010000155.1:0-22093 GCA_049513795.1 Occallatibacter sp. | reverse complement strand
ATTCTTCCCGCGAACAGATCGCCGCTGAAGATGTCAAGGTTGAGGAACGACAACGTGTCTTTGGAATAATCCCCAATTTCTATGTCGCCTATGACCACGATGCGGTTCCACTTACAACGAAGCTGAAGTTCAAGCTGGCATTGAAAGCTGGCACGGATCCTATATTTTTCGCATCAATCGCTCTGGTCGCCGGCGCGTCCCAGGCCGGAGATACCCCGAACTACGGACAGGGGGCGATGGGATTCGGTCAGCGCATGGGCGCCTTATTCGCGAACGGATTCACTGACGTCATGGTCGGTGAAGCCATCCTGCCGTCGCTTCTGCATCAGGATCCACGTTACTTTTATCAAGGAACGGGCACTAAGAAATCTCGAATAATTCACGCACTTTCAAGCCCATTCATCTGCAGAGGAGACAACGGAAAGCGGGAGCTCAACTACTCAAGCGTAGGCGGTGACTTAGCCGCGGGCGCGATTTCAAATATTTACTATCCTCAGTCAAACCGAGGTTCCCGGATTGTATTTGAGAACGCTCTGATCACCACTGGCGGTCGAATGGTCAACGGGCTCGTGCAGGAATTCCTCCTGCGCAACTGGACGCCGAGCGCGCGACATCGAGCCCAGTAAGCCGCCGGTAAATCAACCCCAGCGAGCCTGCACAGACTCAGTCGATAGGAAGATGAACGCTGTCACGGTCCTATGGCAGTCTATTTTTGACGCTCCGCCACCATATTCTGCGACGGAAAGAAGAAACTGTCATCAACCGTTGCTTTGGGCTTCCCCACATACCGGTGATCGGCAAATCCCAGGACTGCAATGCTTCCAATCCCGATCGGATCAAACGCCGCCAAAGGCAACAGATATGTCTTCGTCTTTACAAACGATTCTGTCACGCCGTAGAGATGCCCACTCCGAGGAATGCTTCCAGGCATCTGCGGCAATTGATACAACTGAAACCCCAGCTCGGCATGCCGCATGGCGTAATGATGAAGGCCTGACTCCAGCTCCTTTGGCGTAGTCATTCCAAAGTCGAAGAGAAGATTGCGATGGATTGCACCGGGGAATAGGACATTCAGCATTTGGCGCGCGAAGTCCGCACAATTCGAGAAGAAGAAGTTGAAGTGGGTGCGATCCGGCTGACCATTCAACCACTGCATTAATCGATCATCCTGCGCGGCGCTCGTGTGCACGTGAATGCAGATGATCTTCCGCCGATACGACGCACCGAGGAGTTGGACCCAACCGTCTTCTGGAGGATCCTGGACGAAGCTACGAAGATGATTGCCCCGATAGTCCTCACGTAGACGGTCGACCTCAGAACGAGTGACTGAGACGGGAATCGCATCAGGCGAGTCCACTGCAAAAAGGTAAGGCCCCGGAGGCATGGCCAACCAATCATATCCATCAATCCCTTTGTACCGACTTATAACCGCACCACCCTCGCCGGCTCGGCACAAACGCATGTGGATATGATCATCCGAACACAAGTCATCGACCAGGAGTGCCGCGTGCCCGGTCGAGCTAACATGTCCCAGAAAGTTAATCGGTGCTTCGATGAACAGCGTCACATCCGCGTAAGCTTTCAAGCCATCTAAAAGCAGCAGATATAGAAGAATCGAACAAACGCGGCGGAGATCGCCAATGCCGATCTTGGACACCCCGGTCCTCCAATCGTGAAATAGCCCGCTCAACAAAAACTCACGGGCTCCTTTCGCAATTAGGCCAGAGGCGCGTAGTTGAATCTATTGGACAAAGGTACCGAACGATACGTTGGCATCAGTTGGTTGATGCAGACAAATCTGGTAGATTGCCGGCGTGCGCCTCGATGACTGCCGGGCACGGCTGAGACCGGTTCATTCGGCAACAGATCGCTGCACCGCGGCCCGCGTCTCATCAAGCAAGTCGGTCATCATCTTCCGCGGTAATTCGTCTGTCAGCGGCTTGATCATCCAACGCACCTCCCACGGTATTCCGCGACTCAAGGAGATCGTCTCTAGCTCGACATACACTCCACCGTCGCGCTGTTCAAGCCGCTCTACAATCAGAGCGCGCCAGACGTACCCTGGTCTCTGAGTCTCCGGGAAAATGTGCTCGTTTGGGCGGCCATAATCAGCGATCTCATTTATACCGACGGAATTGGCGGTGATACATATCCGGTCAGAAGCGGGCCTCGCAATCTGAATATCCTCGTCTGTATCCACCGCCGCAGTTACCGAAAATGCCTTCTGCACCGCAAGTACATTCAACTGAACCGTGTCGCCATCTTGCTCGACCACCGAGGTCTTTCTGATCAACGGCTTGTACATTTCGCTGTAGTTCTCGTAACTCTTCAGCACTCGCATAACCTGATCGAGAGACACATCCGGAACGAACATGACGCCAACCCAGTCATGAATCAGGCCCTGGGGCACTTTGCGCGGATCCTGGTTGGTTATCACATATTCACCGCTCTGCGCGCGCCGCTGTGCGTCCGGCGACTCGTCCACCGACAGGAAGGGCTTGTTCCCCGCGTTGCGCTCTGCTCCGCTCATATCGACGCTGCGAATGTAGTCGTCCCAGGCCAGAAGAGTATTTTGTTTGAGGTCTGCCGCTTTTAGCAGTGTCGCACTCAATAGAACAAAAAGGGTCGCCGATCGCATTCGAGTTTTCATCGCAATTCAACCTCTATGAAGCCGCGGACAGTCGCCGCCATGTCTCACCAGCGATCCGTCGTCCTGGAGCGCAGCCTTGCCTATGAATGCCGCGTGACCAGGCAGGTGAGATAAGCCTATCTTTCCCTGGAATCGCGTTCCAGGTAGAACGTCTAACCGCGCACGCGGCATGAGCTTCTTGGAGCATCTCTAGGAGTTTTCCCTAACCGCCAATGCCGCCGTCATGTGCCACTAACTCGAGCGATGAATTGCTCGGCTTGTTGAAATGAATGATGCGTAAACAGAATCACGGACTCAAAAGTTCACGCGCGATCCATTCGCATGCGGCTCACTGTTGCGATTAGGCCAGCAGAGGGGGCCCTGATCCATTGGACGAAAGTATCGATTGATACTTTGGTACTCCGCGAATGACTGTGCGGCAAATGTAGCGGGCATAACTTGCCAGACAATGTACCAGCGCATTTCGCTTGGTCGACAGCCATCGACTCTATACGGAGAGTCTCGCTTCCCGACGAAGTTTTTTGGCCCGCGAGGCAGGTCGCCATTATAGAATTGCTTGGACATTACGCATTGCACGGTATGCAAGCCTTTGCGCGTAAGGCAGCACGATCCCCGGTCCCCGCACTTCATCCCGACTGTGGTCTTTGTCAGGGACGAACAGTGAAATCGCTGATAAGTCAGGCATTTGTGCTTGGGATATCCTCACCTGCGCCGCTAACTCTTGCCGCTTGTGATGCGAATTCCAGCGGGAGAACTTGCAAATGATGCGACCTCGGCAGTCGATTTCTCTGGCCGGCGCTCAACTCGGTGATGTGCGCCACGTCTGCGCATTTTTCACCAATGACGAGGAAGAGTATCGCGTACTGCTTCCCTTCATCCGGGATGGATTAGCCTGAGGAGTTTCTCCGTGAATTTCGCGGAAGGCGGACTCGACGAACAAATTCCCAGTAGCGGCGGGCCTTTATGCACCAGCAACCAACGGATCCAACGTCCGAAGTAAAACGGCTGCAGCGCTGTATAAACGATGTGATCAGCGTCCTTGCACTTCCAGCAGTGTGGAGCGGCAGCGGGCCAAGCCGAATGCTGGATACCTTTCTCGATGCTCTTCTGGCAATGCTTGACCTCGATTTCCTCTATGCGCGAGCGCGGCTTGACTCACAAGAAGCAGCGATCGATGCATTCGGGACTGCGCCGCATTACGGAACCAGCCATAGCCGGGAAGAGATCAGGCATGCATTGAATCAGTGGTCGGGAGAAGATCCGAGGCTTTGGCCCGAACACCAATTCAGGCACCCGGGTGAGCCGGAGGTTTCGGTCTTTCCCATCAGAATGGGAATAGAAGGAGAGCTCGGACTCATCGTTGCGGGATCTCAGAGAGCATGCTTTCCGGAACAGACCGAGAGCCTGGTGCTCGGAGTAGCTGCGAATCAGTTAGCTATCGGGTTACAGCAGGCACTGCGCCTGAATGAGCAAAAGCGGGTTGCAAGTGAACTCGATCGCCGGGTCGCGGAACGAACAAGCGAGCTTGCCGAAACCAACAGAGAGCTGCAACTCCAGGTTGGGCTGCTGCAGCATCTTCCCGTATCCGCCTGGACGCTCAAGCCCGATGGGACACCGGATTTCGTGAATCAAGTTTGGCTCGAATTCTCCGGCCAGACCTTCGATCACGTCCGCTCCCATCCCGAGGCCTGGATGACCGCGGTGCACCCCGAGGATCGCGAAAGAGCATCGATGGCCTTTTGGGAGGGAGTAAGTTCGGGGCGGAGATTTGCGGTTGAAACTCGGTCTCTCCGCGCACAGGACGGGACCTATCGCTGGCATCTTCAGCAAGCCGTGGCCCTGCACGATGCAGACGGAAAAGTCCTCAAATTCGTCGGTGCGACCACCGACATCGACGACCAGAAACGTGCCGAAGAAGCGCTGCGGGCGAGCGAGGCCAACCTGCGGCGAGTGATCGATACTATTCCGTCTCTTTCCTGGTGCAATCTGCCCGATGGCCCGAACGAATTCCTGAGCAAAGGCTGGCATGATTACACGGGCCTGTCTCCCGAAGAAGCTCACGGCTGGGGCTGGGCTGCGGCCTTCCATCCTGACGATCTGCCGCCTTTAATGCAGCGCTGGCAGCAGTTGCTGGTCTCGGGCGAATCCGGAGAAATCGAAGCTCGCATTCGCCGCCATGATGGAGAGTATCGCTGGTTTCTGATCCGCGTCGCTCCGTTCCGAGACGACACCGGCGCGATATTGCGGTGGTACGGAACCAGCACGGATATCCATGATCGGAAGCTGATGGATGAGGCTCTAAGGGCGAGTGAGACCAATCTCCGCCAGATTGTCAACAGCATCCCTGGACTCATTTGCACCATGAGTCCGGCCGGCGAAATTGAACAACTCAACGAACCGCTCCTGGAATACTTCGGTAAGACTCCCGAGGAACTGAAGGGATGGAAGATGACCGATGCTGTTCATCCGGACGATCTTCCTGACGTGATCAAGTCCTATACGCATTCGGTCACAACTGGAACTCCATATGCAATTGAACATCGTTGCCGACGGGCCGACGGTGTCTATCGATGGTTCCAGGTCCGCGCCTCGGCAGTGCGCGATGCAGACGGCCATATTACCGGCTGGTATGTGCTGCTGACCGACATCGAAGACCTGAAGCGCGCTGAAGATGCCCTGCGAGCGAGTGAAACCAGCTTGCGCAAGGTTCTCGACAGCATCCCAGCATTGGTGTGCACTTTAAGTCCGGCAGGTGTCGCGGAACTTGTCAATCAACAAGTCATGGAGTACTTCGGCATAACGGTCGCGGAGTTGAACGCGTGGAGCAGCAACGGTGCGGTCCATCCAGAGGACCTTCCGAGCGTGATCGCAGAATTTACTCACGCGATGACGACCGGAGCTCCCTTCGATAGTGAAATCCGCTACCGTCGCGCCGACGGTGTCTACCGATGGTTCCACGGCCGTATCGTTCCATCACTGGACGCTGAAGGCAGAATAGCTCGCTGGTACGCCCTCATAACCGATATTGACGACAGGAAGCGCGCCGAAGACGAACTGAAGCGGAGCGAAGCAAGGCACCGGGTTGTGGTTGAAACCGCCAGCGATGCGGTGGTCAGTATCGACGAAAGCGGTGCAATCATTCTTGCCAACCCCGCAACCAAGCGGATATTTGGATACAACCCGGAAGAGCTAATCGGCAAACCTCTCACCGTTCTCATGCCGGGAGCATTGCGCAAACTCCATGAGGCAGGTCTCAAACGATATCTGGAAACCGGCGCGAGGCATCTGAATTGGCAAGGAACGGAGGTGAGTGCACTGCGGGCTAATGGCGAGGAGTTTCCGGCAGAAGTCTCATTCGGAGAGATGATCACGAATCATCGAAAGGTATTCACAGGATTCATTCGAGATATCTCCGAAAAGAAGCGCGCCGAACAAGCCCTGCGGGCGAGCGAAAACAATTTTCGCCAGATTGTCAATAACATCCCAGGGCTGGTTACAACCTTGAGCCCGAGGGGTGAGATCGAGCTTGTCAATCAGCAATTCCTGGATTACTTCGGGAAATCGCGGGATGAAGTCAACAGTTGGAGAGCCAACGACGTTCTCCATCCCGACGACCTGCATCGCGTGGAAGTGGCGTTCACGCATGCGATGACGACGGGGACCGCCCTCGTCGCAGAGTTCCGCTATCGCCGGGCAGACGGCGTCTATCGATGGTTTCACGCTCGCGTGTTTCCCGTGCAGGAGCAGGACGGCGGCATCGCGCGCTGGTATGCCCTGGCAACCGATATCGACGATTGGAAGCAGGCACAGGAAGAATTACGCAACACCCAGGCCGAGCTGGCAAGGATTACGCGAGTCATGACGATTGGACAGCTGACTGCTTCGATCGCACATGAAGTAAACCAGCCTCTATCGGGCATCATCACCAACGCCAGCACATGCATTCGTATGTTGAAGGTTGACCCTCCGAATATTGCCGGTGCGCTCGAGACCGCACAAAGGACGATTCGCGATGGCAAGCGCGCTGCCGACGTGGTTACTCGACTGCGAACGCTCTTCAGCAAGAAGCAGATTGACCTCGAGCCACTCGACCTCAATGATGCGGTTCGCGAAGTCATCGCGCTGCTGTCGGGTGAGCTGGATAGAAAGAACGTAGTTCTGAAACTGAATTTCAGCGATCGTCTGCCGGCTGTGAACGGTGACCGCGTTCAACTTCAGCAGGTTATTCTGAATCTTCTCCGCAACGGATCAGACGCCATGGACACGGTCAACGACCGGCCAAGACAGCTGCTTATCAGGACGGAGACAGACGGCAATCTCGTGACTGTGTCTGTTCAAGATTGCGGAGTCGGCTTTAGTCAAGAGATCGGTGAACGGCTTTTCGAGTCATTTTTCACCACCAAACAGGAAGGCATGGGTATTGGGTTGTCCGTGAGCCGCTCCATTGTAGAGGCTCATCATGGGCGCTTGTGGGCTGTCCGAAACCCTGGCCCGGGCGCGACGTTCGCATTCTCCATTCCTCACGATGTTGGGAGTCTTCCAGCGCAGGCGGAATGACGAATGGTAATTCCTGCGTCTTCATGGACTAATGGAATCGGCCTGCATCTTTTGCATTAACCTTCCATGGTGTAGCTTCACGGTGATCGCACTAATTCCGATCTCATTGCATGTCTTCTTATTTAGCAAGTCTGGGACGGCCAACTGAGACCAAGGTATTGCTCGATACCTTGGTCCAATAGATTCCCCTCTTCCCTTCTGTTCTCATGGCTACAGTAAGTCGCGTCGGAGTCGCCTGGGTACGCGCACAAGAAGCTTTCCCAAGGAGAAGACAAGATGACGCAACGCGATAACGTGCAGCACGAATCTGAAGAGCGCATCAGCGAGATCGGTCACAGTTATACTCGACGGACCTTTCCTGCTTCTTCAGCGGCTGTGGGTGCGCTCAGTTTCTTCCACCTTGGTTCTCTCGCGCATGCTGAGTCGTCAGGTTCCAGCGAACTCGGTGCACAGCCATCGGGATCTCCTGGAGACGCTGCGACTCGTCCATTCCACATAAGCTTCCCAGAGACGGATCTCGTCGACCTCCGCCGTCGCATTGCCGAAACACGATGGCCCGACAAGGAGGCAATCGCAGATGCATCGCAAGGTGTCCAGCTCGAGACCGTGCAGAAGCTTGCGCAGTATTGGGCAACGGATTACGACTCGCGAAGGGTGGATGCGCGGCTGAACGCCCTGACGCAATTCGTGACCAACATCGAAGGGCTGGATATTCATTTCATCCAGGTCCGTTCGATGGATGCCGCGATTCTCTTGATGGGATATGTTGGCGACGGCCCGGCAGATGGTCCTTATCCCGGTATGTATGAGCACTGGCCAGCTCGGCTCGCCTGTAAGTCATGGGGGCTGCACGCACAGTTGAAGCGGCGGGCTTTCGTCAAGGAGAATGCACCATGAGCCGAATCGAAGATGTGCAGTGCACCGGCAGTGAGAGTGCCACGAACAGCCTGCGCAAAAATGATCCCACTGGGTTATCGCGCCGTCGATTCGCGATGGCCGGCCTATCGGCAGGAGCCGCATTGATTGCTCCAAATGTTCTCTTCGCAGAGAGCATTCATTCCTTGTCCGGCAGCGAACAGCCGCACCACGCCCGCACAGAGGAGAGCGGCGCGAGGGCTTCATTTGCGTCAATCAAGCAGATCAATGCTGGCGTTCTGAGCATTGGCTATGCTGAAGCAGGACCAGTCGATGGTCCCGTGGTCATCCTCTTGCACGGCTGGCCCTACGACATCTACAGCTATGTCGACGTCGCTCCTTTGCTGGCCGCGAGGGGGTATCGGGTGATCATTCCCTACTTGCGGGGCCACGGAGCCACGCGGTTTCTCTCAAGCAGCACTTTTCGGAACGGCCAACAATCGGCGCTCGCTCAGGACACTCTCAACCTGATGGACTGTTTAAAGATTGAGAAAGCAATCCTGGCGGGCTTTGATTGGGGAGCGCGGACGGCGGATATCATCGCCGTGCTATGGCCGGAGCGATGCAAATCGCTCGTCTCAGTCAGCGGTTACCTCATCGGCAGTCCTGAAGCTAACAAGACGCCGTTGCCACCCAAGGCGGAACTCGCATGGTGGTACCAGTACTACTTCGCCACGGAACGCGGCCGCGCCGGATACGAACAATATCGCCGCGATTTTGCCAGGCTCATTTGGCAACTCGCATCGCCTAAGTGGAATTTCGATGATGAGACCTTCGACCGCACCGCGGCCTCATTCGATAATCCCGATCATGTCGCTATCGTGATCCATAACTATCGCTGGCGCCTTGGGCTCGCGGACGGCGAACGGCAATACGACGATCTGGAAAGGCGGCTTGCAGAAAGGCCGGTTGTTGAAGTTCCCACCATCACCCTGGAGGGAGATTCCAATGGCGCACCACACCTCGACCCAGCATCGTATCGCAACCGATTCTCAGGTAAATATGAAAGCCGGATCATCAGCGGCGGTGTCGGGCACAATCTTCCCCAGGAAGCTCCGCAAGCCTTTGCACAAGCCGTGATTGACGCCGACCGATATTGACATGGAGGGCTTATCAAATCGTCAGAGACCGGGATTCCGGCGCGAAGGATCGTAGGAGGCTTATAGCCATGAGTTCGCGCAATGACCGCATTGACGACCCGCCTAGCGTCACAACAATCGATATGAAACTCGAGGAGATAGTTATCCCTGTTTCGGATGTCGAGCGCGCGAAAGGATTCTACGACAAACTCGGGTGGAGGCTCGACGCTGACTTCGCCTTCAACAACGGCTTCCGGGTCATCCAGTTCACACCGCACGGCTCGTGGTGCTCAATCCAATTTGGCACACAAATTCTGGCGAAGAGCTGCCGCAATGAATGAAGATGATCGATGGTCAAACAGTAAAAATGCCGGTTGCGACTGCTCACGCTTTGGCGGATCGCGCACAGGAAACTGATCAATGATAAGTCCGGCTGAATTGCGGAGCATCGAGGCGTTCTCGGACCTTCCAGACGATCAGATCGAGTGGTTTCTCGGTCATGTACAGGAAGTTTCTGTCAAGGCTGGAGAAGCATTTGTGCGGCAAGGTGATCCAGCGGACTGGATGTTCATCCTTCTCGCAGGGCTGTTCCAGTGGAGAGGGGACTTTGGCGGTGATACTGTCTTACTCCCGGCGCAAGCGGGTGATGTCAGCGGCGTGTTTCCATTCTCCCGAATGAAGCGGTTCACAGTGACTGGACGAGCATTGACGGATGGGCGTCTCGGCAAATTTCCGGTTGCGGCTTTTCCAGAGCTTATCCAAAGAATGCCGGAATTAACGACAAAGTTAGTCGCCATGATGTCCGAAAGAATTCGCGAAGGAACCAGAATAGAGCAGCAGCGCGACCGTCTGGCCTCATTAGGCAGGTTATCTGCAGGGCTAGCTCACGAATTAAATAACCCGGCCTCCGCCGGCAAGCGCGCAGCCGATCAAATGCGCGGCATGCTGGCGAAAATGCGACGTGCCAATTCAGAATTGTGGTGGCGGCCTGTTAGTGACTCGGACAAAGCGAGAATCGAAGAGGTAGAGGCCTCGCTGCTGCAATCAGGGGCCACTCAGCTAGATGGCCTCGCTCTCAGCGATCTGGAAGAAAGGCTGGATTCGATACTGAGCAGCTATGGCCTCGCTGATTCATGGGAGCTATCAGCCGGCTTGGCCAAGTGCAATATGCCCGCTGACACACTCGCCTCCTTGCTGACACATCTCGATGCAGGCACAGCACACTTGGCACTGGCGCGGATCGCGGCCTCTGCGGAATTATCAGCCCTTCTCAGCACTATAGAGAACAGCAGCGCGCGGATATCGAAACTGGTTCGGACGGTTAAGGAATATACCTATATGGACCAGACGCCGGTGCAAAATATTGATGTCGCGCGAAGCCTCGAAACCACGCTTGGTGCTCTGGCCCACATCCTGAAGCCGGACATTGAGGTGAGGCGTAGCTACGAAGCGGTTCCGCTAATGGTTAGCGCGGTGGGAACTGAGTTGAATCAGGTCTGGACAAACCTCATCGAAAATGCCGTCGACGCGATGCTGGGCCAGGGTGAGCTTCGGCTGCGGACCTTCCGCGAAGAAAACTGTGCGGTGGTTGAAATTGGCGATAACGGGTCGGGCATTCCAGCGAAGGTCAGACCCTATATTTTTGATCCATTTTTTACCACCAAGGGTGTTGGTGAGGGAACAGGCCTTGGGCTGAACACGGTACAAACCATTGTCAGGAAGCTTGGCGGCAATATACAAGTTACCTCAAAGCCGGGTGACACGCGCTTTCAAGTTTGTCTTCCACGGGTAGACCCGGCATAGCTTGGCAAGCAGCTCGAAGCTGCAGAGATGCCCCGACGAGACGCTGAGCGCGTTACTATCAGATTCGGGCTTCGCAATTCAACAGGCCTGGAGAGACGCGCGCGAGTGGTATGCGCTAACGCTTAGCTGCATCCAGGATCAGGATGAGCGCGATTGAGAATGAACCAGTGCCTTCCAAATCAAAGTTGCCGGCGCGATTAGACAGTACTGTGAGCCTTCGACGTCTCTTGCGAGCAGACCTTCCCGTCGACACTGTACAATTGGCGCGATATTTGGTTGGAAAAGTCATCGTTCATGACACGGCTAACGGCCAGCTGAGTGGACGCATTGTCGAAACGGAGGCCTATCCGGTTGGCGATGTGGCTGGACATGCCTTCCGGGGTATGACACCGCGCAATGAACCCCTATTCCTTGAACGAGGACATGCATATGTCTATCTCATCTATGGCGTGTCGTTCTTGTTGAATATTACGAGCGAGAGGGCTGGAGTTGGTGCGGGGGTCTTGTTACGGGCTATTGAGCCCCTTCACGGCATCGAAATCAAGATTGGCACGAGTGGAAAGAAGCGATTGGCCGGCGTGGGAAGTGGGCCGGGGCGATTGACTAAAGCAATGCAGGTTGATCTCAGTCACGATGGATTGGACCTGTGCAGTGCGAGTTCTCCGCTTTGGCTGGCTGCGGCGGCACCCAAGACGGGCCCGATTGGCAAGACCGTGCGCATCGGTCTAACTCACGGGGCGGGCCGCTTGTTACGGTTCTACGAACGTGGCAGTGAATATGTAAGCGGCCCCAAGAACTTGCTCAAAGATTGACCGGTACTCAAACCGCCGGCGCATTTTCGCTCCAGCGCCGAGCCGAAGAGTTACCCTGTGAGTTAAGCACGAATGGGACGGATCCCGATGATCACAGTTATGGTGTACTTAAGCCATGCCTCCTAACCTAAAGCCACAATCAACAGGCTTGCCGGACGTCATTTCGACTCGCCTCAACGTAGTCTTCTGTGGAATCAATCCGGGAATGCGGTCGGCTGCAATCGGACTACACTTCGTGAACCGCAGCAACCGCTTTTGGCGTGTGCTTCACCTCGCGGGCTTTACCGCCACGCAACTGGAGCCGCAAGACGCACGCCTCTTACTCGGTTATGGTTGTGGCATCACATCTGCAGTCGCTCGGCCGACAGTAAGCGCAACAGACCTCAGCCGTGACGACTACGTCTCTGCTCGTGCTCCTTTTGCGCGCAAGATGGCGAAGTACAGGCCCAGATACATAGCATTCCTGGGAAAGCCCGCGGTTTCAGTGTTTCTGAACCAGCGCGACCTTTCCTGGGGATTACAAAAAACTACACTGGGCGGATCTGCGGTTTGGGTGTTACCCAACCCGAGCGGCCTGAACCGCGCATTCACCCTCGGCATGTTGACAGACGCCTATAGAGAACTATTCGAAGCCGCGGCGCTCGGAGGTCGATAAGTGCCGACGCGACAAAGCTCGTGCCTGCCGATAAGCAATCTGAATTAAATCGTCGTAGGGGTTCCATCAGACAAAGGTATCGACCGATACCTTCGTCCAATTGTTGCAATTTTCCCTCTCTGGCTTAATCACTACATGGCCCTCGCGACCCACGTCGCATGAGCCGCGGGGAGGAATGCGCTTCGGAAACAGAAGACCGTCGCCGGATCAACGACCAGTGACCTTGATATTTCATCCCTATTGGACCTCCACCTCGAGACTGCGGAGTCCGTACGAGAGGGCTCGATCCGCATAAACCACATTAAACCACGCGTTGCGGCAAACCGAATGCCGGACTTGTGACGCGATTCAGGAGAAAGCAAATGAGCTTGATCGAACACGCTATTGCTGCCAGCCGAAAGACAGCACAGCATCATGATCCTTCGCTGGCAAACAAGCCGGCTCCGAAGATTGCAATCCTCACCTGCATGGACCCCCGCTTGAACGAACTGCTCGAATGGCTAGACATCAAGCCGGCCGATGCGGATGTGATTCGGAACGTCGGAACGGCAGCAACCGCAGATGTTGTGCGGTCGCTCATGTTCTCAATTCACGTCCTGGGCGTGCGAGAGATCATGGTCGTCGGGCACACCGGTTGCGGGATGGAGATGTTTTCTGAGGAAGGTTTTGAAAACCACATTCACACCCAATGCGGCGTGTGGGCGGTAGCTCCGGATAAATTTCACTGCTATTCCGACGTGAATCTTGCCACACAAAAGCAGGTTCTGAAACTCAGGTCGCACCCGTGGATTCCTTCTGACATCGTGATTCGCGGATTCGTCTTCGATTTGGCAACAGGCGAACTGAGAGAAGTAACGCCGAAGGACGACAAATAGCCGATTGGCTGGATCTAAATTCTCGACATGCCAGGGATGCGCACCGCGGGTGACAACACGCCTGCGGTTGCGTGATTGCCAAGTGGGCGCGGGCTCTTTCAAGCGGTGAACAAACTTTGGGATGAGCTCTCCAGGGACGCTCTTGAGCGCATCCGATTCTACCCTGGCCGGTCCAACTTCCGACAACGGACACTTGTGAAGGGGCACTATGAATGCGACACAATTGCTGCATAATCTGGGCCAGAGCATCTGGCTCGATAACATCACGCGCGATCTGCTGAACAGCGGAAAGCTGGCGAGCTATATCGCCGAGCTCTCGGTAACCGGTCTAACTTCAAACCCTACAATTTTCGATCATGCTATTAAGAACAGCACCGCTTACGACAGCGCGATGCGCGAGAAGGTGAGTCAGGGTAAATCAGGCGAAGCGCTGTTTTTCGAACTGGCCCTGGAAGACATCACGCGGGCCGCATCTCAATTTCAACCAGTCCACGAGCAAACTGGGGGTGTGGACGGGTGGGTATCGTTGGAAGTGTCACCACTGCTTGCCTATGACACAGCTAGTACTTTGGCCGCAGCCAAGGATCTGCACGCGCGCGGCGGACGCTCGAACTTGTTCATCAAGATTCCCGGCACCAAGGAAGGACTGCCTGCGATTGAAGAGGCGATATTTGCAGGCATCCCCATCAACGTCACGCTGCTGTTCTCTCGCGAACAGTACCTGGCGGCCGCGGACGCGTACTTGCGCGGCATCGAAAGGCGCGTCGATGCTGGGCTGAGAGCTGATGTCGCTTCCGTCGCATCGGTGTTCGTCAGTCGCTGGGATTCGGCGGTGAAGGGCAAAGTGCCTGACTCGCTGAACAACCGGCTCGGTATCGCCATCGCGGAGCGCACCTACAAGGCCTATCGATCGTTGCTTGACTCCCCGCGCTGGCAGCGCGCTTTCAACGCCGGCGCGCGGCCCCAGCGGCTCTTGTGGGCAAGTACAGGAACAAAGGACCCGAAAGCGTCGGACGTCCTCTACGTCAAGGCTCTTGCTGCGCCCTTCACGGTGAACACCATGCCGGAAGGTACTCTGAAGGCCCTCGCTGACCATGGCGAGTTGGGCTCCATTTTGCCTGCGGAAGGTGGCGATTGCGAAGAAGTGCTGACACAGTTTGCGAAGGCCGGCATCGATGTTGACGCTCTCGCGGCACAGCTTCAAGACGAAGGGGCAAAGTCGTTTGTTCGTTCCTGGGACGAACTGATGGCGGTGATCGATTCCAAGACCTCTGCACTCAAGGAGCTCGCGAACAGATGAAGGCCTGGCATGTGCCCGCTCAACATGGGACTGAAGGAGGGTCTCCTGATGACTCGCGGTTTTGACCGGCACATATGCTTCTGAATGAGCGCGAACGAGTTTCGCCAAAAGCGAAAAGCAACGTACGCAAGAATACGACATCAATATCAATAAAGGAGTGATCTATGCAACTTGGAATGGTAGGGCTTGGAAGGATGGGCGCAAACATGGTGAGGCGGCTGCTCAAAGGCGGCCATCAGTGCGTAGTGTTTGACATGTCTGCGAAAGCTGTCGATGAGCTGGTCCAGGCGAAAGCTGAAGGAAGCACTTCCCTGCGGGAGTTCGTCTCGAAGCTTGCGAAACCGCGAGCGATATGGCTAATGGTCCCGGCCGCAGTGGTGGAGAAAACCATTGCTGACCTGCTGCCCTATCTTGATCCGGAAGACATCCTGATTGACGGCGGCAATTCGCACTATGTTGATGACATCCGGCGCGCTGCGGATCTTGCCGCCAAACGCATTCACTATCTGGACGTGGGGACCAGCGGAGGCGTGTGGGGCGTCGAACGCGGTTATTGCATGATGATTGGCGGCGAAAGCGCGCCGGTGAAGCACCTCGATCCAATCTTCCTGACGCTGGCGCCGGGTCTGGGTGACATCCCCCGCACGCCGGGACGGGAGAACCTCGGCGGCACCGCCGAACTAGGTTACTTGCATTGCGGTTCAAACGGTGCTGGCCATTTTGTGAAGATGGTTCACAACGGAATCGAGTATGGCCTCATGGCTGCATACGCGGAGGGGCTTTCTATCTTGCGCGAAGCCAACGTGGGCAAGCGGCATGATGAAGTTGACGCAGAGACTACGCCACTTCGCGACCCCGAGCACTACCAATACGATCTCGACCTGCGCGACATCGCTGAGGTCTGGAGGCGCGGCAGCGTAGTTGCGTCATGGTTGCTCGATCTGGCGGCGGCCGGCCTGGTCAAAGATCCCGCTCTCTCTCAATTCGCAGGGCGCGTCTCTGACTCCGGCGAGGGCCGGTGGACGATCAAGGCGGCTATCGACGAAGCAGTGCCTGCTCCCGTTCTCTCCGCAGCGCTCTACCAGCGCTTTACGTCGCGCGGTGAGGCGGACTATCAGGACAAGCTCCTTTCCGCAATGCGCCTGGGCTTCGGCGGTCATTTGGAGAAAGTTCCCGGCAAATGAGCTTGCGAGAAGAGGGATATCCACGATGAACAACTCAAAATCGGATGCCTTGGTCTTCTTCGGCGCCACTGGCGACCTGGCTTATAAGAAGATTTTTCCCGCGCTTCAAGCCATGGTGAAGCGTGGCCATCTTGACGTGCCGGTAATCGGCGTGGCCAAAGCTGGTTGGAATCTTGAACAGCTTCGCGCGCGGGCACGCAGCAGCCTTGAGAAGCACGGTGGAATCGATGCCGCGGCTTTCGCGAAGCTGTGCAACCAATTGCGCTATGTGGACGGCGACTACGCAGACGCCTCAACATTCCAGGCGATCCGCAAAGAATTGAGCGGTGCACAACGACCGGCGCATTACCTGGCCATCCCGCCGATCCTGTTTGGGACCGTGGTGGAGCAATTGGCGAAATCGGGTTCCGCTGCGGGCGCGCGCGTGGTTGTCGAGAAGCCCTTCGGGCACGACCTTGCTTCGGCGCGAGAGCTCAATCGGATTCTGCATTCAGCGTTCGTTGAATCGGATATTTTTCGCATCGACCACTATCTTGGCAAGCGTCCTGTCAACAATGTCGTCATCTTCCGCTTCGCCAACGCCTTCATGGAACCGTTCTGGAATCGGAACTACATCGAGAGCGTGCAGATCACAATGGCCGAGGATTTTGGTGTGCAAGGACGAGGAGCGTTCTACGACCAGACCGGAACGATTCGCGACGTGATTCAGAACCATGTGTTCCAAATCCTGTCCAACCTCACAATGGAGCCTCCGGTCCGCTCAGACAGCGAGACTATTCGCGATGAGAAGGTAAAGGTGCTGAAAGCGATTCGACCCGTGGACGCCAAGAATCTTGTTCGCGGGCAGTTCCGCGGCTACCGCCAGGAGAGCGGAGTCCGCTGCGATTCGAATGCGGAGACGTTTGCCGCGCTGCGGCTGGAGATTGATTCCTGGCGCTGGAAGGACGTCCCATTCTATATTCGCGCCGGAAAGAACATGCCTGTCACCTGCACCGAGGTCGTGGCCAGATTTCGAAAACCTCCGTCGATCATCCGAGCGAGCGCCCTGTCTCAGAATCATTTGCGATTCCGGATAAGTCCGGACATGACGATAGCCTTGGGCACGACGGTCATGGCGCCTGGCGAAGTGCTGCAAGGCGAAGACGTCGAGATCGTGACCAGCAGTCATCCTTGCCCAAACGAAATGGACGCATACGAGCGCGTCCTGGGCGATGCATTGGCGGGCGATTCCACGCTGTTTGCACGTCAGGATTATGTTGAGGAAGCCTGGCGAATCGTAGACCCGGCGCTGCGAGCCGAGACTCAAGTCTACGAATATGATCCGGGAACCTGGGGTCCGAATGAGGTGGAACAAGTTGCCTCACCCGATGGAGGGTGGGTCAGCCCGGTGATGAGAGAGCAGGAAGACCCGACCTTCGTTCGAAAGCTGGCTGGCAATGTGGTTCCTTCCATCGAGGATCTGCAGTACAGCGCGTAGGACTGGCCCATTTTTGGAGAAAGCCCATGAAGTTTGAAATATTCGACCAAGCCGATGCCGTGGCGCGAGCCGGTGCGGCGATCATTGCCGCGGATGCCCGTGCTGCGATCGCCGCGCGCGGCCTGTTTGCCATGGCTGTCAGTGGCGGCCACACTCCCTGGATCATGCTGCGCGCGCTGGCAGCGGAAAACATTCCCTGGGTCGGTGTTCATGTATTCCAGGTGGATGAACGCGTGGCGCCCGCTGGGCACCCGGATCGAAATCTCACTCATTTGAAGGAAAGCCTGCTTGAGAGCTCCCCGCTGGGCCCGGAGCAGATACATGCCATGCCCGTAGAATCGCCTGACCTGGAGGCCGCGGCCACGCTGTACGCAAAGGCAATTCAAGATGTCGTCGGAGCGCCGCCATTGCTCGACCTGATCCATCTTGGACTCGGTCCCGACGGACATACCGCCTCGCTCGTACCCGGCGACGCTGTGCTCGATATCACCGGGGACGACGTCGCAATCACCGCGGTCTATCAAGGCCGACGCCGAATGACATTTACCTATCCGATGCTCAATCGTGCGCGGCGAATACTTTGGGTCGTCACTGGAAAAGACAAGGTGGAAATGCTCAGCCGACTTTACAACGGGGACGTCTCGATTCCTGCCGGGCGGGTTGATCGCGACCAGGCTATCCTGCTCGCTGATCGCGATGCGGCAGGGGAACGGGCCCCGGAATACCAGTCAGGCAGCTGACGCAGGAAGCAAATTACGGCGGAAAAACTGAATGAACTTTCCACCTCTCTCTCGATAACTGAATCGCAGCGTGAAACGATGAGCAATCAGCCGCTATACCGATGGCTTGACCAGCAGGGTGAGGCGTTCGGCTGGCCCGGCACAGAGCCGCGTTGGACCTCGAGCCGGAAAGACGTGGTGTGCACGGCCTATGCGGCTTCAAGCCGCATCTGGTTCACCTGCTCGCACGGTATCCTCAACGAGATTTACCACCCCACCATCGACCGCGCACAGGTGCGGGATATGGAGTTCCTCATTACCGATGAGGAGAACTTCGCGCACGAAGAAAAGCGCGACCTTGTGTCAACCTTCGAATACATTCATCCGGAGACCCTCGGGGCGCGCTATGTGAGCCGTGATCCGGAAGGCCGTTACACGCTGATCAAGGAGATCATCTGCGATCCTCACCATTCTGTGGTGCTGCAGCATGTTCGCATTGAAGCGCTTCCGGAGCTGTTGCCGCGGCTGAAAGTGTATGCGCTGCTGGCGCCCCATCTCGATGGCGGCGGCCAGGGCAACTGCGCACGCGCAGTGGATTTCGCCGGGCACAAGGCCCTGCTTGCGTGGAAGAATGACTGGTCGCTGGTCATGGGAGCCAGTCACGGGTTCGCGCGGGTTAGCTGCGGATTTGTAGGCGCTAGCGATGGCTGGCACGACCTGATGGACAACTTCAAAATGGATTGGGAGTTTGGCTCCGCTTCAGGCGGAAACATTGCCGTGATGGGCGAGATCAAACTTCAACCAGCCGCTGCGCCTGATCCAGATCCTGACAGCGTTGCCGGTGCAGTGGAGTTCACGCTGGCTATCGGCATCGGACAAGGGCATCACACCGCCGCTCAGCAGACCGTGAACGCGCTCACAGCGCCATTCAAGGAACTACGCGAGCGCTTCATCGAGCAGTGGAAGAGAGCGGCGAATCCAGAGTGGCTGGCAGCCCATGCACAGGATGGCGGCAAGCTGATGCGCGCCAGCCACAATGTGCTGCTGGCACACGAAGACAAAACGTATTCCGGCGCATTTGTGGCTTCGGCCTCAATTCCCTGGGGTCAGGCGCACGGCGACGATGACATGGGTGGCTATCATCTGGTGTGGACGCGCGACATGGTGCAAACAGCCACTGCGCTTATCGCATGCGGCCGCGCGGAGACTGCGCGCCGCACCCTTGTCTACCTGGCCTGCACGCAGCAGCCAGACGGCGGCTTTGCGCAGAACTTCTGGATTGATGGAACTCCCTATTGGCGCGGAAAGCAATTGGATGAAGTGGCCTTTCCGATCATTCTTGCGTGGCGGCTTTGGAAGGCCAAAGGTCTAGGCGAAATGGACATCTTCCCGTTTGTCGAGCGAGCCGCGGCCTGCCTGCTGCAACAGGCTCCCATCACCCAGCAAGAGCGGTGGGAGGAAATCTCCGGCTACTCGCCCTCCACGCTCGCCGCGGTCATTACCAGTCTCATCTGCGCCGCGGAGATGATGCACGCTCACGAGTCGCACGAGCTGGCCACGTTTCTCGAGGAGTTTGCCGACTGGATCGAAGGCCATCTCGAAGACTGGACGGTGACCAACAACGGCGTGCTGCATCCTGCTGTGACGCGCCACTACATGCGCATCCGCCCGCCGCAGTGCGGTGAGTCCTACGCGCGCGAGGGATGCGGGTTTGAAACCATCCGAGTGTCGAACCGTCCCCCGGGCACGCGCTACGAGTTTGAAGCACGGGAGATTATCGACGCGGGCTTTCTGGAACTCGTGCGCTACGGCGTGCGCCGCGCGGATGACCCGCTCATGACGGATTCGCTCAAGGTGGTGGACGCGGTAATCAAGCGCGATCTTCCGCCGGGGCCCGGCTGGCTGCGCTATAACTGGGATGGTTATGGTGAGCAGCCACACGGGGGCCCGTTTGAGGGATGGGGCCAGGGCCGAGTTTGGCCGCTTCTAACCGGCGAGCGTGCGCACTACGAACTGGCCGCCGGCCACGACATCGCCCCGCTGATTGCAACCTATGAGAAATTCGCCAGCGACGGCCAGATGGTGCCGGAGCAGGCGTGGGACGAGCCCGACCTTCCCGAGCACGGAATGTTTCTGGGCCAGCCCGCGGGTTCGGCCATGCCGCTGGTGTGGGCGCACGCCGAGTACCTCAAGCTGCTTCGCTCGGCGCTCGACGGGAAGGTCTTTGACCGGGTCGATTCCGTCTACCAGCGCTACTGTGAGCCGGTTGGGCGCAAGCGCGTGCGGCACGACCTCGAAATCCACACCCGCAGCCGGCCCGTCCAAACCCTGGCCGCCGGCAAAACGCTGCGCATTCTCGACGGCCAGAATTTTGTGGCAGTGTGGACCGACAACGGCTGGAAGACCAACCAGACCGTGGCTTGCCGCGCATTGGGCTGCGCGGGCTACAGCGCCGACATCGCGCCCGCAGCCGGGAGCAGTGAAGTGGATTGGACGCTTTACTGGCCAGAGCAGGACGCGTGGCTTGGAAGTAATGTGAGGGTCAAGATCGAAGCGGCTTGATCAGATCGATCTGTTGAATTGTCCCCACGGTTCGAGAAACCGTTGAGCTACCTGTGACCGCCGGCTCCTAACTCTTTGCCCGAAGCAATTCCTTTTCCTCGTCCTCGTGCCAGTTGACCGTCACCTGCTCAGGACGATCGAGAACCGGAGCGATATACGAACCACCAAAATAAACCCATGCCCACTCAATAAATGCTTCGATCCGGGCGCGAGTCGGCACAAGCAACAGCGCGTGAACGCCCAGCCATGCAGCGAAGGCAATCGGACCGGTAAATTCAAAGCGCCGCTCTCCAAGTTCGGCCACCGCCGCGTTGCGCCCGATCATTGCCATGATTCCCTTGTCGAAATACTTGAAGGGCTTTCCCGGTTTCCCGGCTATCAAGGCAGCGATATTCCTGGCACAATACTTCCCTGCCTGTTGCGCGACGGATGCAAGTTGCGGCAACGGTTTACCGTCCGCGCCAGCGATGTTGGCAAAGTCTCCTAGCGCGTACACGCCGGGGAAGCCTTTGACGCTAAAGTCAGGCTGCACATCGATGCGTCCGCCGCGCCCGGGCTGAACACCGAGTGCGCCCGATAACGGAGACGCTCTCAGCCCTCCCGCCCAGATTGCAGTATGAGTTAGGATCCTGGTTCCGTCCGACAGCAGGACGTGGCCTGGATGCACTTCCTTGACGGCCACTCCCAAGAGGATTTGCACTCCATCCTGCTTCAACTTTCGAGTCGCGTACTCCTGAGATTTCCTGGAAAACCCGTTCAATACTGTGTGGCCGATATCGACCAGATATATCTGCGCCCTGGTCATATCCAGCTCGCTATACATGTTCTTCAGCACGCGCTGGGTCAGGCCTCCAAGCGCGCCGGCGATCTCAACGCCGGTTGGACCCGCTCCTACGACAACAAAATTCAACGCTCCCCGATCGATCAGCGGAGGGTCTCGATCGACGGACTCCAGCAGCGTCAGAACTCGCGATCGAAGCAACTCCGCGTCGTCAAGTGAATACAACGCAAATGCATGCTCATCCGCTCCGGGCGTGGCGAAGAAATTCGCCCTGGCTCCGGCGGCGAGAACCAGAAAGTCACCTTGATACGTCTTGCCACCCGCGGTTTCGACCGCTCGCGTTTCGAGATTGGCGGAGACCACCTCCGCCATCTTGAAATCCACGTTGGCGTGGCGGCGGAGGAGGGCGCGCAACGAAAAGGCCGCGTTACCAGGCGCTAACATGGCGGTTGCCACCTGGTAGAGCAAAGGTTGGAACTGCGAGTAATTGTTCTTGTCAATCAGCGTGACGTGAACGTTCCGATGCGAAGCCAGCTTCCGGGCGCAGGTCAGGCCGGCAAAGCCGCCTCCAACGATCACGACACGTTTCATGTTGTTCAGCTCCTGTTGGAATGATCCGAAGATCAGCCGCAGTCTTGACAACCGTCGCAGACTTGACAACCGCTGAAGCATTCGTACTGCCAAAGCAAAGTTGGAGTCGTATCTCAGGTACATGCATGAATTC